>NZ_CADFEO010000002.1:0-455068 GCF_902833075.1 Burkholderia sp. BCC0405
AAACAGGCGGGGCAGGCGCAGAACGGGAGCCAACTGACGTTCGACGACCAGTATGGCGCGGAGCGCCTGATGCTGCATGCCGAGCGCGACATGCAGCAGACCGTCGAGCGCAACAGCTCGACGTCGGTCGGTCAGGACATGAATCTATCCGTGCATGGCACGTCGACGTCGGTGACGGGCATCTCGGTCAGCTATACGGGCATCTCGGTGTCGTACAGGGGGTTGTCAGTGGGCTTTACCGGGGTGTCGGCGTCGTTCACGGGGCTGAGCACATCGTTCACCGGTGTCAATACGAGCTTCACGGGCGTATCGACCTCATTTACCGGCGTGTCGACCGGTTTCACGGGCGTCAGCACGTCGTTCACGGGCGTGAGCACGGGCTTCACCGGTGTGTCGACGTCGTTCACGGGGATGTCGACCGGCATCACGGGATTGAGCAATTCGGTGACGGGCGTTTCGAACAGCATGACGGGCATTGCGTCGTCGATGACGGGCGTCAGCACTTCGGTGACCGGGCAGTCGTCAGGCGTGACGGGCGTCTCGCTGTCGTGCACGGGCACGTCGACGAGCTTCACGGGTGCGAGCGCGTCGGTGACGGGTACGTCGAAGAGTATGACCGGTACGTCGATTTCGAATACCGGTACTTCGACGAGCGTTACGGGCGTGTCTATGTCGACCACGGGGGCGTCGACGAGCGTGACCGGATCAAGAATGTCGACGACCGGTACTGACATAAGCGTGACGGGCTCAAGGTTCTCAATGACAGCGATCAGGTCCTCAAGAAGGGAATTTTCGCTTTCATACAATTTAATTGAAAGCTCCGAACAATCGATTGACCTCGAAAAGCTCGGCTTCGGGATGAATTACTAATGCCGATACGTCATGTCAAACCGCAGGCCGCGCTTGTCGCGACGACGCGCACGCAGATGGGCCCGACCCCCATGCTCGGAATTAGCATCGGCGTCGGCTTCCGGCTCAGCGATCCGGCAATCCTCGTCCACGAAACGGCTGTCTGGATAGCGATGAAGGCGGCGGCACCGTCGGTGCCGCTGACCGAGGCCGCGATGCCAAAACGCTGCGCGGAATGGCTGCTCGCAGGCCATTCGGTCCATCACGCTCCGACCGGTGCGCGCGGACGTACGGTCGATTGGGCCGCCTGGGTCGAGTTGGACGGCGTGCGCAAGACTGTGTCATGCCGCGCAAAGGCCGACGAGCAGGCGGAGCGCGAAGCGAGCGTGCGGCTCGCAATCGATCATACCCAGGCGGTCGCCGGCGGCCTGCGCGAGAACCCGCTCGGCATCGCGTCGGGCGCCGCACCGCTGCAGCGCGTGGGCGCGCTCGGCGTCGGACCCGAACCTTTGGCCGCGATGGGCGCGCTCGCGAGCGACTGGCCCGAGCGCCGACAATGGATGCCGAACCGCCCGAGTACGCCTGAAGCGATGGCGCGCGACGGCACGCACATGGGCTGGCCGGAGAGCATGGATCTGCGCTACTTCCAGCAGGCCGCGCCGGATCAATGGTCGCGTCGTGAAAGCTGGACGCCGGGCGCCCGCTTCGAGCTCAGCGGGTTCGGCGTGCGCGGCGAAGGCTTCGCGGGAACACTGCCGCGGCTCACGGCAGTTGCGCTCGCGACGCGCACGGACCGGCCGGGTATGGAGCAGGTGTCGCTCTTGCAGCAGACGGTCTGGCTGCTGCCCGACCATGATATTGGCGTGCTGTGGTGGAACGGCTCGATCCCCACCGACTACGTGCTTGACGACGCGCCGGCAATGCTCGTCACGGCCGTCAAGGATGCAGAGGAGCGGATCGACGCCGGCGCACTTATGGCGTTTGCCGCGCGGCGCACCGACCTGACCTGCACCGATCCGACCCGGCACGCGGACCACGCGCTGATGCCGTCCGTCGACCGAGGCTGGGTGTGGGAACTGATCCTCGATACCGACGACCATCCTCGGTTCTCGCCGCCGCCGCGCAATCGTGCCGAAATCGGCGCCCGTCTGGAGCGTTACCGGTTGAGTTTGGAGGAAGCGCGGGATAGCCAAGCTCGCTTGCGCGCGTTTCGGGACACCGTGAAGGAGACGGCGTTGCCGGTTGCGCCAACCGACGGACGAGACTGGCAGAAATATTTCAGCGAGGCTGGCGATACTGAACTGCTGGAGGCAACGATTCGCGATGTGGATCTGTCCGGGCTGCGATTCGATGGCTGGCGAATGGAAATGGTGCGTTTCGAGCGTTGCCGATTCGATCGCAGCGCATGGACGAACTGCCAGCTGAGCCATGTGCACGCGGTCGAATGTTCATTCGTCAATACCACGCTCGACGATGTCACGTGGAGTGGCGGCTCGCTCGCCCGCAGCCAATTGCAAAGCAGTACATGGCGCAACGTCGTACTCCAGCAAATCAGCGTCGAGGAATGCGCGCTCGACGACATCACGATAACGGGCGGAACATGGTCGATGGTGTTGGTACGGGGGCGCGGGGGCGCACGCGGCGTCGTGCAGGATATTGCGTGGGATGGCGTGTCGTGGAACGAGGTCGACGCGCGCAACTGGACCTGGAGCCGTGTACGGGCCGACAACCTCAACCTGATCGAATGCAAGCTGGCGAATCTGACCATCACGCAATGCACGCTCATGAAGTCGAGCGTTCTGCTAAGCAATCTGTCGGAAAGCACTTGGCAACAGAACACGCTTTCGCTAACGGTCCTGTCGCACGGCACATCGATCGATCGTGCGCGCCTCGGTGATTGTGTGTTTCAGTCGTGCAGCGTCCAGGAACTGCGTGCGGAAGCACTGCAGGTCGATCACTGCACGTTCGTGCAGCTCAATGCACAGCATCTGAAAGCGGAGCGCTCAAGCTGGACATCCACCGTGCTCGACGGTGCGAATGCGATGCACGCTTGTCTAGTCGGCGCATCGTTCGATCGATGCTCATTGAAAGAAGCGATTCTGTACGGCGCAGACATGCGTGAGACTCGAATGCGCGATTGCAATCTGATCCGCGCTCGCACGTCGTGGGCGTATTTGCCCGGGATAGGCGCGTGGCAGGGGAACTTGAACGCTGGAAGGATCAATGTCCCGAGGAGGACCAAGTGAGCGGAATCGAATACCCGGCGCCTGCCCCCGCACTGCCGCAGGTGATTCAGGGGCGCCACTATACATCGTCGCATCGCGAGCTCCGGCTGGCCGATGCGATATATCAGGATTGCCATTTCGACCACCTGACGTGGTCCGAATGCAACCTGACCAACCTGCGTTTCGTAAACTGTCGTTTCGACGCGAACCGGTTCGACCGCTGTGAGCTGACGGACCTGGTCTACGAGGACTGCAGCCTAGCCACATTGAAATGGGTGGAATGTGAGCTTCGAGACCTGTCGTTCATCGGAGGCGAGATCCGTGACGCGATGTGGGTTGGTGGCCTGATCCAGGACACGATGATTTCGAAAGCGAACGCATCCGACTGGAGATTCGACAGCGTGCGTGCGGCACACGTGTCGGTTATCTTGAGCGAGCTTGACGGCGTCCTGCTGAGTGGCGGACGCTGGTCGGACGCGTCGTGCATCGGCACGCAAATTGGCGGCATGACCGTGCGCTCCGTGGAGCTTGAGAATTTCATCGTCGGGCAGAGCGGGTGCAACCAATGCACGCTCGATGCTTGCCGAGGTATCAACGTGCGCTGGATCGGCTCGAAAATCAAGCGGATGACCGTGACCGACTGCGAACTCACACAGGCTGCCTGGTCGCACTGTACCTGGGAAGACGGTCAGATTAGCTCGAGTCGCTTGCGTCTCGCGAGCTTCGACAACGCGACATTGATCAATCTTTCAATACGGAATGCTGACTTATCGCAATCGATTTTCGATCACGCGAGCGTCATTGACAGCGATATGCAGGGATTGTGCGCGCCTCGTATCGCGATTCGCGGTGCGCGCCTCTTGCGCGTTCAGTTGGAGGGAGCGCAACTGCGCGGGCTGGACGCTCGCGGCGCGACACTGGACCACGTTGGATTGCACGGTTGTGATTGTCGCAATGGTCTCCTGATCGGACAACCGCGGCTCGCGTGGCGGGCTGCGGACACGCGTCAAGCGACTTTCGTCGAAGCGAGTGAAGAGGATGATGGTCCATGGCGGCACCGTACTCAACCGGGAGCAAGAGGAGTATGACGATGACGATTCTTCAATCACCTGATGTGAGCGAGACAAGGGCCCGCGACAGCGGGTTGCAGGAACCGGTGTCGACATCGCTTAAGCGGCAGGTTGCCGCGGGTCCGGTCGGACACATGACGATCGGTCGAGTCAGTGAGACGGCGCTGGACGGCGCGTGGTGGGTTGCGACGGAGCCAGGCGGTGCGCCGCGGCTGGCGCGTACGGCGGTCAGTTGCCTTGTCAAGCCGCAGCCGGACGACCTTGTCCAGTTGTACTTGGCGACGGGCGATTGCTGGGTGCTCGCGATCCTCGAGCGACGTGGAGACGCGGCATCCGTCTCGCTTGATTTCGGCAAGGCCAGCGTGTTGCTGAAGGCGCACGATGTACGCGTGCGGGCGCACGACCGGCTGGATCTCGAGGCGGCCCATATCGCAAGCCGGGCGGAGGTGGTGACACAGGCGGCGGCGGAACGTCTCGCGCACGTCAGCGGTACCGACGCCACGCACGCCGGGAATACGTTCATTCATACGGAATGTCACTTGGGTGTACACGCGCAAAGCGCGGTCGTGACGGCGGACGCACTGCTGAAGATGGATGCCGGTCAGATCCACATGGGTTGAATCTGTTTAAAGGAGGAGGTTTTCATGTTTGCCAATTGCTCTGCTGGCGGTATGGCGATGTCGGGCGCGGATGTCTGCAAGACGCCGCCACTCGCGATCCCGATTTCGTATCCGAACATTGCGAACAAGCCGGAGGCCGTGCCGAACGTTCCGACCATCATCTATTGTGGCGGGCCGGTTCACAACTTGAACACCATCATCCCGATCACGCATGGCGACGAGGCAGGTTCGATGGGAGGCGCTGCGTCGGGTACGGTGTCCGGCCAGTCGCGACACGTAACGGGCTCCGGCAAGGTGATGATCCAGGGCGCGCCGCAGACCAGGCTGACCGATACCAATTTGCCCAACAACCAGAACACGGCCGGGCAGACCATCGCACCCTCCCAAACCATCACGATGACGCTGAGCTGATGACATTTGTTCGAACGCTGATTGCCTGGTTTGCGCTGGGAGCACTGTCGGGTTGCTCGCTGTTTGGCTCGAAGAACATCGAGCCACGTCAGCTGCACGTCACGTTGGTAGGTGGCAGTCGCCTGAACGTCAGCGCGAGCGGCGAGCCGCGTCCGGTCCAGACGTGCTTGTACATCGTGCGTGCAGCCGACTGGGTGCCGATGGCGAGCGGCGATTCGTTGTGCGCCGGCCGGGACCAGGACGGAACGGTGGTCACGGTGTCGCGCCACGTGATCGCGCCGCACCAGGTTCTGCAGTTCTGGATCGACGTGCCGCGCAGCGGCGAGATCTGGCTTGTTGCGGACGCCGACTACGCGCAGCGTTCGGCACAGTATGCGCCGCTGCGCGTACGCATCGAAGGCAGTGGGGAGATTCATCTCGCGGTGTGGCTCGATCGCAGCGGCATCTACAACGCGTCGCTTCCCGGGCCCGTCGAGCTCAACACGTCCGACGCAAGCGTTGAGGGCGCGGCAGGAAAACCCGCCCGGCGCAGTGAATTGGGAGCAAGGAGAATCAAGCAATGAGCAGTTTGCCGGTTGGGCCCGTCGCGTGGAGCGACGGCATGCTGATCGAGACGCAGCATTTTCAGCAACTGGAGCGTCATCTTTCGCACCAGGTCGCATCGCGGCTTGGGCAGACCGTGAATCATGGGTGGGGTTTCACGCTTTTGGACGTCGATCAGGACGGGCTCGGGCTCGGTCGGCTCGGGCTGCGTGGCGCACGCGGCGTGTTCCAGGACGGTACTGCATTCTCGGTGCCGTCCCATGACCCACTGCCCGCGGCGCTCGAGACCGAGCAGGCGCAGGCGGGTGACGTCGCGTGCTTCGCGATCCAGGCGGCTCGAAGCGGAGGCCCTGAGATGGCGTTCGGCGAGGTCGCATCCGCATCGCGCTATCGCGTCACGGCCACCGACGTCCCGGACCTGGCCGTTGGCCTTGATGCACCTGGCACGCCACGCAACCTGACGATCGAGACTGGCCGATTGGTGACACGGCTGTGCTGGAAATCGCAGCTGCGCTCGGACGAGGTCGCACTGCCGATCGCGCGCGTGTCGGGGCGTAGTGCGAGCCGCGCAGTGCTGCTTGACCCACGCTTCATTCCACCGCTGCTCGACACGAGGGCGCACGTGGTGCTGAATTCACTGATCGACGAACTGCAAAGCACGTTGCGGGTGCGTCTTGCGAATACGTCCGGGCAGCGGGTGCTGTCAACGGGCGGCGGCATCGCGGATCTGATCGAGCTGTTGCTGCGGCAGGCGACTGCCGAGTACCGAATGCGACTGGCGAATCTTGATGCGTTCGATCCGCTGCCGCCCGTGCTGTTGTATCGTGAGCTGATCGGCCTGCTCGGGCGCCTGAGCGTGCTGCCCGGCGTTGACGAGGAGTTGGCCGACCGCGACTTCGGCTATCGCCACGATGATCTGCAAAGCAGCTTCGAGCCGCTCGCGGCAACGTTGCGACATGCGCTCGCGCGGGTGATCGAGACACCGGTGTTGCCGCTTCGCTTCGAGGATCGCGGCGACCAGGTTTTTATCTGCGTGGTCGACAAGCAGTGGAACCTCAAGAAGCTCGTATTCGCAATCTCGGCCGCGATGCCAGCCGACAAGCTACGCCAGTTGCTGCCCCAGCAGACCAAGCTCGGCGCAGTGGAGCAGATCCAGAAGCTGGTGGATCTGCAGTTGCCGGGAGCGCGCCTGATCCCATTGCCCAACCCGCCGCGCCAGATTCCCTATTACGCCCAAAGCACCTACTTTGAGGTCGAGTCGACCGATCCATTCTGGACGCAAACGCTGGCCGGGTCAGCGATGGCGTTGCGCATCGTCGGCGATTTTCCGGACTTGCGCTTCGAAGCATGGGGGTTGAGAGACGGCAAGGTGGCGTAAGCCACGGCATGAACCGCTATCCATTATGAACCTGCTCAGAAATGTTTCCTCTGCTATCCGGCGCGCGTCATCGAGCTCCGAGCTGCTCGACCGTGCGATGGCGAATCTCGATCTGGCGATCCGAATGCCGACGCTGTCTTCGCGGACCAATGCGGCGTCGTCTGCCAACGCTGCCCCGCAGGGTGAAGCCAATCCTTTGGTGCCGCCGGCGCGGAACCCCGCGGTGTTGCAGTTCCCGGCGCTAGAGGACAACGCTCGCGCGCCGCGCGACGGCGCGGATTTTTCGCCAGTGGTCTACAGCCAGAATGGCGAACAGGTCGCGATCCTGACGGCTGGCCAGCAGTCTGCAAGCTGGAGCAATCCGTTCGTGTCGCATGCGTTGCCCGCGGTCCTGCAGTTGCGACGGTATCTCGCGGACGGGCCGCTCAACCAGTCGGCGGTGCGCACGCAGCTCGGCCTCGAAGTGAGGCTCTACCGGGAACGGCTCGCCAGTTCTCGTTGTGAATGGGAGCAGATTCGCGAGGCGTCGTACCTGCTGTGCACGTATCTGGACGAGAACGTCAGCGACGCTGCGCGTGCCGCGTCGCAGGTGCCTTACGACGGCGAGCGCAGTCTGCTGGTGGAGTTCCACGATGACGCGTGGGGCGGCGAAGACGCATTCGCCGATCTCGGGCGCTGGATGAAGGCGGACGATCCGCCCGTCGGCTTGCTGGCATTCTACGAGTTGATCCTGTCGCTAGGCTGGCAGGGCCGCTATCGTGTGCTGGATCGCGGTGACGTGCTGCTGCAGGACCTGCGCTCGCAGTTGCACGCGCTCATCTGGCGTCACGTGCCACCTGAGCCGCTCGGCACCGGGTTGATCACGCCAACGCGTCCGCGTCGCCGCTGGTGGACGCCGACGCGGGCGGGCGTGGTCGCGCTGGGTGTCGTGTTGCTGACCTACGGCATCGCGAGCATGGTGCTCGACTCGCAGGGGCGACCGATACGCAACGCGCTTGCCGCATGGATGCCGCCGACCCGCACGATCAATCTCGCGGAAACGCTGCCGCCGCCGTTGCCACAACTGTTGTCCGAGGGCTGGCTCACGGCGTACAAGCATCCGCAGGGCTGGCTACTCGTGTTCCGTAGCGACGGCGCGTTCGATGTAGGCAAGGCGCAGGTGCGCGCCGATTTCGAACGCAATATCGAGCGGCTCGGATTGGCGTTCGCGCCGTGGCCAGGGGATCTCGAGGTGATCGGCCACACCGACCGACAGCCGATCCGTACGGGCGAGTTCGCAAACAATCTGATGCTGTCGGAAGCGCGAGCGCGCACCGTCGCCGAGGAACTGCGCAAAACCGCGTTGCCGGGCGGCGCGCAGGCGCCCGAGAACGCCGTGCAGCGCAACATTGAATATTCGGGGCGCGGCGACACACAGCCGATCGATCCGGCGCAGACACCAGCTGCCTATGAGCGAAACCGGCGGGTGGACGTGCTTTGGAAGGTGATCCCGGCTGGCGGCAGGCGCACGCAGGGTGCTCCCGACTCGCCGGGCGTCGACCCGGCCGCGCGGCCCGCGATGCCGGACGGCATGGTGATGGCGCCCGACGGCCAGTCGCCGTATGCAACCGAGGACAAAAAGCGATGATCCGAAACAGTCTGCGGGTCTTTATTGCGGTTCTGATAGCGGTCCTGATTTGGTGGGTGGGGCCGTTGTTCGCACTGGGAATCTACCGTCCGTTCGCGCCGGTCTGGGTGCGTGAAATTCTGGTCGCAGCCGTGCTGATCTGGGGGCTTTGGCCGGCACTTGCAGGGATCTGGGCGCGGCTTGCGATGAGTCCGCGCCGAGTGCGTACATCGCAGCCGGCGATGCGGGCCGATTTCATCGACGAGCGGCTGCGTGACCTGGACCGCCAGTTGAAGGCCCGCTGGCAGCGCGAGCCGCGCAGCCGCTGGAAGCACTGGGTTGGTGTGCTGAACCGGCAGCATCGGGCAACGCTGCCGTGGTACCTCGTCCTGGGCGCGGAAGGGAGCGGTAAGACGAGTCTGGTGGCGAGGGCGGTGAATGCGACCGGCTCCGACGTGGAGCGGAGTCTCGTGGTCGAGCCGCTCGAAAACCGCGGAGACGATTTCAATTTCCGCATCACCAGCGACGCGGTGTGGTTTGATATCGGTGGCCGCTGGAACTTGCGCGATGGCATCGACGACGCGTCGCTCGACGCGTGGAAAAAGCTGCTGAACGGACTACGGCGCCTGCGCGGCGGCGCGCCGGTCAGCGGCGTGGTGCTGTGCATCGACAGCGAGTCGATGGTCGATGCGCCGCCGGATGTCCGCAAGCGTCTCGCCGACGTGGTGTATCGCCGGCTCACGGAAATGCGCGAGGTATTCGGGCAGCAAGCGCATGTCTATGTGGCGTTGAACGGGATTGACCGGCTCGATGGCGCGGTCTCCATGCTGTCATTGCTGGACGCCAGCCGCTGGGCGACCGGCGTGGGTTTTTGTCTTCCCGAGCAGGCACGCGACGAAGGCGCGGCGGTGGTCGGCGCGAGCTGGCAAGGTGCGTTGCAGCACCTGCAGCAGCGCGTCCAGCAGCAGGTGCTGTTCTCTGCACCCGCGGCGACCGAGGTCGCGGCGAATTACGCGCAATTGCGCTTCGTGGAGACGCTCAGCGAGCTGCACAAGGCGCTGCTCGTCTGGCTGCAGATCGCGATCGTGCCCGGCGAGCTCCATGCGGCCGCGCGGCTGCGCGGCGTGTGGATGGGATCGATGGCGGAGTTGGCCGTCGCGCAGTTGGGCGGCGCGACGGCTGGGCTACCGGCGCAAACCCGGTCGATGGACGAGCTGTGGACGCCTCTTTTCCGGCAGGTCGCGCTCGAGCGCGACGCCGTGGGGCCGAGTAGCGCGCAATCGTGGCGCGGCCGAGCCGGCCGCGCGCTACGCTGGACGGTGCTACCGGTGCTGGCGATCTGCCTGCTGCTCTGGTTCGGCTGGAGCTATTTCGCCGAGCGCAACTATCTCGACAACGTGTGGGCGCAGTTCAGCGAAGCGAAGCGTGTTGCGCAGGCCCAAGTGTCGTATGGCCCTGACGGCGGCTCGCCGCTCCTCGACGTCGCGAGCCAGATGAACTACGCGCAAGCGCAGGCGGAAGACGCCGGGCGGCAGATCGCGACACCGTACTTCGAGCATGGACTCGTTGCCGACGCGGCGCGAGATACCTACCAACGCCAGTTGCAGAAGATGTTGATGCCGGAGCTGTACAACGAGGTCCGGCGCGTGCTGGTCGCGCAGGCGGACGGCGCTCCCGGCGACGTGTATCAGACGCTCAAGGTTTACTTGATGCTATGTCGGCCCGATCGGCGCAACGCGATCGATGTCGAGCGCTGGCTGACCAGCCGCTGGGACAGCCTTTCGGGCGGGCAGTATGGTGACGACGACCGCCGCGCGCTGCTGGCGCACGTGCGCGCGCTGATCGAGTTGCCGAAGCTGCCAGGCACGCCAGAGGACGCGAACCTGGTGCGCTCGGCGCGCGCGCGGGCCGCCCAGATTCCGATCGTGACACGTGTGCTGCAGGACATTCACGCGCAGGGGCTGCCGGCCCAGGTCAACGACATCTCGCTGTCGCGTGCGGCCGGCTTCGAATCGGCGATGAGCCTGCGGATGCGAAGCGGCATCCCGGCGACCGACGTCGCGGTGTCTGGCTGGTTCACGCGTGCCGGCTACACGGACGTATTCCTGCCTCGCCTGGAGAAGAGCGCTCGCGCGATGCTCGAGGAGGAGAGTTGGGTGCTGCGCGACGAGTCGCTGCGTGGCAACAGTTTCCAGATCGACGGGCTGGTGCAGAAGCTCGCGGATTCCACTCGTGCTCAGTTCCTGCAGGACTATATCGCCGGTTGGCAGAACTTCCTCAACGACGTGACGGTGCGCAGCGTCACAGGTCTTGACGACGCGTCACAGGTGGCCGCGGCGATCATGGATTCGCAGTCGCCGCTCGCAAGCCTGCTGCGTTTCGCGGCGCGCGAGACGACGCTTACCGGCGCGAGCGATGAAGGCAATATCGACAGTTGGATCGATCGTCAGAAATATCGTCTCGAAAAGGGGCGGCGCCAGATCGTGGGCGAGTTGAGTGGCCAGCACTATCGCACCATGTTGCTGCCGGAGTATGTCGTCGAGGATCACTTCCAGGCCATCCGGCAACTGGCCGCGCAGCTCAACAATCCCGGCGGGGAGACGAGCAACCCGCTCGCCAGGCTGTTCGAGCCGCTGTACCGGCAATTGGGGCTCGTCAACGGCGCGTTGCAGGCGGGGCAGGTCCTGCCCGCGCAATACGACGCCTTCTCGCGGCTAAAGGAAACCGCCGCGCGTCAGCCTGAGCCGGTGCGGGGAATCATGCTCGACCTGATCGGAAACGGCAGCACGATGACGACCAGCGAGTCGGGCGTGCTGCTCAATCGCGGTGCGGCGGGAGCGACATCGACCGTGTGCAGCACCGGATTCACGAGCAGCTACCCGTTCCGCCGCGGCGCGCGGGTGGACGCGGGTGTGGAGGATTTTGAGCGCCTGTTCAGCGCCCAAGGGTTGATGGCGACGTATTTCCGCGATCACCTTTCGCCGTACGTTGACACGTCGAGCACGCCGTGGAAGGCGTTGCGCTCGAACGGTGGGGATCTCGGCCTGGTAAGCCCGAGCGTGCTGGCGTCGTATGAGATGGCGGATCGCATCCGTGGTGTGACGCTCGACGAGTCCGGGCATCTACGCGTATCCGCCGTCCTGCGCTTCCTCGACATGGATTCCCAGATATCGGAAGCGCAATTGGTCATTGGCGGACAGACGCTGCGCTATGCGCACGGGATGGCTTCTCCGCAGCGAATCGACTGGAGCGGGCAGAACTCCAAGCTTGCGGTCCAGTTGCAGTTGAAATCCGTCGACGGTCGTTTGAATACGCTTCAGTTCGACGGACCGTGGGCGCTGTTCCGCTTCTTCGACGCGGGGCAGGCGGCAGGCGGAACGGCCGACCGCCGCGAAAGGGTGTATCAGACGAGCATCGGGAGAGTCCGTCTGGAATGGCAAGCGTTGACGACGCCATCGCCGATCTGGTCGGGCATCCTTCAGTCGTTCAGATGTCCGTCGTGACGCACGCCTTGTATCGAATGCGCCAGCCGGCGCGAACTTGAAAAGGAGCAGTAGATGATTGATCCGACGGAAATCCTGTCCGCGTGCATCAGTGCACATGAAGTTGGACAGAACGCCAGCAGTTCGATGGCACAGCCGTTCATGAGCGGGGTCCCGGATATGTCGGTGGCGTCGTCCCAGAACGCGAGCAACGTGATCGGCGGCGTTCAGCAGATCGGTAGCCAGATGCTGGGGCACATGGCCAACATCAAGGCATCGGTCGACCAGCAGGTTGCCGCGCACCAGGATGCGCAGCAAAGACAGAAGTCCTACGACTTCAACGTCAACATGAACGACCTGCGGCCTACCAGCGCGGCTGGCTTTCCGCAGGAAATGCCGTCCAATTTCTTCGCGCCGTTCAAGACCGCTAAGTAACTGGCCTCGAGCGGAACCCCCACGGCTCCTGGGAGCCGATGGGGTAGCCACTCCGCTCAAGGCCTTCCAGACGCGGCCGGCGAAAATGATCGCCGGGCCACATCATTAGAAAGGATCATGAAATTATGAAGAAGATTTTGTTCGGATTCCTTCTCGGTTCTCTGTCCGTGAGCGCATTTGCGCAATTCGGCCAGATTCTCCAGTCGGTCAAGGATCAGGTGACCAGCGCTGCGCAGACGCAGGTCAGTCAGAGCGTGCGCTCTGCGACGAATGACGCGGTTGACTCGGCGACGACTCATACGCGTAAGCTGGTCGACTCGGTGCACTCGTCTGACAGCAGCGCACCCAAGGAAGGTCAGGGCGTGAAGTCGCAGTGACGTGAACCAAGGGTGGCGCCGGTGCGAGCGCCGCCCCGAGCGGCCTGCGCCAGTGTGCATCAACAAACGGGGAATCGCGATGGATAGTTCAAGTGATTGGTCGCGCAATTGTGCGGATGAGCACTATTCGGTTGTACTTGAAAAATGTGTATCGGAACGTTGAACGGGGAGCCGGTGTGATGGTGTTTTCGATGATGTCGGTGGTGGGTGTAACCGTCTCGATCGCACTCATTGCAGTGAGTATTTCAATGTCGGTCGTGTTGCCCCGGATCATCTCGACAACTCGGGACGACACGACGATCACGGACGGATATCCGGTCGTCGCCGATGTCGTCGAGATCGCGCAGACGGGAGTCACGCTCAACCAGGTACCGCAGATGCGCATAGTCCTGTCCTTCTACGTCAACGACAGGCCCAGAGAAATCGCGATCCGGCAATTCGTCGATCTTGGGAACATGCCGCGGGCGGGGGAGCGCGTGAGGGTCATCGTCGACAGGACTAATTCGAAGCGGGTGAGATACCTGAACGTTGTGCTGGCTGGGATTTGAATGCCCCATCCCCAATTGAAGTGGGCAAGGAGTCTTGATTGATATCTATTCAAATATATTGATTTTTCTTCCATGGTAGTGCGGCAAGTAAAGCGTGCGCGATTTTTGATGGTTGCCTCGTAGATCTGCCATATTGTATTTGGCTTCGTAATTTGCATCGCCGTCGCAGAATTGTTTTGTGTAATTGGTTAAACATTAAATCTGCATCTACGTTATCGGGAAGGCGTGATTGTCAAATTATTGTTGAGTTACTCAAGAAGGCATCTCGCATGTCAATTTATGTAAATAATAAAAGATGGCAATATTTTGTGAGGTTGTCGAGGATATTTTATGGAGAATGATTGCATGTTTGGCGGCAAGGAAAATAGCGCATGCGATGTGCACGGCCAAGCGCCTGCGGAAATTCGGCGCATTCGTCAATTCGATCCCGCCGCATTTGAAATGGCGGTAAGTAGCTTGCTCAAAGCAAGTGGTATCGAAATAGACGTCGCACATACAGGCCGCACGGCGCAACGCGTGCGGGAACTTTGGCAAAAGCGTTTACTTGACGGCTACGACGTTGATCCTGCCGAGGCGTTGGGTTTGGGCTTCGATGATCGAAAGGAAGATATGGTGATCATTCGCAGCATCGCTGTCCATGGTGTTTGTCCGCATCACTTGTTGCCATTTCGCGGTGTAGCACACGTGGCCTATCTGCCCGGAGGGCGTCTGCATGGCTTTGGACGCATCGCCCGGATGATCGATGCGATCAGCCATCGGTTCACATACCAAGAGTGGATCACTAATGAGATCGCAACAGCCCTTGTTACGTACGGTAAAGCACGGGGAGCCGCGTGCCTGATCGAAGCAGAACAACTGTGCTTGCTCATGGGCGAAAACCGCCGCGGCGACGAGCGTGTTATTACTCAATGCTACGTCGGTGAATTTGATCATAACACCCAGGCTCGCAATGAGTTTCTTCGTGCTATCAATTGATGGAAATTCTCTGGGAGAAGAGGTGAGTCAATTGCGGTGGGTGCAAAGATATGGTCGGAATGGTTTCCGGGCATGGCATCAGTTTTTATAAAATTGATCCGAGATGGAATTTTGTGACCGATTAAAAGGTGAGTATCACGTTAAAAATAAAATTAATGGTTGGTATGGTGCTGATGCGAAGTATGGTTTTCATGGATGGTGTTTTAATGATGTTGGGTAAATTTCTATGATCCGTAAATTGGAGGTGCAGAGTTGGTTGTGTGATTGATGCGGGAATTTAAATTCATAATTTTCCGTTGCCGGTAACGATATTCTTGGATGGATCGGGTATCGATTCCGGGGTGTGGTAATTGTCGCTCTCGAGGGCGAGCCGCCGGCGTCATAACGTTGCCGGTCGAGTGCAGCGGCGCCGAGGATCTGGTTGTCGGGGAACCCGGTGATCAATTAACGAGTATTTAATTTTGAGTTTGTCCTTGATAAAAAGGAATCCATATGAATCACCCCAAGAGCATGCTGGCCGCCAACATCGCTTGGGCCCGCGAAACGCGCGAACGCACGGCCGGCTTCTTCGACGCGCTCGCGCGTGGCCAGAATCCGCGCGTGCTGTGGATTGGCTGCTCGGACAGCCGCGTGCCGGCCGAGGCCATTACGCATAGCGCGCCCGGCGACCTGTTCGTCCACCGCAACATCGCTAACCTGTTCCACCCCGACGACGACAACAGTGCCAGCGTGCTCGAGTACGCGGTGCGCGTGCTCGAGGTCGACCACGTAATCGTTTGTGGGCACTACGGTTGCGGCGGCGTGCGTGCGTCGCTGCTGCCGCCGCCGTCCGACCTGCCGCACGTGGTGCGCCGCATCGCGCCGCTGTGCGCACTCGCGCGCCGCCACCGCGACGTGCTCGCCGGGCTCGACGACACGGCCGCCGCCGACCGCCTCAGTGAGTTGAACGTGCTCGAGCAGGTCCGGCAGTTGCGCGCGTCGCCGATCGTGCGCAATCGCGAACGCCCGCCGCTCGTGCACGGCTGGATCTTTTCGCTCGCCGACGGCCGCCTCAAGGAGCTAGATTCCGGCTACGCGACGCTGCCGGTCGACGCCTCTGCCGTACCCAACGACCTCGCGCCGGCGCTCGGCTGATCGCGCCGCGCCTCCGCAATGCCCCAACGGAACCCCATTCCCATCATGAACCTGAACGAGCGTCTGTCCTCCCTGCCACGCGACATTGTCGCCGGCCTCGTCGTCTTCCTCGTCGCGCTGCCGCTGTGTCTCGGTATCGCCAATGCCTCCGGCGTCGAGCCGTTCGCCGGGCTTGTGTCCGGCATCGTCGGCGGACTCGTCGTCGCGCTCCTGAGCGGCTCGTCGCTGTCCGTCAGCGGCCCCGCAGCCGGCCTCGTTGTGATTGTCGTCGAAGGCATTGCCCAACTCGGCAGTTTCCCCGCGTTCCTGCTCGCCGTGCTGCTGTCCGGCATCCTGCAATTTGGCTTCGGCATGTTGCGTGCCGGCCGCTTCGCGGCGTACGTGCCGTCACCCGTCATCAAAGGCATGCTCGCCGCGATCGGGCTGCTGCTGATCGTCAAGCAGATCCCGTTCGCGCTCGGTATCGGCGGCAGTGCCGCGCAACCGCTCGCCGCACTTCCTGGCCTGCCGGCCGCGTGGATCGCGGCCGCGCTCGCGCTCGCGTCGCTCGGGTTGCTGGCCGCCTGGGAGTCGCCCGCGCTGCGCCGTTTCGCGATCGTGCGAACAGTGCCGGCTCCGCTCGTAGTCGTTGCGCTAGGCATAGGCGCGACGCTCGCGCTCGGCGCGCTGGCGCCCGCGTTCGCGCCCGGAGCCGCGCACCGGGTCGCGCTGCCCGAACTCGCGTCGTTTGCCGCGTTTGTCTCGTCGCTCAAGCACGCGGAGCTTGGCCCCAATTTTGCGCAACTTCTGAATCCGGGAGTCTGGCAAGTCGCGATCACGCTCGCCATCGTCGCCAGCCTTGAAACGCTGCTAAGCCTCGAAGCGGTCGAGCAGATCGACCCCAAGCGCCGGCCGACCCAGCCGAACCGCGAACTGAAGGCGCAAGGTGTCGGCAATCTCGTCGCGGGCGTGATGGGCGGGTTGCCGATCACGTCGGTGATCGTGCGCAGCTCGGTCAACGTCGAGGCGGGTGCGCAAAGCCGGTTGTCGGCCGTCGTGCACGGCGTGCTGCTGCTCGTCAGCGTGTTCGCGCTCACTGACCTCATCAACCTGATCCCGCTCGCGAGTCTTGCGGCCATCCTGATCCACACCGGCTTCAAGCTGGCCAAGCCGGAGCTGTTCCGCTCGGTCGCGAAACAGGGGGCAGCCGCGCTTACGCCGTTTGTCGCGACAATCGCCGGCGTGCTCGCGGTCGACCTGCTGTTCGGCATCGCGCTCGGCCTTGCGTGCAGCATCCTTACCGTCGCTGTCGCGAACCTGAAGAGCCCGGTCACGCTTGCGCAGCATGACGATCACTTCCTGCTGTCGTTCCGCAAGGACGTATCGTTTCTCGGCAAGGTCCAGGTGAAGCGCCATCTGCGGCATATTCCCGATCAGGCCGTGGTAATTATCGACGCGACACGCGCCGACTACATCGATCACGACGTGCTCGAACTGCTCGACGCGTTCGTCGCCGATGCGCCGCAACGCGGAATCGCGGTCGAGTTCCGCCGGCAGAGCCCGTCACCCCGTGCCAATGCGCGGCGCTGGCAATTCCGCACGAGCGCTGCGGAGTAAGCGAGCGCAGTATGAAAAAAGCGCCCCCTGCGGCCAAGAGCCGAACGGGGCGTTTCAGTGATGCGTCGGCGCCGCGGCGTCTTATCGAACGTGAGCAACTGGCGTTGCGGGGAGGGCCTAGCGAGGCATGGTCAATCGATTTCGTGATGGATGCGCGTGCCAACGGCCGGCGCCTGAAGTGCTCGACCATCGTCGAATATTTCAGGATAGAGGCTGTGGACATTGCCGTAGCCTACGGCATCTCAGGTTTGTAGCTCGCTCGGGCATTGGATCGTGCCGCTTCCTTCCGTCGCTATCCCAAAGTGTTGGGCACATAGCAAGGCCCGGAATTCATGAGCCGGGTGCTCGCCAAGTGCCGCTTCGCCACATCCGCGCTTTAGTGTCTATTTGGTGTTCGCACCGGGGCTCGGAACTTCGGAAGGCAATAGGTGAGTGCTTGACATATCGTCATCTTATTTATTTGCGATATAGATCACACGTAAATAACGATCGGGCATAAATGCTACGTTTGATCGGAAGGACCTGAGCCGTCTATGGGGTCTGCAGCAGTCTGGCGCGGAGACCGTCTTTGAGCGAGTCGATGGACTTCGCGATATTGCTGGTGTGCGGATCGAGCATGGACTGCATGCGCAGGCCGCGAAGTGTGGCGATCAATAGTCGTGCCTCGCAGGCGGGGTCGACATCGGAGCGGATCTGGCCCGCTTGCTGCCCGACCTCAATCTGACGAGCCAGCGCCCGTTGCCAGCGTGCGCCGATGGCTGCAAACGCGCTGCGGATGTGTGGAGCGGGTCCCAGCGATTCCTGCATCAACATGTAGAACGCGCGGGAGCGTTCGGACGGCGTGTCCATGCCTTCGAGATAGCAGTCGATCTCGCAGAGCAGCGCGTCCATGCCACGCAGACCTTGCAGTCGCGCCAGCAGCGTCTCTCGTTGGTCCGTGGCGATCTTGTTGACCAGTTCTTCCAGCATCTGGTCCTTGCTGCCGTAGCGGTGCTGGACCAAGCCGCGGCTATAGCCAGCTTCGATGCCGATGGATTCGAGCGTGGTACGGGTATAGCCGACTCGGGCGATGAGCCGGATGGCGGCTTCCATCAGGCGGCGGTCCGATTCGGCGACACGTTCGGCCTGTGTACGGCGCACACGAGGGGTGTCTGTAGTGATGCCGGGGCTCGGAGCCTCGGAAGGCAATGGGTTGGTGCTTGACATATAGGTATTTTATTTATTTGTGCTACGGCTCACAAGAAAATAGCGATGGACATAAACCCTACGTTTGATCGGAAGAATGTGAGCGGGCTAGGAATTGCAGCAAGCAACGTAAGCGTTCAAAACGCTGCAATCCCCGTCTGCGCCCGCCCCAGGATCGGAGCGCCGATGTCATGGTTACCCTCTCATGGGTGTTAACGGCCTCGAGGTTCACCAAGTGCCGAGACATCCGAATTCGTCGCTGAATAACGGAGTCAGAACACGATTCCTCTTAGAGGCTCTGCAGGACGTGGGCAAAACATACCGCGCCGAGCCCGACCATATGCGCCAGCCCGATCCGTGCACCATGGTGTTGCCGCGCGCCCGCTTCGCCTCGCAATTGCTTGGTGACCTCCGCGATCTGCCCGATGCCCGTAGGGCCGATCGGATGCCCCATGCCGATCAAGCCTCCCGAGGGACTCACGGCGCACCGCCCTCCAATGTCGAAGGCGCCTTCCTTCAGAAGGCCCGCTGCTTGGTCGTGACCGCATACGCCGATGGCTTCGAGATATTCAAGCTCCTCGACCGTGAAGGCGTCGTGCAGTTCGATCACGTCGAGGTCGCTGGCACAAACGCCTGCCTGCGTCAACGCGGCTTCGACGGTTTCCTGGGTCAGCATTTCGTCGTAGCGCGTGGGGTCGGCATAGACGCGCTGGCTGTGAGCTGCCGAAGCGGTCACGCGCACGGCGCGCTCCAATCCCAGGCCGGCGCGACGTAGACCTTCCTCCGAAGCAACGACCACAGCGGCTGCGCCTTCGCCCACGGGGGTGCATTGCAGGCTTGTGAACTGGCCGGAGATCTTCCTGCCGCCCAGGATTTCGTCCAGCGTCTTGGCCTGCTGGCGCTGAGCAAACGGGTTCAGGCTGGCATTGCGCAGGTTTTTGACCGCGACGCGCGCAATATCTTCGAACGAACAGCCGGTTCGGTGCGCGTAGGCATCAGCCAGCAATGCGAACTGCGTAAACGGGACGATCGCATCGTCAGCCAGGCTAGGGATGCCGGTCAGCATTTCCGCGCGCGGCCCCATCGTGGTCGGCTTGTCCACGCCAATGGCGAAGGAGATGTCGCTCATTCCACAGGCGACTTCCATGCAGGCTTGGCGGAAAGCGGCGGAGCCGGAGGCTGATGCGTTCTCGACGTGAGTGATGGGCAGCCCGGTGGCGCCGAGGTGCCTCAGCATCGGTCGGCCGACGGCCATGGGAAGCAGGGCCTTGGCGACGTAGGCTGACTCCACGAGTTCCCACTGTATGCGCGCATCGGCCAAGGCGTCGCGAGCTGCGGTGAGGCCGAGTTGCACGTAGGGCGTATCACTCAGCGGCTGATAGGGATGCAGTCCCACACCCACAACGTAGACGGGGCGCAGAGAAGCTAGGGTGGCGGGCATGGCTTACTCCTGGGACGGGTTTGGTTGCGCGAGCGAGAAGCGCAAGTCGTGCGCGACAGCGTTTTCCGCGGATGCCACTGGAGACAGCACTGCGACCATACGGCTGCCGATCGGGGGGAGGGCGTCGGGCGAGGCATCCAGCAGCGCGCGCACTATCGGGCCGTCGTCCAGACGTACGGTGCCGATGACAAAGGGGGCGGGGCGCTCCGGCTTGGCGTGAACGTGCACCGTGACACGCGCCATCAGCGAGCCGCTGCCGGAAAGTTGGCGGGGTTGCAATACGTTGCCGACGGCGCCGCATCGCTCGCAGCCCAGGTTCTGGGGCGGAAAGAACACATGGCCGCAGATGCTGCAATTCATGCCTCGGAGCGAAGGTGGGCTGGGTGCTGGTTCTGCTTGGTATAGCGTGGGTTTGAGTAGGGAGGGTGTCATGGTTCGACGTGTGCGTTAGGAAGGTTGCGTGATCTTGGAAGCCCACTTAAGTGAGCGCTCTAGGGAAAGCGATACTTGCTTGCCGTACCGCAAGTATTCTACATTTTAGTCACCATGTCTTGCCAGTAGGAAGAAACGTGACCGACGAGATTCGACCAGGCAGCATTGAATACTGGGCTGCCCAAACCCCTGATGTGCTGGCCTGCGTTGAAGGAGAGCGCAGCCTAACCTGGCGGGGCCTGAACGAGCGAGCCAACCGGGTCGCGCAAGCGTTGCATCAGGCCGGTGTGGAGCGCGGCGACATCGTGGCGCTCAGCATGGAGGTGCGCCTGGAATGGCTGGTGATAGCAGGTGCCCTTGCGAAGTTGGGCTGCTCGATCCTGGGCGTGAACTGGAGGCTGACCGACGAAGAGGCCTCCTTCCTGCTGACCAACAGCGGCGCACGGGTGTTCATCACCGACGCGCAAGATCTGGCCGTAGCTGCGCGGGCGGTCAAGGCCGCGCGGGTGCCATTGGCCGTGAGCATTGAAACGCCGGGGGAAGGCTTTCTGCATTGGCCGGAACTGCTGGAGGCGCCCGAAGTGGTGCGCCAATCACTGTCAGAGGCCAGCCTGCTGATCTATACCTCGGGTACCACGGGCCGGCCGAAAGGGGTGGCCCTGGGCAGGCCAACGACCGACCTGGCCACGATGCGCGAATACTACGAAAGCCTTGACGCGGCAGGCTTCGTCGAGGGCGCGCGGGTGCAACTCGTCAACATGCCCATGCATCACGGTTCCGGTCCCAACCAGACGTGGAGCGCAATTCGGAAGGGGCGCACGCTAGTGCTGCAACGCCGGTTCAACGCCGAGGGCGTACTTGAGCTGATCCAGAAGCACGGCGTCCATCACTGGGCGGGCGTGCCTACCATGTTCAAGCGCTTGGCGGCGCTGCCGCCCGAAGTATTGGCACGGTACGACGTGTCCTCCATCCGCCGCGTCTCGGTAGGGGCGGCGCCGGTTCCCTATTCGCTCAAGCAGTGGATGCTGTCTTACTTCGGCCGCGACACTTTGCAGGAGACCTACGGTTCCACCGAGACCGGCATGATCTGCACGATGCTGCCCGACATGCAGGAGCGAAAGCCAGGTTCAAGCGGCTTGCCTTTCCGTCATGTGTCGGTCGAGGTTCGCGCTGCCCACCTCGATCACCTGCAGCCAGTGGGCCAGATTGGCGAGTTGTGGGTCAAGACGCCCGTCACGATCAAGCATTACCTCAACGAACCTGCGCTCGGCGAGGACGTGCTGGATGTGCGCGGCTTCTTCCGCACCGGAGATGTTGGCTTTCTGGATGAGGATGGCTATCTGTACATTACCGACCGAGTCAAGGACATGATTATCACCGGTGGCGTGAACGTCTATCCGGCCGAGATCGAGGCAGCACTCCTGCGGCATGCCGCGGTCGAGGACGTCGCGGTTATCGGCATCCCTGACGAGGACTTCGGCGAGCAGGTTCTGGCGTTCTGCCAGCTCAAGCCCGGCCATGCAGCGAACGAGGCCGACTTGCTGGCGCATTGTGAGCAGCACCTGGCGTCATACAAGCGGCCGCGCCGCATCGAATTCGTCCAAGACCTGCCCCGTAATACGATGGGCAAGGTCCTGAAGCGAGAACTAAGAGATCCCTACTGGACTGGAAAGGAACGACGAGTATGAGCGACATTCTTGAAGTGACAGGGCGCGTGGCGCTGGTGACGGGCGCCGGCCAAGGTGTCGGCAAGCAAGTGGCCGAACACCTGGCAGCCCACGGCGCAACCGTAATCGTCAACGATTACTTCCTGGAGCGCGCGCAGGCAGTCGCCAAGGACATCTGCGATGCTGGCGGTAAGGCCCATGCCGTGCAGGCCGACGTGACGGACTACGCCAATGTCAAGGCCATGGTCGCCCAGGTGCGCGATCTGGCCGGCCCGGTCGACGTGCTGGTCAACAATGCAGGCAACCTGGGCGCCAATCCCTCACCTGATGGTCGCAAGCCGTTCTGGGAGGTTGGGCCGGAAGTCTGGCGCGGTGCCGTGGATGTGAATCTGTATGGTGTCATCAACTGCACGAGCGCCGTGATTCCGGACATGATCGAGCGCAAGAGCGGTCGCCTGATCACTATCATCTCCGACGCCGGTCGCGTTGGCCAATCCGATCTTGAAGTGTATTCCGCGGCCAAGGCCGGCGCCGCCGGCCTCATGCGTGCAGTGGCTCGTTCCATGGGGCGTTACCAGGTTACGGCCAACTGTGTGGCAATCGCGGCCACGCTCACGCCGCCGATCGAAGCGCGCCTGAAGGATGACCCCGAACGGCTCAAGAAGATGATGTCGCACTATGTCATCCGCCGCCCTGGTAGGCCTACCGACGTGGCTAACATGGTGCTGTTTCTGGCGTCTGGCGCCAGCGATTGGATCACCGGCCAGACCTATCCGGTCAACGGCGGTTTCTCGTTCTCGATGTGAGTCAGCCATGAGCGAAACGCAGAATATCAAGACTCGGCGCGAAGGTGGCATCTTGATCATCACGATCGACCGTCCCGAGGCGCGGAACGCGTTCGATCTGGCCACGGCGCATCAGATGCAGGTCGCCATGGACATGCTGGATGCGGACGACAACCTGTTCGTGGGGATCATCACTGGCGCGAGCGATACCTTCTGCGCGGGTGCCGACCTGAAGGCGCTGGCGCGGGGCGAGCGGCCGGCCACGCCGGAGCGAGGTGGTTTCGGCATGTTCCGCAGGCCGTCCATCAAGCCACTGATCGCGGCTGTGGAGGGGTATGCCGTCGGCGGCGGGCTGGAGCTGTGCCTGAGCTGCGACCTCATCGTTGCGGCATCCAGTGCGAAGCTGGGTCTTCCGGAGGTGCGTAATGGTTCCGTCGCCATTGGCGGCGGCCTGTTTCGCCTGCCGCGTCGCATGCCGCACCATCTGGCGATGGAGTTGGCGTTGACCGGTGATATCCGCGAGGCTGTGTATTTTCACCAGCAGGGGGTGGTCAACCAACTGTCCTCTCCGGGGTGCGCACTGCAGGACGCCTTGGCGCTGGCACAGCGCTTGGTGGAGAACTCGCCATTGGCCTTGGCTGCGAGCAAGGCCGTCGTGCAGGCTGCGAACGAACAAAACGAGGCGGGGATGTGGGAAGGTCAGGGGGCCCTGGTTGCCAAGGCATTCCAGTCAGAGGACCGCCAGGAAGGCCTGCGGGCATTTGCCGAAAAACGCAAACCGGTCTGGCGAGGTCGGTAGCGCTCCCGGTCATGGTGGCGTCACGTTGTTGACAAGTTATCGGAAATGCGGCGCCAATTTTCTGGCTGTGGCGCGCGGTGGGCCAGCATGGCGCGGTCCTCGACAGATCAGTCCTTCGACGCGTAGGAGGCCGTAACTGGCAATTCAATGCAGGTTCGAATTTTTGAGTAAATAAGGAATACGAATACATTGTGTTCACGATTTCCCAATCCTCAACAACTTGACTAATTCGATGGCGGACATGCCGATCAAATTAGAAAGCCTGCACACGGAGACGTTACACCATGAATCATCTTGAAGCTGCGCACCATGGAGGCGGCGCTGGACGCTCGGTCATTAGCATCACACTTGTCTGTTTCGCCGTGTCCATGATCGATGGATTCGACAACCTCGTGCTGTCGTTCGTTGCGCCGCTGCTGGCGAAATCGCTGGAGATCGACCATGCATCGCTCGGACGGGTGTTTGGTGCGGGATTTGTCGGCACTGTGCTGGGTTCGCTGATCATTGGGCCGCTTGCCGATCGTTTCGGTCGCAGGAAGATGCTGGTATTGGCATTGATCGTGACAGGAGGCTTCACGATGGCCTGCGCATTCGCGAATTCAGCAGGCACACTCGCAGCGTTGAGGTTTCTCGGCGGCCTCGGCATGGGCGGCGCGATTCCACCTATCGCAGCAATCACAGCCGAAAGCGCTTCGTCGGAACGACGCTCGTCGCTCGTCATCCTTATGTTCATAGGCTACCCGCTTGGTGCGGTCGTAGGCGGCGCGATCACGGCGGCGTTGATGATGAAATTCGGTTGGCCGTTCGTGTTCCTCATGGGCGGAGCGTGCGCACTCGCGGCAATCATTCCGGTGCTGCTGGTCATTCCGGGCGAGGCAACGACCAACTCGGTCATGCAGGCAAGCAATGGTTTCATGAGCGACATGATGGCTCGGTTCGTCGGTGACCTGTTTGCCGAGGGGCGCTTCGCGGCGACAATTGCGCTCTGGTTCGGCGTGCTTGCCAGCATGATCCTGTCGAGCTTCCTGGCGAGTTTCATACCTACTATCCTCAACCTGAACGGAGTAGCCCCCGATCGGGCCGCATTAGGCGTGGTCGTGTTCAATGTGGGTGCGATCACGGGAGCATTGCTGATTTCGCTGATCGTGAGGCGAGGCGCGCCGTTTGTTGCCGTAGCCGTGGCGTTTGTTGCCGGCGCCGCGATGGTCTTCACGCTCGGCCGGGTGATCGGCGCGGGCAACGCGGCGTTTGGTTTGCTGTTCGTGATGGGTGCGTGCATTGTCGGCGGTCAGTTGACCTTTCCGGCCATTGCTAGTTGCCTCTATCCCGCCGGCGTGCGTACTGTAGGTGTTGGCTGGACGGCGGCCATCGGGCGTACCGGGTCGAGCATCGGGCCCGTGGTCGGCGGCGTCCTGCTCGCGCAGAACTGGTCGCTCGGTCGCCTGTTTCTGGCTGCAGCGATGCTGGCATTGCTTGCGGCGCTCGGCATTGCGTTCGCCAATCTCTGGCGTCCACGCGGCGAAGGCATGCCGCGCCACAAACCTTTCTCGAAGTTGATGATGACCGGACAGAGGTGAGCGATGGCAAGCACTGAGACGCATGCAATACTATATTAGCATTCCTTACGATATGAAATCGATGGCAATTCGAACCAGACCAGGAAAATGCTGGCGGCGTTGGTCTGCCTTCCACAAGCGACGTTCGTCGCTGCGGCGGAGATTGTTGACAGCAAGGCGGAAATGGTCCGTGAAGTCGACGGCGGGGTGCAACACATTCGCTGAAACCCCCAGCCTTAGTAGCGATTGATTTACGGCTGAACGAGCCTAGCTATGTAACGGTGCGGAACATCACGAGGGGCGAAGAAAACGCCGTTGGCGACGGTGAAGCCGGAAGATCTCCGCGTCGCCGTCGTGCTGCGGCTGAAGACGTGAAGGTTGTCGAGCCATTGAACCGGGCGTCCGGTATGAACGTGCCGGATGCCAAGGTGCTGTAACGGAGGGATGAGATGAAAATTCTGGAAATCGTGAAACACGACACACGGCCGTCAAGGCCGCTATGTACAACACGGTCGCCGCCATGTTGGTGACTCTTACGGAAGTGGACATTCACGTGCTGATTGCCGGGCTCAACACCGGTGAAGTGGCCGATGCTGCTCCTTCGAGGATGTTGGTTGCCGACGCGCTGAAACTGGCCGAAGGCATTGTCGAAAACATCGAAGCGACGGTGTTGACGATCACGAAGAGCCACCTCCACATTCTTGCTTCGTGAATGTCCGCACGACGGTCAAAGCGAATATTTGAATCCATTTCTCAATGCTGTCGTTACGCGATCTGACACTAGGTCGATCTGCGTAGACCATCCGAATAAGTTGCCGGCCGTGTATCCAGGTTTCGCTTTCATTAATGTGGTGTTTTCATATTAAATTGTACTACAAATTTAATAAGAGATCGTGAATTAACGTTAATCGATCCATGTATTGAAGTTTCAGATTCATATTTTTCAGTTGTTATGGATATAAAAAATACATGAAAATTGGAGACGATCAATGAATGAGAAACTTTGGAAGGCAGTGGGTTTAACGGCCGCACTGTCGGTAGCAGGATTCGGGCTCGCCGCTTCGGCACGTGCGCAGAGTAGCGTGACCCTGTATGGCGTGCTCGATGCGAATATGTTGTATACGAGCAAAACGTTGAATGTCACGACTGGCGGAAATGGAGGAAAACAGTTTTCTTTGCAGGACGGCGGGTGGTCCGGTTCACGATTCGGCCTGACAGGGACGGAAGATCTCGGCGGTGGCATGCGTGCGATCTTCAAGCTCGAAAGCGGCATCAGTGTGACGAACGGCGGCTTTAATAACTCGAATGGCAATTTGTTCGGTCGGTTGGCATGGGTTGGCATTGATAGTCCTTACGGTACAGTGACGGCGGGTCTGCAATACTCGCCATTCTTCATTGCGGTGGACCATCTTGATCCCCGTGGTATGTCGGAATTCGGCAGCAACATAATCAACTACGGCGACAACGTACTGGCGACCGGTATCGCGACGCCGAACTCGATCGTCTATACGAGCCCGCGGATCGACGGTCTCAAGGTGCGCGCGCTGTACTCGTTCGGCAATGTACCCGGTTCGTTCCAGGCAGGACGTGCTTATTCCGGTAGCCTTGATTACGAGATCGGCAGTTTGACTACGGATATGGCGATCTTCGACAGCAACGGGGGGAGTCAACTGAATACGCCGATTCCGTCAACCATGCAATTTGAGGGCCGGGTCTTTGGCCTTGGGTATCACCTTGGCCCAGTGACGGTCAAGGCATCGTTCGCGAACTACAAGGTTGCTGGAGGATTCAACAGCAATGTTTACGGAGGTGGTCTCGCGTATTTCGCTGCTTCGGACGTTACGCTGAACGCGGGCGTCCAATATACAAGTGACAGGAACGACAAGAAGAACCACTCGCTGCTGGCTTCTCTTGGTGCCCAATATCTGATCTCGCGGCGGACTTCGCTCTACGCGCAGGTGGGCTTCGTGAACAATCATGGAGCCATGAATACTGGGCTCGCGATCAACGGTGCGCTGTTCCTGCCGGCCGGCAATACATTTGGCGCCGACATCGGCATACGGCATTCATTCTAAAAGCATAACAGGACTATGACTATGAACATTTTCAGGATTATCTGTGGTGTCGCAAGCGTGTTGCTGATTGCCGCAAACACGCCGGTCCTGGCGCAAGTCGGCAGCGGCGCGGCGACGAATCCGGCCTCGACTTCGTCGTCGATTGCTCCGAGCCCGGGTGTGACGCGCGCCGCGAATCGCGAGCTTTGCCGAGCAGTTCGGAAGCAACTCGTCAAGGAGCGGCGCCTCGATTTGCAGAACGTCGCAACCATTTGTCATGACGGTGTAGTTACGCTTGCCGGTACGGTGCCATTCCAGCGGGAGATCGACCTTGCCGAGAAAGTGGTGGGGCAGGTCGATGGCGTCGTGTCGGTAAAGAATGCGCTCGTGGTTCGGAGTATCGGCGATTGAGTGATTCGTGATAGACACGACCTCAGAGCGAGGCATGTCGACATTCCGCTGCACACCAGTCTGCAGCGGATATTGTCGGTCAATTCTGACCCTGCCGCCCATCACATTGGCAAATGGAAGGGGCTTTGCCGCCACGGAAACGCGATGTAATCGAAGTAAATTTGTTCGAAATGCTTAAGGTATGATGTTAGCGTTATGAAATTCGTGTAGTTATCCTTTAAATATTTGTGGTTAACACCGAGAGGGACAAGTTTTCGCTTGATTTATCAGGCGACCTGACATTAAATTGAAGCTGGTTGGTAACAACGAAAGCATTTACGGAGAGTAAATATGAGTTACGAAGGTCGCTGGAAAACGGTCAAAGTTACAGTCCAAGGTGGCATCGCGTGGGTTGCATTCAATCGCCCCGAGAAACGTAACGCGATGAGCCCGACACTCAACAAGGAGATGATCGATGTCCTCGAGACAATCGAGCTCGATCAGGAAGCACAAGTTCTCGTGTTGACCGGTGAAGGCGAAGCGTGGACGGCGGGCATGGATCTGAAGGAGTACTTTCGTGAAGTGGACTCGAGCCCGGACGTGGTTCAAGAACGTATTCGTCGTGACGCGAGCCGCTGGCAGTGGCAGTTGTTGCGCATGTATTCGAAACCGACCATCGCGATGGTCAACGGCTGGTGCTTCGGCGGCGGCTTTTCGCCGCTCGTTGCGTGCGATCTCGCTATCACGGCAGACGAAGCCGTGTTCGGTCTTTCGGAGATCAACTGGGGCATTCCCCCAGGCAACCTCGTCAGCAAGGCCATGGCTGATACGGTAGGGCACCGTGAGGCGCTCTACTACATCATGACTGGCGATACGTTCACGGGGCAGCAGGCCGCGAAGATGGGGCTCGTCAACAAGAGCGTGCCGCGTGCGCAACTGCGTGAGGAAACGCAGGCGCTGGCTGCGAAACTGCTCGACAAGAACCCCGTCGTGCTGCGCAATGCCAAGCATGGCTTCAAGCGGTGCCGGGAACTCACGTGGGAGCAGAACGAAGACTACCTCTATGCGAAGCTCGATCAGGCGACCCACCGCGATCGCGAAGGGGGCCGGGAAAAGGGCCTCAAGCAGTTTCTCGACGAAAAAAGCATCAAGCCGGGCCTGCAGGCCTACAAGCGCTGAGCTTCGAGTCGCAATTTCTTTGGAGGAGTCGGGTGTGCATGAAGTCAGCCTGTTGATCGACGGCGTGGCGCGAGCGGCGTCAAACGGCAAAATATTCGAGCGCATCAATCCGGCAACGAGTGCCGTGGCGACGCGTGCGGCAGCTGCCACAATCGAGGACGCGGATGAAGCAGTCGCCGCCGCGGCGCGCGCATTTCCCGCATGGGCTGCGTTGGGACCCACCGAGCGCCGCATGCGCCTGCTCGCGGCAGCCGATTGCATGGATGCCCGGACGGCCGATTTCATCGCCATCGGTGCGGCGGAAACAGGCGCGATGGCGAACTGGTACGGCTTTAACGTCATGCTCGCGGCCGACATGCTGCGCGAGGCAGCGGCGATGACGACTCAAATCGATGGCGCCGTGATTCCGTCGGACGTTCCGGGCAAGCTTGCGATGGCCGTGCGCCAACCGTGCGGCGTAGTCCTCGGCATGGCGCCATGGAATGCTCCGGTAATTCTCGCGACGCGCGCGCTCGCGATGCCGCTCGCGTGCGGCAATACGGTCGTGCTGAAGGCATCTGAAGGATGTCCAGGTGTGCACGCGTTGATTGGCAAAGTGCTCGACGATGCGGGTCTAGGTGAGGGTGTCGTCAACGTTCTGACCCATGCCCCCGAGGATGCGCCCGCCATTGTCGAGCGACTCATTGCGAACCCGCTCGTCAGGCGTGTGAACTTCACAGGCTCGACGCGCGTGGGTCGTATCGTGGCGGAAATCTCGGCGCGGCACCTCACACCAGCGTTGTTGGAACTGGGCGGCAAGGCCCCCGTGCTCGTGCTCGACGACGCAGATCTCGATGCCGCGGTGGCAGGCATCGCGTTCGGCGCGTTCTTCAATCAGGGACAGATCTGTATGTCGACGGAGCGCGTGATCGTCGATCGAAAAGTGGCTGATGAATTCATCGAAAAGCTCATCGCGAAGGCGCGCACGCTGAAGGCGGGCAATCCGACGCAGCCGGGATCGGTTCTCGGGACATTGGAAAGCGAAGTATCTGCACGGCGCATTCAGGCGCTTGTGGAAGATGCCCGCGAGAAGGGCGCGAGGCTGCCGCTGGGCTGCGAGGTGAACGGCGCAATCATGCAACCGGTCATCGTGGAGAACGTCTGTCGCGACATGAAGCTCTATGCCGACGAATCGTTCGGTCCCGTCGTGACAGTGCAGCGCGTGGACGGTGACGAAGAGGCCGTGGCAGTAGCAAACGACAGCGAGTTTGGGCTGTCGGCCGCTGTGTTCAGCCGCGACATCGCACGTGCGTTGAACGTGGCTAAACGTATCGAGTCGGGCATATGCCACATTAATGGACCCACCGTACATGACGAGGCACAGATGCCGTTTGGAGGTGTCAAGTCGAGCGGATATGGTCGTTTCGGAAGCAAGGCGTCGATTGCCGAATTTACCGATTTGCGCTGGATTACGGTGAATACTGCGCCCGCACACTATCCAATCTGACATCGGCTGCGTGCCGCACGCCCATCACGGTCGAGCGGAAGCGTGGGGAAATCACGCCGCTATTCCACGCGTGAGGCGGGGCAGCGGCTCGACAAGGAGACAGGTTTTGGAATTGCACCAAAGCCAACCTAAGGACGGCATGCCGGGTTTCAGGCACGTTACTATCGGCTCCGTCACACCGCGTATCGAGCAGCGCGGGGAATGCTGGTACATCGAAGCACGGGAACCGCTCGGCAGGTACCCCGAGCGGATCACGGACCGCCTCGAAAGCGGTGCGCGTGAATATCCTGACCGCTGGTTAATAGTGCGACGCGAGGCGAGCGGTGCCTGGCGGGCGATTACGTATGAACAGATGGCCGAGCAGGCGCGGGCCGTCGGTCAGGCTTTGCTCGATCGTGGGCTCAGCGCGGAGCGACCGTTGGTCGTCCTGTCCGGAAACAGTATCGAGCACATCCAGATGGCGCTGGGTGCGATGTGGGCAGGTATTCCCTACGCGCCCGTCTCCCCGGCCTATTCGCTCAGTTCCAGCGACTACGGGAAGCTGCGCCATGTGCTGGACCTGCTTACGCCGGGGCTTGTCTTTGCCGACGATATTTCTGCCTACACATCCGCGCTCGATGCAGTCCTGCCTGCGGGTGTCGAGCGTGTAAGCGCCGTGCCCGTGGCCGGCCAGCGTGTCACGCTGTTGCCAATGCTGCTGGACACCGCGCCGCGCAACGTCGATGCCGTACGGTCTCGCGTGAATGGCGACACCATTGCCAAATTTCTATTCACTTCCGGCTCCACGAATCTGCCGAAGGCGGTGCCTACGACACATCGCATGTTGAGCGCCAATCAGCAGATGCTCCTTGAAACGTTCCCTGAGTTCGGTAACGAGCCACCGGTGCTTGTCGATTGGCTGCCATGGAATCACACCTTCGGCGGGAGTCACAACGTCGGAATCGCACTGTATAACGGGGGAACGCTCTATATCGACGATGGCAAGCCCGTTGCAGGAAAATTCGATGAGACCTTGCGTAACCTGCGCGAGGTCGCACCGACGATTTACTTCAATGTTCCAAAAGGATGGGAAGAGCTGACTGTCGCACTCGAAGCCGATGCCGCGTTACGGGAACGCTTCTTTTCGCGTGTGAAAGTGTATTTCTTCGCGGGGGCGGGACTTTCTCAGGCAGCGTGGGAGCGCCTCGAGAAAGTGACGCAAGAACACTGCGGAGAACGAATACGCATCATGGCGGGGCTCGGCATGACGGAGACCGCGCCGTCGTGTTTGTTCACGACGGGGCCAGTATCGGGCGCCGGGTACATTGGGTTGCCCGCACCCGGATGCCTGGCCAAGCTGGTGCCCGTGGACGGCAAGCTCGAAGTGCGGTTTCGGGGTCCGCACGTCATGCAAGGCTACTGGCGAGCAACGGCCGCCGCCGCGGCCAATGTTTTCGATGAGGAGGGCTACTACCGTACAGGAGACGCCGTTCGGTTCGTCGATCCTGAGCAACCGGGACTCGGGCTTGTCTTTGATGGCCGTATAGCCGAAGACTTCAAACTTGCCTCTGGAACCTTCGTCAGCGTCGGACCCATGCGCGCTCGCATCATCACCGAGGGGGCGCCTTACGTGCAGGACGTCGTAATCGCCGGCATGAATCGCGACGAAGTGGGCGTCATGATATTCCCGCAGCCGGATGCTTGCCGGATGCTTGCTGCGTTGCCCCCAGGGGCGAGTGCGCAAGCGGTGTTGAGTGCTCCGGCCGTGCATGCCTTCTTCGAGGGCCTCGTCGCACGCCTTAATGAAACGGCGACGGGCAGTGCGTCCTTCATCGCGCGCTTGTGTCTCCTCGCGGTACCGCCGTCACTCGATCTAGGTGAAGTGACCGACAAGGGTTCCATCAACCAGCGCGCGGTGCTGCGGCATCGTGTGGAAATCGTTGAAGCCATGTACGCGGCGGGCGCAAGCGACATCGGCGTAATCCGAGCGCAGCGGGAATCGAGAAAGGATCAACTGAAATGACTTTGATGTACCAGGCTCCGCTTCGCGATATGCGCTTTGTGATTGACGAGTGGATCGACGCAGCATCGTGGTGGCTGGAGGTTCCCGATTGGGCAGACCTTGACCAAGCCGCTGCGCAACAGGTGCTCGAGGAGTCAGCGCGCTTCGTCGAGGAGCGCATCGCGCCATTGAATGCGTTGGCGGATCTAGAGGGGTGCCGGTTCGAAGCGGGCAAGGTCAGTATGCCTGCAGGCTTTCGGGAATCGTATGCCGCCTACGTGGAAGCCGGTTGGCCCACGCTCTCGCTCGACACGGAATGCGGTGGGCAGGGGCTGCCTCAACTTCTGGACGTTGCTTTGCAGGAAATGCTCGCAGGCGCCAATCATGCGTGGTTAATGTCGCCGGGGCTCACGCATGGGGCAGTGGCCTGTCTTCAGGCGCACGGCAGTGAGCGTATCAAGCGCGAACTGCTGCCGCAGGTGGCGAGCGGAGCTTGGCTGACCACGATGTGTATCACCGAGCCTCAGGCAGGAAGCGATCTCGCCCTGATCCGGACGCGTGCAACACCTGCGCCGCAGGACGACGGCTACTTCGTAGATGGCAGCAAGATTTTCATCAGCGGTGGCGCGCACGATCTCACGGAAAATATCGTTCACCTCATACTTGCCCGTTTGCCTGACGCTGCCCCGGGGACGAAAGGGCTGTCGCTCTTTGTCGTTCCTGCGTGGCTGGAGAGCGAGAGAGGTGAGCGCGAGCGCAATGGGGTGTACTGCGAAGGCATCGAGAAAAAATTGGGACTAAAAGGTAGTCCGACTTGTTCGATGCGTTTTGAGCGCGCGCTTGGTTGGCTTGTCGGCGAACCTGGCCGAGGGCTGGCATGCCTCTTCGTGATGATGAACGCTGCGCGTCTGCAGGTGGCGATGCAGGGGTTGGGGCATGCGCATACCGCATGGCAACGCGCTCATACCTATGCGCTAGAACGCGTACAGATGCGGGCAGTGAGTATGCCACCCGACGTACCGGACGAACCCGGCCGTGCGGCGCCCATTGCCTGGCATCCTGCAATACGTCGCGCGCTCATGGAGCTGCGCGCCATCGCCGAGGGCGAACGAGCGATTGGCTATTGGACCGCGCATTGGCTTGATGTCGCGGCGCGCCATTCCGACTCTCTCGCTCGGGAGGAGGCGGGGCAACTCGCGTCACTGCTCACGCCAGTGGCGAAGGCGTTCTTCACGGCAAACGGTTTTGCGGCGGCTTCGAACGCGCTTCAGGTATTCGGCGGTTACGGTTACATACATGAATACGGCATCGAACAGACGCTGCGCGACAGTCGTGTCGCGATGATTTATGAGGGAACCAACGAAATCCAGGCAATCGATTTGCTGGTGCGGAAAGTGTTGCCCGATATCTCGGCGGGCCTCGGTGTCTTGCTTCGGCATATTCGGGCAGAGGCTCAGCTATGCGATGCCGGAGAGGTACAGGTGCGCGCTGTCGGTCAGCGACTGACGGAGCTGGTCGATGACGTCGAGCGTGCGACATACGCCATCAAGGAGCATCAGGCAGCCGATCCGGAAGCCGCATATCGCGTCGCCGATGATTATCTGGCGATGCTCGGCTGGATGTTGCTCTCCTTTGCATGGGCGCGCACGCTTCGCATTTCGACGAGTGTTGATAGCGGCGATCCCTTTTATGCGGAGAAGTGCGAGACGGCACATTTCTTCTTTGACTATCCACTTGCTGCGTTTGCTTATCGCCGTGCTCTCGTAGAAGCGGGATGGTCGGCGCGATTGCCGCACATCGCCAGTTAGGACTTATGGACACGATGCAAAGGATGCGCCTGGAGGCTGCCATCATCGCAAATGCTGATGACGCGTCTGTCTGGCGATGGTTCTCGTGCCTATTGGAGGAGCGCCGCATTCGCTGGCGTTTCCAATTCGGCAATTGGCACGTGAGCGTCGACCGCGTGCGCGTGGCGAGAGAAACCACCTTTGATTGTGCGATACGGGAGGCCAAGGCGGTGGCAGACGCGCGATGCGTATCGAAAAAGCGCAAACAGTCGGGTGACGCCGCTATCCCATGACCGCGCGACTGGAAAGCGAATGTGGCTACTTATCGATGGTCGAGGGCCGTGACTTTGTCAATAGCGTCCTGACGATGATTGAAGCCAGTTCCGCAAGATCAACCGGCGACCCGTGCGGGTATGACCTGACCCATCATATCGATCGCAGGTCGTAATGTTGCGTGCTGGCCCATCAATCGCTCGTCAGCCAGTTCGGCATGACGGCCTCGATGAGCCGGCGCGGCAACTGCTACGATCACGCGCCGATTGAATCGCTGTGGGGAGCGCTCAAGGGTAAGCGGCTCGGCGCGACCAGTTCCATGTTCGCGCGCGCATGAGGCATGATGTGAGAGCTTGGGGAGTTCCGTGAGGATCACGTGAGATCGTGCCCACGATCTATCTGGATCTATGAAGCAGTCAGGCAGTGCCATGCGAGCTGACCGACGTCAGCTTGTCGACCACATTCCAAGGCAGCAGTTCGTCGACGCGGGTGATGACGTGATCAGCGATGTGGGTCAGGACGTATTCCAGATAGGCGCGCGGGTTGATGCCATTGAGTTTGCACGTCCCAATCAAGCTGTACATCGCGGCAGCTCGCCCGCCCCCGCTGTCGGAACCAGCGAACAGGAAGTTCTTTCTCCCGAGGCTCACGCAACGCAGGGCGTTTTCTGCCAACGCGTTGCTGATCTCGGCTTGCCCATCCTCGCAGAACAGCGTCAGCGCAGTCCAGTGATTCAGCGAGTACTGGATCGCGCCGGCCAGCTCCGACTTGCGCGACAGCGTCGCGAGCTTGGCCCGGATTCTCGCTTCGAAGGCGTCCAGCAGCGGCTTGCTTTTCTCACGCCGCACGCGCTGTCGTTCATCGGGCAGCTCAGCAGACAGGCCGCGAATCTTCACGCGCCGCTTGCCGATCTCCACCTCGATCTCGCACACGGGCGTCGACAATCGGTACGCTGCTTGTCGCCTTCGACGTCGCGTTTCCCGTAGGCTGCGGCGCTGGCAGCATCAACACCGAATCGATCACGTCAACGCTCAGCAACTCCGTGCCTGTCATGGCCGACGGCGCAGCTTCGAGTCCCGGCAGTTCCAGCTTGCCTTCCCGATATTGCTTGCGCCACCCGAACACGACGTTGGCGTTGATGTCGTGCCGCCGCGCGACGATCGACACCGACATGCCTGGTTCCAACGTTTCCCTGATCACTTGCTGTTTGAATTCCCGCGCATACGTGCGATGGGCCGGGCGCGCTGCATTCGGCATAGCTGACCGTCTCCGTCAATCTAAACGCGACTATCGTGCGCCAGCAAAATCAGCATCGGGAAACGGTCGGGCCGAGTCGCTTACTGCGAAGTAAAGTTGGACCTTTCCCGGGTACGTTTCGATCAGGAAAGCTCACGCTCACCGAACACCTGATCGAACTGACGGGTCCGTTTGACCTCGTCACCATGCAGATACGTCGATGTGGTCGAAATCGACGCGTGCCGCAGATTGTCTGCGCACCATGATCAGCTCGGCCCCGCGCGCGAGCGCGTGCGATGCACCAGCGGCACCGAGTCCGGCAATCGTTGTCCACCAGCGGCGCCGGCGCGGAATGGGCACGGTCAGATCGGCCAGCGTGCGGATGCCGTGCGCCTGCAGGGCCGCCACTACGCGCGGCGGCAACTATGGATGGATGGCGTCGGCGACATGCGGTTCCGGCGCCGACAGGTTGTGCAACATCTCGATCGTGCACGCGATGGTGTCGACCGACGCTGCGGACCGCTCGCCGAATACGTCCGCCACGTTGTCTCGATGCCGGCTGCTCGCATACGCGATCAGCGCGCGCCGGATGCGGCCGAGCACGCCGCGCGTCGAGGCCCGGGCACCTTACGCTCGCCCAGATGGCGCGCGACGGCCGCGTGCGCATCGAGCCCGGCATACCACGCGCGCAGCGCAGCAAGTTCGGCGTCATCAGGAAAGGGGACGGGTTCGGTCTCGCGCAATTTCATACTCGCCAGTTTAGGCTGCCTTTGCACATGGACTGGTAATATCAGTTATCGGTCCGGTACTGACTAGGACAGCGTCGACGCCGACGTTTTCGATCGCCACACTTTCACAAAGTCACGGTTTTACTTCTCGTCATTAACAAGATCGATCTTTAGTTCGCCTTCGCGGAAAGTAAAGTTCGATACAGGAGTCGGCCGGCTCACTGAATCACGGGGCTTTCATTGGGGCACGATGTCTCAACTTTACTTCGTGGGACGGCTGACGAAAACCGGTAACATCGCCTCTGGCTTCGCTTGATCCGTTAATAAGCCTTGCGCATAGAGGCGGCGCCACGCCCACACCTGATTGGCATTGATGCCGTTCTCGCGAGCAACACGGGCGACCGACGCGCCGGCCTCGAAAGTCAGCGCGACGATGGTCCGCTTCCATTCCGTTGGATGTCGGCAAGTTTGCCGTTTCGACGGGATATCGACTGTCTGAGTCACTCTGTCCACAACTCCTATCGTGGACACGACCGGTCATTCGTGTCCTTCGGCGAACATCATGGCATTGGTCATCGAACGCTCCTAGACGGTACTGGTTTCGCGCTTACCGATCAACCGCAGTTGCGCGAGCGTGATGTTGCCTGGTGTGAGGGTAATCATTCGATAAACCTGTCGTGATGCGAAGGGCGCGCCGCGCGATACTCAATCCGCTATCGCGGCGGTGACGCTGAATTCGACCAGCAGCTCCGGCAGGCCGAGCGTCGCCTGCACAGTGCAGCGCGCCGGCAGATGATCGGGATCGACCCACTGCTGCCAGGCGGAATTCATGCGATCGAAATCGTTCATGTCCTTCAGGTAGATAGTCACCGACAGCAGGTGTTGCTTGTCGCTTCCCGCCTGTTCCAGCAGCGCGTCGATTCGATTGAATGCTTCGTGGCACTGCTCCTCGATCGAGCGCGCCTGAGCTTGCCCGGATGAGGTTTGGCCGGTCAGGAACAGTAGCTTGCCGAAGCGCACGGTCTTGCTCATGCGTGCATTTCCGGGTGTTCTCACGATGGAGGCGTCATTCATTTCGGAACCCATTCGGTTGGTTCTGCTGCATTTTCATCGGGGATGAAGGAGACCGCCAGATCGCCCAGGCTTACGGGTTTGATCGGTGGCCGGATGCTGTAGTAGCCGGTTTCTTCCATGCGTTGGCCGGTTTGCTCCGTGAGTAGTTCCGAGACGGTCAAGCCGCAGAGTCGCCCCTGACATGGCCCCATCCCGCAGCGGGAAAATGACTTGGTCTGGTTGGGGCCGATGCAGCCGAGGCGAGCCATGTCACGAATCTGCCCCGCCGTGACTTCCTCACAGCGACAGACGATCGTCTCATCCGCCGGGCGCCGGAACTTGTCGCTCGGACGATAGAGCGTGTCGAGGAACGGGCGAACGCGAAGGTGCTGGCGTCGCTGGCGGTCGAGAGGTTCCGCCTGGGTTCGCAACGATTCGGCGTCCAGGATACTCAGGCGATGCGCGACAGCGAGCGCCGTGCGCTCACCGTCGATTCGGGCAGCGATCGCCCCGCCGATCCCGGCACCGTCGCCTGCCGTGAAGACGTTCGGTACGGACGTTTCTCCCCAGGCATCGGTGCGCGGGTGCCAGCAGAGTTGTGTGTCGTCCCAGTCGTGCGCGCAGTTGATCGAGCGAGTCAGTTGCACGTTCGGCACCACGCCTTGATGAAGCAGCACGAGGCCTGCCGCGATCGTGGCCGATTGGCTAGCCGATCGATAGCGTATGCGCTCGGCGCGTTCGTTACCCTCGACCTCGAATTCCTCGACATGACGAACATGAGTGACACCCGCTTGCTTGATGGTGCGCAGCAACTTTAAGCCTTTCAGCAGATAGTCGGGGCTGCGCAGCGCGGCAGGCAGATGCGGAAGCGCGCGGCGGAAAGCATCGGCAGGCGTGGTTTCCAGTATTGCCGTGGGCGCGCGACCGGCTCGGATCAGTTGCCAGGCGAACAGATAAAGCAGGGGGCCGCTACCGGCCAGCACCGTCGGCACGTCGGGAAACAGACCCGCCGATTTGACGAGCGTTTGCGCGGCACCCACGCCCATGACCCCCGGCAAGGTCCACCCTGGTACAGGGAAGGGACGCTCGTACGCACCGTTGGCGATGACGAGCGTTTTCGCATGGATTTGGCCGCTCGCCGTCGCGCCGCCGCGGCGCGTGAAGCTGATGTCCAGCGTCCGACTCACTTGCCACACGATCGTGTCGGGCCAGTACGACACCGAGGACGCGCTGAAGCGTTGCTCCAGCGCCGCGCCATCAGTGTAGTCGGCACCAAGTCGCCCCGGGTCGGGCAAGGGTGAGTGCCCGACGTTGCGATAGATCTGTCCGCCCGGCAGCGGGTTTTCGTCGATTACCAGCACGCTCAGGCCGAGCGCGTCGGCGCGCAATGCACAGGCCATGCCGGCGGGGCCGGCGCCGACCACGACCAGGTCGAAGGTTCGGATCGTCATTGAATGTCCCTCGCGCCGTTCATGAAACTCACTCGCATGCCTGGCCTGACCTTGACCATGCAGGATTGCTGATTGGGCAGATCGTCGATCCGCACGAGACAGTCGAAGCACACGCCCATCATGCAGAACGGCGCACGCGGCGCGTCGCCGACTGGAGTTCGCCGAAAGCTTTGGACGCCGGCATGCAGCAACGCGGCGGCGACCGTCAGCGAGTCGGGCACATCGACTGGCCTGCCGTCGATCTCGATGCGGATCAGCCTCGGTGTGCTGCCTTCGAGGGGGCTAAACATGGAACCGCCTGGCATGGAAGTAATCGAGGATAGGAGGACGCTGGCCGCCCAGCAGCCACGGCACCAGCCGCTCGCAATGGGCGGCGGCCAGCGTGACGCCGCTATGGCAGGTGGCGAGGAAGGCGCCGGGGCACGTCGGCGATTCCTCGTATATCGGCATGCTGTCCGGCGTCATCACGCGCAACGCGCCCCAAGCGCGAACCACGTTCACGCTGTGCATCAACGGGAATGGTTTGACGGCTTTGCGGGCGATGTGCGCGACGATGTCGGCGCTTACGCCGGCGTCCATGCCCACGTCTTCTGCGGATTCACCGAGCAGCACGGAGCCTTCGGCGGTTTGCCGTACCGAAAGCGTTGGGTAGTGGAGGAACGGGCGGACTCGCTCAGTCACCAAGATCTGGCCGCGCAAGGGCACGACGGGTGCGTCGAGCCCGACCATCGGCGCGAGGTCGCGATTGCCGAGGCCGGCGCACAGGACGATCCTGGCGCTGCGGAACGTTGCCGTCCCTGTGTCGAGACGATACCCGCCAGTGGAGCCGTCGATCGTGGCGACCGTTGCATTCGGCACGTAGATGCCGCCCGCCCGTTCGAACGCCGCGAACAGCGCGCGGAGCGTGTAGAGCGGGCTGACATGGCCGTCGTTCGCGGAGTAGACGGCGCCGACGACGTCGTCGGCGATCTCGGGCACGAGCGCCTTCAACTGGCGGTGGTCGAGCACTTCGTAGCCGAGCCGGGCATCCTGGCGATAGAGATAGTCGACGTTTTCGATGCTGGCCGAGAGCGACTCCTCGGTCAGAGCGATGTTCAACCCACCGGGTTTCGAATAGCCGAGGCTCAGGCCGGAAGCGGCTTCGAGTTCCTCGGCGAAGGCGGGCCACAAGTGCGACGACTCGAGCGACCAGCGTCCGTAGTCGGGCTGCTTGCGGCCCTTGCCAGAAACCCAGATCAGCCCGAAGTTGCCGCGGGCGGCCCGAAAGCTCGAGTCCTCGCCATCAAGCACCACGACACGCTGGCCGCGTTTTGCCAGCCCGTAGGCGATCGCCATGCCGACCAGGCCGCCACCGACGACGGCGAAATCAAAAGTGTTGTTCATTCAGGATTTCCGAAGTCGACCGGCATGAATCAGCGCGGCGTCAGATCGGTTTTCATGTACTGCAGAGAGAGCCGCGAGAGCGTGCCGTCCGCCTTGACCGATGCGATGGCCTTGTCGAACGCGTCGCGCAGCGCCGTATCCGATTTCCTGAGACCCATGCCGACGCCTTCACCCCAAATCTTTCCCGCGATGACCGGCCCGATCAGCGACAGATCGCTGCCCGCGTTGTTGAGCAGGTAGACGGTGTTCTCCACGGACGCATCGATACGACCGATGCCGAGGTCGAGATCGCGGTCCTTGGAGCTACGGTATTCGCGGATCTGAGCGACGTCGCCAAAGTTCGTGCGAAGGAAGGGCACGTAGGTGGTGGCCGCCTGCACGCCGATCACCTTGCCCTTCAGCGCAGCTCGCAGTGGCGCGAGTGCTGCTTTCGCAGCCGCCGGGGAGTCGATCGTCAGCGTGCCGCCGCCGAGTTGCCCAAACGCTGCGGTATTCCCCTTGGCGGTGACGAAACTCGACGTGACTGTGGCGTAGGGTGTGCTGAAGTCAATGGCTTGTCTGCGCGCATCCGTGATCGCCATCCCGTCCATGATCACGTCGAATTTGCCCGTGTTCAGCGCCGGAATCATGCTGTCCCAGTCGGCAGCGATCTGCTTGCAAGTGAGATGCGCGCGTTCGCACAGTACCTTGGCCAGCGCCGGCTCGAATCCGCCGAGCGTGCCGTCCGGTTTCGACGTGTTCCAGGGCGTGTAGCTTCCCTCGAACGCGATCACGACGTCCTTGGCTTCGGCCAGTTGAACGGTGGCCAGCGCACAGAGGCTGCCGATCAGGCAAGTGGCGCGTTTCAATTTCCTGTTGTTCATCATTTCCGGGTCCGTGGAGTCGTGATTGGGTGGCCGTGGTGGTGCTTCTGCCGCGGTGAACCATTGTCCGATCGGCGGGCCCGCTGGCTCAATTGCCGCAAAATACGTCGCTCATTCCAAAAAGGTATGAACTGCTACACTTAAATTGGCGCGGATTTGTGACGGATTGTGTGAGATGTCGGCCTGGCACTGCGACGTGTTCGTGCGCCTTTATTGCGGAAGGTTATGATCTGACGTTGGCGTCGATTGCGATGTATCGACGAGCCGGAATGGCGATGAACTCGAGGAGGGGGGGATGAACGACTTCACGTTGCGCGAGCTGGAGGTGTTCGCGGCGGTGATGCAGCACGGCACCGTGACGAAGGCCGCGGATTTTCTCGATATCGCACAGCCCGGCGTCAGCAAGCTGCTGGCGCGCCTTGAGGCGAAGGTCGGCTACAGCCTGTTCAACCGTCAGCGGCAGCGGCTGATTCCCACGGCAGAGGCGATCGCGCTCTATGCCGAGGTGGAGCGTTCGTTCATCTCGGCCAGGGAAATCATGAGAGTGGCGCGCGATCTCGGTGATCTACGTGCCGGTCGCCTGAAAATCGGCATTCTGCCGGCACTCGGCAGTGGTTTGATACCCGGCATCATCCACGGATTCCAGGCCGATCATCCCGGCGTGAGGATCACGGTCAACATCCGGTCCACCCAGACGCTCGTGGAGTGGGCCGGGCGCAATCAGCTCGATCTCGCGATCGGTGTGACCAGCAACATCGAGCATCCGGCCGTGGTCCGGCGTACGCTGCCAGCCGTGCCCGTGGTCTGCGTAGTGCCCGAGGGCCACGCGCTGGCGGCGGTCGAGGTGGTCACGCTCAAGCATCTGGAAAGCGCGCCCCTGATCTCGCTGCTCGCGTCCGATCCGCTCGTGGCGCAGATCGAGCGGCATGCGGCACTGGCGAATCTGCGCATTCCCGTTGCCATCGAGACCAATTTGGCCGCGACGGCCATCGCGTTTTGCCAAGCCGGCGCCGGCGTCACGGTCGTGGATTATCTTTCCGCTGTCGCGGCCGCTGCGGATGGCGTGGTGATCAAGCGCTTCGAACCGGCGCTGTCGATCCACTACAGCATCTATCGACAAAAGGGGAGCAAGGCATCCGCGTTGACGGATGCCTTGATCGAACGCGTCGTCGACGAACTGAGCGCGGCAATTACCGGGTTCGAAGCCGGAGCGCCCAAGCGGCCGAGTGGTGGTGCGCCGAGACCGCAGCAAACTTCTCGGCCCGCTTCCTGAACCGGTCAATAAATCCTGCATTGCGTTCACCGGCCGGTAGCACGGCTTTCGACGTAGATCTATGACTTGCTCACACGGCGATCAGCTCGCGCACGCTGTTCGCCTCCATCTCGCTGCCGGCGCCGCCCGTGACGATCTCGCCGCGGCTCATCACCCAGTACTGATCGGCGATCGAGCGGGCGAAATCGTAATACTGCTCGACCAGCAGCACCGTCATCCCAGTCTCGTCAACGAGCTGCCCAGCGTGCGGCCGATGTCCTGGATGATCGACGGCTGGATGCCCTCGGTCGGCTCGTCGAGGATAAGCAGCTGCGGCTCGCTCATCAGCGCGCGGCCGATCGCCAGCTGCTGCTGGCCGCCCGACAGGTCGCCGCCGCGCCGCGCGCGCATGTCCTTGAGCACCGGAAACAGCTCGTAGATCCGCTCCGGCACCTTCGACGGCGCCTTGCGGCTGGCCGCGCCCACCAACAGGTTTTCTTCCACCGTCAGGCGCGGAAAGATATCGCGGCCCTGCGGCCCTGCGGCCCTGCGGCCCTGCGGCCCTGCGGCCCTGCGGCACGTAGGCGAGGCCGGCCGCCACGCGCGTGCGGCGCGAGCGCGTCGAGCGTGCGTCCCTGCCACGCGATGGTGCCGCGCCTGGCGGCCACCACGCCCATCAGGCAGCGCAGCAGCGTGGTCTTGCCCACGCCGTTGCGCCCGAGCAGCACGGTCAGCTTGCCGGCCTCGGCGCTCAGGTTCACGTCGCGCAGGATGTGGCTGCCGCCGTAGTACTGGTTCAGCGATTCGATCTTCAGCATTGTGTGTCCTTCAGCGTCCGAGGTACGACTCGATCACGGCCTCGTCGCGCTTGACCTGATCGAGCGTGCCTTGCGCGAGCACCGCGCCTTCGGCCATCACGGTCACGCGGCCGGTCTCGCCCGCCAGCGCCGCGACGAACTCCATGTCGTGCTCCACCACCATCATCGAGCAGGTGCCGCGCAGCGTGTTGAGCAGCTGCGCGAGTTCCATCGTCTCGTGGTCGGTCATGCCGGCGGCCGGCTCGTCGAGCAGCAGCAGCGCCGGCTGCTGCATCAGCAGCATGCCGATCTCGAGCCGCTGCTTCTGGCCGTGCGAGAGTTCGCCCGCGAGCCGATAGGCGCTGTCTTCGAGCTTGATCACGGGTGCGCCTCGAACACGGTCGGCTTCTGGAACTTGCGGCCGATGCCGATGCGCGCGATCTCGGGCTCGTTCATCCGCGCGAGGTCGATGGTCTGGCCGAGGAACACCTTGCCCGAGTCGGGCCGGGTCTTGCCGGTGATCACGTCCATCATGGTGGTCTTGCCGGCGCCGTTCGGGCCGATCACGCAGCGCAGCTCGCCCGCGTCGATCGCGAGCGACAGCTTCCTGAGCGCGCGATGTCAACGTCGGACGTAATTTCCCCAGAAGTGTCGAAGTAAAATTCCCCACCCTGTTCGGACGGTGATCAGCCGGCGATGTGATCGGATGAGCTCCTTCGCGGACGGCCCGGGCGCCGACGAACCGGTTCAGCGGACGGGTGATTCAGGGAAGATGGTCGGTTGCGCAGATGGACGCGCTCTTCGCGTTCGAGGTGATCAGGCAGCGGTTTGCGACCGACACTTTCGCGCTGCGCACGCGGAGCCGCAGGAGCGGCGGCCACATCGGCAGCGCCTTCGTCGGCCTGCAGGTCCTCCAGCCGCAATTCGAGTTGCTCGATCTGGCGATCCAGCTTCTCCGACTTCCGGCCGAACTGCATGCGGCGCAGTTTCGCGATCGTGAGCCTCAGGTGCTCGATCTCAAGTGATCGCGACGAGAGCTGCTGGCGCAGCTCGGCGACCTGAGCATCACGCTCAAGCAGCAACGCTTTCAGAGCGTTGATGTCGTCGGGCAGCGCAGTCGAGGTCGATTCCATGAAGACGGTTTACGACTGCCCACGATCACGCGAACACCAGTTAACAATGGTTTACAGCGAGCTGCGCGGACGCAGGGCTTCGACGGGCTGCCGCCAATCGAAGCCCTCAAGCAACAGTGCAAGCTGAGCAGTTGTCAGCGCGACCACGCCAGAGTCGGCGCGTGGCCATGCGAAGCGTCCTTTCTCAAGACGCTTCGAGAGCAGGCAGAGGCCGCCATCGCACCACCACAAGCACTTCAGCAAGTCACCGCGTTTGCCTCGGAACACGAACACGTGCCCGCTGTAGGGATCTTTCTCCAGCACGTCTTGTACCTTCGCGGCCAGCGAGTTGAAACCGGAACGCATGTCCGTGACGCCCGCCGCGATCCAGATTCGGGTGTTCGGTGGAATCACTTCAGGCAGTCTCGCAGAAACTGTTCGGCAAATTCCTGCGATATCCCGCAGATGCGAATGCGCCGTTTTCCGACCTCAATCTCGATCTCGCAATTCAGCGACGTCGCGGCGCATGCCGGCACTTTCTGCTCTTGCGGTGGGGCGGTGCTCGCCGTGCTTTCCGGGGGCAGTTCGATCACATCAACGGGCAGCAGTGCTACGCAAGGTGCCGGTGCGGCCTGTTTTGCTTCCAGCGATCTTCGTCGCCACTGGGCGACCATATTGGCATTCAAGCCATGCCTGCGGGCTACCTCGGCAATCGAGCGATTCGGATCGCTCGCTTCAGCAACTACCGCTTCTCGAAACTCCTTCGTGTAATTCCTCGACCCCAGTTGCCGCCCATGTGCCGTTGGCTTCATCAAGCTGATTCCCATTACATCTGATGGGAATCGGATTGCCTACGTCGTTCCTTCGCGAACAGACGGTGCTGATCGAGTGCTTACGCTCAAGGGCGAACTGGTCTATCACCAACGCTTCTCAACGCGTGAGCAGGCCAGGGGCGCCGTTAGCGAATACATTGGAACGCGACACGACACAACGGGGGTGTCTGGATTTCCGTGTTCAAGGCGGGTTGAGATTCACACGGATGGTCGAACGAATCGATCCTCTTAGAGGATGGCGAACTGGTTCATAGCTGCCTTCCAGTCATGAGCAGCGCGCCCCCAATCGGCAGTGATGTTGCGCAGTGCCAGCCAGATGAGCTTGGTGGCAGCCTCTTCGGCCTTGATGAAGCCGCAACGCACGTGTGCTCAGCAGCGTTCATCGAGCACGGCGCGATGTTTTGTTAGCGGATTTTACTCGGCTGACTACCATGTCTTTCCTTCGCCAGGCGTGCGATGTCCCCGGGTTCCAGTATGAGACAGCCAGATTCGTACCTCGCCGCGTTGAGCATTGCCAATCCGACTTCCTCCGTGGTTACTATTCGGTTGGGGAATAGTCTTGCCATCAGGGGTAATATGGGTCCCACCAATCTGTAGAGGTATCGATAGCTTGGCGTTTTAGATTGAATGCCATGCAAGGGTTGGATGACGGCCGGACGGAACAGAAAGACGCCAGCGAAAGGTAGCGCCTTTAGAGCATTCTCGGTTCGCCCCTTCACTCGCGCCCACATACTGCGGCCACGCTCGGTGCTGTCCGTGCCGGCACCGGAAACGTAAGCGAAGCGCATCTCTGGATTGAGCCGGAGCAATACGGAGGCAATGGTCAGCGTCAGGTCGTAGGTGATGTGCTGGTAGGCCGCTTCGCTCATGCCGGATGAAGACACGCCCAAACAGAAGAAGCAGGCATCGATCTCCCGCAACTCAGACTCCATCAGGGTCAAGTCGAATAAATCGTCTCGAACGAGTTGCCGCAGTTTGGGTTGCGCCTGTTTGACTCTCGACCGGCCGAGCACTAGTACCTCGCTGACATCTGGTGCCGTAAGGCATTCGTGGAGCACGCCCTGTCCCACCATCCCGGTGGCGCCTGTAATCAACACTCTCATTGCAGAGCTCCTGAGGCCGGGTGCGTTGCACACCAATTGGAAAGAGTTTCCTCTTTGCTCAGATGATCCGTGCAATGCATATCGGCCACGATCAGTTCGCGAATGGCAAGACGGTCTACCGGCTGTCGGGATGTTAGAGTTTGATTCATGGTGAGCCCTTGGGTTGATTTAACTATTGCTCGATGGCCGCTGCCACCAGCTTGATATGTAGCGGTCAGGTGCCTGCCGCGCGCAGCCACGTGCCGACCGCCTCGGCGTGCTGACCCAGGAGAGCCAGAGCAGCCGCGCGCATCGTCACAAATCCGGGATCGTGCGGACTGAGCGCCAGCGTCCGGTCCGCCCATGCGCGCAGATCCTCCTCGCGCTTTAGCGCGATTAGCGTTTCACAGATTTCGCGAACGGTCACCAGATCGTGTAGGTCATGTGCGTGATGCGCTTGCACGGCGTGAAGCTGCTGTTCCAACTCCATGTGCATCGTCACCCACAAAACCCTGCACGGTCGTTGCTTTTCACGACGTTTTCACAGATCTCGACACACTGCAGGACTGCTTCGCGAGGCACGCCGCTTGCCACCATGTTCTGCGCGAACTGCTGCGCACTCCAGATGCGCCTGTAGCGTTGATACATCACCTTCACGCAACCGAATTTTCGAAGCTCGCAATATGCGATCAGTAGCTGCATGATTTCGATGGAGGTGAGCGTGCGAATGTCAAGCGCACTGATGATATCCATCATCGTATCGTCTTCGACATGCCGCCACAGGTTGAATGCGCCGTGAAATCCGAACGTTGGACTGTCGGGGCAGCCGCGCTCATATGCGAAGCGGTTTGCGACGTCGGCGGGCGCAAAACGGATGCCGTACTCTGTCTCGAGCAACGGTCGGTACAAGCGGCAGATCAGGTCGTCCTCATATGCGCCGGGAAGCAGTTGAAGCCGCGTATCAGCAAGCGCATGTAGCAGCTTCACTGAGCGCAAGGAAAACCCACCGTTGCCGACATTCATGCTATCCCGATGGAATGGCCAGCTCGCGCCGATATAGTCGTAGCCGAGAAACGCATCGCTCCACGTTGCAGCGTCCAGTACATAGCCGTCCCACTGGACGACGAGCACCCACGGCGTGGTCACATGGTTCACGAGATGCTTGACCATGAAGGCTGAGTCATCCCCCTTTGACTGCAGACGGGGAATCGGTACGATGCGGGCAAAGGTTGGCACCACCTCGTGAGTAAAGAGGATTGCGTCAGCGAAATGGCATTGAGCTGCCGAGATTTCCAGCGCGCGTGCGGCGAGCGCCGGATGAATCGAGTCGGCCGCGCATAGCGTCACGTTTCGGAGGTCCAAGGTTGAGCTGCTGTTCACTCGTGTTGTCCTGTACCTGTTCCAATGGATTTCATGTTCTCGATTTTTCTGGGCGATTCAGCCGCCGTATGGCTATCACGGCGACCACGGTGCAAAGTTGAAGGCTTCTCATCCTTTCGGTCAAATGAGCACGTTCCGAATGAGAGCAATGCCGACGAAAAGAATCTCAATCCAAGACCAATATCATACGTCCATCGAAGGTAACGGGACACGATGGATGGAGGTATTTTGCGCGGTGCACAGGCATTCGAATCGGATTCATGAGTGGCGTTTGTGACATTTGTGACGTTTGTGATAGTGAGGTGTATGAATCTATATCTCTAACCTATATTATCGATGGGACTGCGTTTTTTGAAAAAACTGCTGTTTCTCAAAATTTGTCACACCTGCCAATCACGTCGTTGTCATTCCATTGCCGATAGTATTCGGATTCCAAACGTTTTTTTTCAACCATCCGTTCCCGACGCCGCGTCCCTGTCCGCGCATGGGATGCCGGCGTAGGTTCACGCAGGGCGGTCGGGCGTTATTGCACGCACTCGGAGAGGTGCAGTGAGAGCGCAGCGTGATCGGCCGGATTCGCTGGCAGCTCGCCGGTTTCGCCCTCAGTCATCATCGCGACGATCTGGTGCAGCCGTTCCAGTGCTCTACTGGTGACGGACCTGCCAACGCAAAGCCGCGACGCCGGCATGACGTCGACGGTTCGCACGGCATCTTCCGTGCGCCGAAGTCGATGTGCGCACTTGAGGTCGATAATGATTAACAGGCTATCAACGTCTGGCTCGACCGGCATGAAGTCACGGAAACGACGCGGGCTTATCGAATGGCGGCCGTTTGCGGGCATGCTGTCGCCAGATTCCAACACCTCAACGCCTATGCGTTGTCAGTCCTGGGTGCGAAGTTTCGCTGGCTCATCGACAGTGCTGCGGTATGTGCCGCGCGTGTAGCAATCATCTTGGCGTTGGTGCCGTGGTATGGCTTCATGTCTAGTGCTCGCGGATCGTCCGGTAATGCTGGAACAGCGTTGGCGAGGTCTGTGTGCCATAGTCGAACGGCGCGCTGATAGCGCCGCCCGCTACAGTCCGGATGCGCTCGACGGTAACGGCTGGAATGGTGCCGAGCGCCGCGAAATGCTGCATCAGCCGGAAAGCGCTGAGCAGCACCAGCAGGCTGACTCGAGGTTGCTCGCCCCGCGCATCGCACGGCGCGCCCACTCGAGTTCTTCGGGTAGGGGGGAGCCGGACTGCAGGTTCCGCGTGGCGAGGACCTTGGGAAAAGCACGGGTACGCGGTGCGGTCGATGGCTGCCAGGCGAGTTGTCCCGATCGCGGAGGGCTGGTCAGGTTAGCCGAAGAAAAATCCCGTCGTTAGCAGGTCATATTGCAATGATCTGGGGGATTTTTATAACCCGAAAGCTTACTGTGCTTACCTTGTCGCCCCCTCCGCGCCGGACTTGAGGCATCCGCCCACACAGTACTGATCGCGCCACGCATCGAAGACTGGGGCGAGTGAAAGCGGGTACGCAGATAAGTAAATTTTCTGCAGATTCTTGCGAATCGTGTTTTTTTGTACTAGCATGACTCCATCGTGTCTCGACTGGATCGCGGGACACGCCCGTCCAACCTGTGAGGAGTCTTATGTTCTCTTACGCAGCATCAGTCGAGGTCAATCCGCCTGGCACCGAAGTGATCCTCTCGCATGATCAACTTTGGAAGGCTCTGGAAATGAAGGCCGAGAACCCCGTCGCGTTCGTGCCTGGCATGGAAGCCTGCAAGGTGGTAGAGCGATTCGATGACGGCTTCCTGCGGGAAGCGGTTCTACGGGGTAAGCCCCTCATCGAGCGGATCACGTACACCGCGCCGGTCATGGTGCACTTCGAACGCAAGAACAGCGTTGGGTGGATCACGAACACCATCAGTGAGTCCTCTCGCGGGCTTGTCCTCACGTTCTGTTTCTCGGTCACTTTCCCCGACGTGGAGCCCGGGTCTCGCGACGAACAGGAGAGGGGTGTCAGGATGAGCAAGAGCTACATGCAGGCCGTCGAGACCACCCTTGCCGAGTCGCGCCGGCGCGCGGTCGCCAATGCCCTTTGAGCGAGGCGCCCGAATGCAACAGTCCTTTCGGCTACTGAGCTACTCGGTAGCCAGCAGCCCTGCAAGAGCGGGTATCCTGGTCGATGATCGCATCTATGACGCCGCACCATGCGTGCGCCCGAGTGCGATCGTCCAGCCGGGGGTGTCCGTCAGCGACCTGCTGTCGGACTGGCGGGCCTCGCGTGACGCGTTGGCCCGCTATGCCGACCTCGCCCGGAAGGGCGCAGTCACCGGCATCGACCTGGGCGCGGCAACCCTGCACTCGCCGATCCTGTACCCGGGCACCATCTACTGCGCGGGGGCGAACTATCGAGACCATCTCGAAGAGATGCTGAAGGTGCGCAACCAACCCGTTCCGCCGGCCGAGCAGGACGTGGCACCATGGCATTTCCTGCGCCCGAACAAGAGTTGCGTCGCAGGTCCCGGGGGGCGCGTTCGTCGACCCGTCGACTCGAACAGACTGGACTGGGAAGCCGAGCTCGCAGTTGTGATCGGAACACCGGCACGCGACGTCGAGGCTAAGGATGCGTTGAAGCACGTTGCCGGTTACATGGTGGCCAACGATCTGTCGGCACGCGACCTGGCTCGGCGCTCCGACAAGGCAGCAAGCTCACCCTTTTACTTCGACTGGACGGCCCACAAGGGGTTTGACGGCGCTTGCCCGATGGGGCCATGGATCACACCCGCGGAAGACGTATCGGACCCGCAGGCGCTGGACATCCGTCTATGGGTCAACGGGGTGATCAAGCAGGACTCGAACACCTCCCGGATGATCTTCTCCGTGGCAGAGCAGATCGCCCACCTCTCCCGTCGAGTGACGCTGCATCCCGGGGATGTCATTCTCACGGGGACTCCGGCCGGCGTGGGCACGGCTCGCAACGAGTTCCTGCAGCCCGGCGACAAAGTCCGTGTTCAGATTGAGCATCTGGGCTATCTCGAAACCCACATCGACTGACCTTCTATCCAGGGAACCATGATGACTCAGATCCGTGACTTTCTTGACGATGCCATCGCCGATCCGCCAGCTCGCGAGTCGATCGTCAAGCCGTACGTGCTCTCGCACGGCACGCTCGAATGCACGAGCCTTCGCGAATCTCGCCGGTTCTACGAGGAGTTCCTGGGTCTGGAGTGTGTCCAGCACGGCCCGCGTTCGATGGCCGTTCGGTGTGGGATGAAGTTCCACATTGTGTGCGTCGAGGTCGGATCCGCGCTGCATCCCGTGACCTATCTGAGCCACTGGGGCGTGGATGTCGGTTCCAACGCAGAGGTGGATGCCGCTCATGCGGCCGCTCTGGCGAATCGCGAGCGCTATGGGATCGGGAAAGTTACCGACATCGTGGAGCAGCACGGGGTCTACTCGTTCTACTTCGAGGATCTGGATCACAACTGGTGGGAGATCCAGCATTACGCCGCCGGCTTCCAGCACAGCGACATGTTTGACTTCGGCGATGTGTTCGAATCGTCGAAGGGCTGACGCCAGCCCTCTTCACTTTATCCCAAGCCCTATGTCATTCAGCATTCAGTTGGAACCGAGCGGTCACTGCCTGACCGTGGCGCCGGGCCAAACCATCCTTGACACCGCGATCTCGGTTGGCGTCAGGATACCGTACAGCTGCAAGAGCGGCCTGTGCCGCAATTGCCGGGCGACAATCACCTCGGGCGAGGTGTCGCGTCTCGACATTCACCCGGACTCACTTAGCGAGGCTGAGATTTCTCGTGGCGTGGCCTTGCTTTGTCGCACGGTACCGCTGAGCGACTGCACGATCGAGGTCGCAGAGTTGCCGGAGACGCAGATCCTGCCGCAGAAGATGCCGGTGCGGGTCGCCGACATCACATTCGCCTCGCCCGATGTAGCTATCGTGCGGTTGCGGTTGCCCATGAACAAGAAGCTGTCGTTCAGTGCCGGACAGTATGTCGATGTCTTGCTGGAGGAAGGCCAGCGCCGGAGCTACTCTCTGTCCTCCCACCCACACCGGGACGGTCTCTCCGAGTTCGAGATCCATATCCGTCACCTGCCGGGTGGGTTCTTCACTGATCGTGTATTCAGCACGCTGAAGAAGTCGGCGATGCTGAGTATCGAAGGCCCCTTGGGGACCTTCGTATTGCGGGAAGACTCTGACGGACCGATGCTCTTCCTGGCGAGTGGCACGGGGTTCGCGCCCATCGAGGCCATGATCGAGGATGCCCTCGAACGGGGTGTGATCGACCGGCGCAAGGCGTTTGTATATTGGGGTGGGCGCCGATTGGCAGACCTCTATCGCCTGGAGCGAGCCCAGCAGTGGGCGTTGCGTCACCCGAACATCACGTTCGTTCCAGTTCTGTCCGAACCGCAGGTGAGTGACAACTGGAAAGGCCGGACAGGGTTCGTTCATCAGGCTGTCATGGCCGACATCGGGGGCATGGCCGATTGGCAGGTCTACGCTTGCGGTGCACCTGTCATGGTCGACGCGGCCAGGCGCGACTTCGTCGCACATCGGCAACTGCCGGTCGACAGCTTCTTTGCCGACTCCTTCCTGACCCAGGCTGATCTAGCCTCGACACGTCCTGGCATCACCTCGTAGCCACAATCGGAGACTGTCAAATGTTCATCGAGCACCGCACGTACACGATTCGCCCCGGCAAGACCCTCGAGTACCTCGACTTGTATGGCCGCCTCGGCTGGCCGGCTCACAGCGAGCACTCGATCTGCAAGGGTCACTACTACAGCGATGTGGGACAGATGTGTCGTGTCGTCTCGATGTGGGAGTACGAGAGTCTCGAGGATCGCGCGAAGCGTGGTGCGGCGTTGCGTGCCGATCCCCGCTGGCAAGAGGTCATGCCGCAAATCGCGTCGCTGGTGACTGACATTCAAAGCAACATCCTGCTGCCTTCGTCATTTTGGAAGGAGACTCAGAAATGAGTGATCGTCGAGACCGCAATGCGGCATTGGAAGGTCGCCGCATCCTCGTGACGGGCGCTGCCTCCGGGATCGGCCTGAAGACGGTTGAAGTCTTCGTCGCAGCTGGTGCGGACGTGGTTCTGCTGGATCGGAACGCCCATGCCGTGACTGCAGCGGCCTCCCAACTAGGCAAGCGAGGTTTGGTGGCGGACATTGGAAATTTTGCCGAGCTGGAGCTCGCGGTCCATGAGTCCGCAGATCTCATGCACGGGCTCGACGGGATCGTGAACATGGCGGGGATCACGATCGGAAAGCCGCTGGAGGACACGTCCCTGGCGGATTGGGATCGTGTCATTCGGATCAACCTGACGGGAACGTTCAACGTTCTCAAGGCAGCCGTACCTCTCTTGCTCCAATGCCAGAAGCCCACCGTCGTGACGGTCGCTTCGAGCATGGGTCTGAGCCCGACAGGACGGGATCCGGCCTACACCGCGAGCAAGGGTGGGGTTATCGCGCTTACCAAGGCCATTGCTGCCAGCCATGCCCCCAGGCTGCGGGCCAACGTCATCTGTCCCGGTGCAGTCAACACACCCATGCTGCGCGCGACGGTCAGCGACGAAGCTCTGGCGAACATCGTCCGGCAGAACCCGATGAAGCGGATCGCCGAGCCTGAGGAGGTGGCCGAGGCGGCGCTCTTCCTGACGAGCGACGCGTCGTCGTATATTACCGGCACCGCTCTTGCTGTTGAGGGCGGCAGAATTCTGCATTAGGGAAAGGTATGGGTACACAAGAACTACTGCCGACCAAGTTCGCGTCGGACGCGACCGTGGTCGACGGAGCGACCAAAGACCGTGGCGCGCAGTCCGACAAGGCATTTGCAAGCATCAGGAACTGCATTCTGCTGGGAGAACTGAAGCCTGGCGAAAAGCTTCGCGTTGAAGTTCTTCAACGCGACCTGTCTCTGTCCAGCACGCCTGTGCGAGAAGCATTGAACAGGTTGACAACCGAGGGACTGGTTACGTTTGAAGAGAACCGAGGCTTCCGCACAGCGCCGATCACGGCGTCCGATCTCCGGGACATCACAAGGCTGCGCTTGCTCGTGGAGTCGGAGGCTCTCTCGGACTCGATGGTCTGCGGGGACGATGCCTGGGAAGCCAACGTCGTTGCCGCGAACTATCGGCTGACCCAACATGAGCAACGCATTGCCGCCGGAGAGATCGAGCGCGGTGAGCCTTGGACGGTCCTCCACAAGGCGTTCCACATGGCGCTGCTCTCCGCGTGCAGCTACCCCAGGATTCTGAAAACCTGCGATCAACTGTTCGATCAGTCTGAGCGCTATCGCCGCTTTGCCACTCGTGTACGAGTCCTCAAACGTGATGTATCGGCGGAGCACCAGGCCATCATGGAGGCGGTTCTCGCCAGGAATACGAAGCTCGCAGTCGACCTGTTGGGTCACCACATCGCAAAGACCGGGGAGAACGTGGCCAAGATCCTCGGCGAAGCCCAGACAACCGCAAAGAGGTGACTTGCCCTCGGTGCCGACTAGCCTCGAAGCCGAATCCTCTAACAGCCAGAAAACACTCGGGCATATAGCCCGACGTCGTACATGGCGACACGCACCGAGCGCGATCTCGTAGCACGAGTCGCGTTTCACTTCAACTTTGTCAACAGCAAGGATTCTCACCGTGAGTCAACTGTTCAGCCCGATCCGCGTCGGACGCTACACTCTGTCGAACCGCTTGGTGATGGCGCCGATGACCCGCAGCCGCGCGCAATTTGACGGCACGCCGGGTGAATTGGCCTCGGAATACTATGCTCAGCGGGCGAGCGTTGGTCTGATCGTGACCGAAGGCACGCAACCGTCGGAGGACGGGCAGGGCTACATCACGACGCCGGGCATCTACACCGACGCGCATGTTGCCGGCTGGAAGTGCGCCACCGATTCAGTACATGCGAAGGGCGGCCATCTGTTCATCCAACTGATGCACGCGGGCCGCATGTGCCATCCGGACAACACGCCGCACCATCGCCCAGGCGTTGCACCGTCGGCCATCGCGCCGGCCACGGGCATGTTTACGGCTAAGGGCATGCAGGACATTCCGGTGCCGCGCGCGCTGTCGACCGACGAAGTGCGCGGCACCGTCGCGGACTTCCGCGTGGCGGCGCGCCGCGCGATCGAGGCCGGCGCCGATGGCGTCGAGATCCACGGCGCGAACGCGTACCTGATCCAGCAGTTCTTTGCGCCGAACGCCAACGTGCGCACCGATGCGTACGGCGGTTCGATCGAGAACCGCGCGCGCTTCGCGATCGAAGTGGCCGCGGCAATCGCCGACGAGATCGGCGCGGACCGCACGGCGATCCGCCTATCGCCGGGCACCGCGATGTGGGGTATCGACGAAGGTGCCGAGGGACCGGACCTATACCGCTATTTGGTCGCGGAACTGGACAAGCTCGGTCTGGCCTATCTGCACATCATGCATCTGGGCAACGATGCGTTGCTGGCCGATATTCGCAAGCTCTGGAAGGGCACGCTGATCCTGAACCGCCCGGGCCGCTTGCGCGAACACATCGGGGCCGATGTCGAAGCGGGGCTCGCCGATCTGGAAGCATACGGCCAGATGGTGCTCGCCAATCCGGATTTCATCGCGCGCTTGCAGGTCGACGCACCGATGAACGACGCGGATCGTGCGACGTTCTTCGGCGGCAACGCGCGAGGCTACACCGACTATCCTGCGCTGCACGAGGCCGCGGGGGCATGAGGCGAGCATCATCACTTTGCGGCGCGCCAATCACCGCGGTCACTTCCGGCCTATGGCCCGTGCGGCTTGGCCGAACCGATCGATCCGTTTCTCGGTGACGATCATGCGTGTGCTTGGGGTCTCTCGATGGACCGTGCCGCGTGCGCCGACGGAATTTGACGCGTTTCAAGCCCCCCCTTCAAATCTTCAAGCGGAGAGGTTGCCATGTCCAAGATTGATAGTATTGCCACCTTCGACATGTTCATTGGCGGGCAATCGCGTGCTCCAGCCGGTGGCGAATATTTCAATTCAATCGATCCCAGCAACGGCCTGTTGACTGCACGTATTGCCCGCGGTGGAATGGCGGATGTCGATGAGGCAGTTACGAATGCTGCTGGTGCTTTGCGCGAATGGTCTGATATGAACCCCCACGCACGAGGCAAGATCTTGCGCCGGGTCGGGGAGGCCCTGGCTGACAATCGTGACCATCTCGCTGCACTCGAAACGCGCGATATTGGGATGCCGTTGCAATTTGCCTCGCTGACAATCTCGGGGGCGGCCGACTATTTCGATTTCTACGGGAGTCTTGCCGCCACGGTGCAGGGAGAGACAATCCCCGTCGGCTCCGGGCGGTTCAATTACACGCTCTGGGAACCCTACGGCGTTGTTGCGGCAATCGCTCCATGGAATGTCCCCGTCAATCAGGCTGCCCGATGCGTCGCACCGGCATTGGCAGCAGGCAATTGCGTAGTCCTGAAGCCAAGTGAATTCTCGTCCATGGCAACCGTGGAAATGGTTCGTCTGGCAAACGAAGCGGGTTTGCCGGCGGGTGTGATGAACCTCGTCACAGGATATGGCCACGAAGTCGGCGCGGCGCTCACCCAGCACGCGCTCGTCGAGGCGATAACGTTTACTGGCTCGGTTGCGACCGGAAGGGCGATCGGCAAGGTTGCGGCAGACCGGGTCGTGCCGGTTACCCTTGAACTGGGCGGCAAGTCGCCGGACATTGTTTTCGAGGACGCCAAGCTGGAGGTTGCGGTTCCGAAGGTACTGATGGGCTTCATCCTGAACTCCGGTCAGATATGTACCTCAGGTACGCGCGTTATCGTGCAACGCTCGATCTATGAGAAATTCTCGGCAATGCTGGTCGCAGCTGCCGAGAGGATTCCGATCGGCATCAACAATCCAATGCCCACTCTCGGGCCGATCGCCAATGAAATGCAGTTTGAGAAGGTCATGCGTTATATCGAAGCCGCAGGGAGTGAAGGTGCCCGGCTGCTAACGGGCGGAGAGCGCGCGAGCGGGCCAGGCCTGAGCGAGGGCTTCTATGTCAAACCGACGATTTTCGGCGACGTAACACGCGATATGACGATCGTGCGCGAGGAGATATTTGGCCCTGTTGGTGTTCTGATTCCCTTCGACACGGAAGAGGAAGCAATCGAGATCGCGAACGATACGCCTCTCGGGCTGGCGGCCGGAGTCTGGTCGCAGGATGCAAGCCGCGTCCACCGGGTCGCTCGCCGTCTCCAGGCGGGCACCGTCTACATCAACGATTGGCACGTCCAAGCGGTCGAGGTGCCGATGGGGGGGTACAAGCGGAGCGGCATCGGCCGCGAACGCGGTATCCAGGCAATCAAGAGCTATATGCAGTCGAAGAGTGTTTTGCAGACGTTGATCTGATACCACGACACGTTGGTCGGAACTCATGGCACCACTCTTCGTGATTGCGAGCCCAAAGGGCGAAGCAATTCAGGACGGTTTGCGCCGCACTGGATTGCTTCGTTGGCTTCACCTCCTTGCAAGTAGAATGGTGACCGATGATCAGATCGGAATAGCCGACCGGCATCGTTGAATTCCGCAAGGCCATCGTCGCGTAGCGAAAACTATATGTTGATTGTCGTGTATTTCCCTGCCTGTCTGCGAAATGCAGCGTGGCTGCGCTGCGGATTCTGAATGGACTACCTCTTTTGCTCCAGCGCGCCGATCGTCAGACTGTCAGCGACGAGCATACCGATCTGGCAAGGCAACGGGCGAGGTGGCTGCGTTGCGGGTAGCAAAAGAAACCCATCGCGCAGGGTAAGAATAATCCATATCCCGCTTAATATATGGAGGATGCCTAATGAAAGCATTGTCCGGATAAAATTGGTAGGAAAAATTTCGTCTCCGACGTGCAACAAAATAGTGCGGTCGCATACCTGCAAGTGGGCGATGGCATCAGGTTGGAATGCGCGTGCTTACCCGTACCTTCGCCTCCCCTTTGCCGATCAGTGATTTCATATCGCACTGTTGCTGGCGAGTTCATCGAGTAATGCGTATGTTTTCAAGCGGAATAATTCGCGCTTTACACCCGATTCTACTGACTCCAGTCCATATCCGGTTCCTTCCCGCCACCCATTGACAATAAAGGCTACCCCAAAATGCCTACTTCAACTGACGTTCTCTTTCGCCCGTTTCGTATCCGTTCTCTTGAATTGCCCAATCGAATTGTCATGGCCCCCATGACACGGGCGTTTGCCCCTGAAGGTGTACCCGGGGAGCCCCACGCCAATTACTATCGGCGCCGAGCCGAGGGCGGGGTCGGCCTCATCCTGTCCGAAGGCGCGGTGATTGATCGCCCGGCGTCTCACAACGGTCCCGGGCTGCCGTTCTTTCATGGCGAGCCGGCGCTGCGAGGCTGGAAAGGCGTCATCGACGCTGTCCACGGTGCAGGCGGACGAATGGGGCCGCAGCTGTGGCACACCGGCTCCGTCAAGAATGTCCGGGTAGAATGGCAGCCCGCAGCTGCGGTCGAGAGCCCTTCCGGCCTTTGTGCGCCCGATGAGCCTCGCGGCGAGGCGATGAATGATGAAGCGATCGCCGACACCATTGCCGCCTACGCAAAAGCGGCCGCCGATGCAAAGCGCCTCGGCTTCGATACCGTCGAGATTCACGGCGCGCACGGCTATTTGATTGATCAGTTCTTCTGGGCCGGCACAAATTTGCGTACCGACCATTACGGCGGCGCAACCATCCGCGAACGATCTCGTTTCGCCGCTGAAATTGTGGAGGCGGTTCGCGCGGCGGTCGGACCGGATTTTCCAATCCTAATGCGTCTTAGCCAGTGGAAGCCGCAGGACTACAACGCAAGAATCGCGCAGGCGCCGGATCAGATGGCGGACTGGCTGCAACCGCTCGTCGACGCTGGTGTGGATGTGCTGCATTGCTCTCAGCGGCGTTTTTGGGAACCGGAGTTTCCTGAGATCGATGGCGCCTCTGGCCTGAATTTCGCCGGATGGGCCAAGAAATTGACTGGCGCTGCAACTGTTAGCGTCGGATCGGTGGGGCTGTCGAATGAATTTAGAGCTGCATTTGCTGGAGAAGGCGCTGCCAGCGTCGGTCTGGACCAACTGATCGAGCGGATGGAACGCGACGAGTTCGATCTGATTGCAGTGGGCCGAGCGCTCTTGAGTGACCCCCAGTGGGTAGCGAAGATTCGCGCAGGTGATGCGGCACGTCTGAAAGGGTTTGATACGTCCGCACTTGCAACATTCGTCTGACTGAAGCGATCCGCTTGCGCTCTTTGGGCGGCGTGATTATGAGGGCGGCTCCAAAAGCCGCATGTTAGTCATTGTGCAATCGGATCCGCTCGGCGAGCAGATCGACGAAGGCGACCACCTTAGGTGAAAGATGACGTCTCGTTGGATAGAGCGCATGCACGGGGATTTCCGGGAAGGACCAGTCGACGAGCACGGGCAGCAAGCGCTTGCTGCGCAGGTCATCCGCACAGAAGAGCTCGGGTAGGCATGCGATCCCCACGCCCGCGCGGGCGGCCTCTTGGGCTATTTCCATATCGTTGACCGTCAGTCGTGGGCTGATGCGAACCTCGACATGTTTCCCGCTTGATTCCATAGTCCAGACGTGCGGCGCCACTCCGCCGCTGAACGCGACACATGCGTGGCTTGGTAGTTCAGCAGGCGTTTTAGGGACTCCGTGGTGTTTGCTGTACTCGGGCGCTACGACGAGTACCGATTTCGCTTTTCCGAGACTGCGCGCGACGAGCGTCGAATCGACAAGTACCCCAGCTCGAATAGCCACGTCAAAGCGCTCCTCCACGAGATCGACGCGACGATCCGAGCACTCCATCTCGACTGCTACGTCCGGATAGCGAACGAGATACTCTGCAACGATCGGTCCAAGCATACTGGACGACATGGGGGTCGCTACCCGCAGTAGGCCGCGCGGTGCACCACGCATTCCCGCCACTGCGCTCTCGGCTTCTTCGATATCGCTCATGGCGGGGCCGACGCGCTCGAATAGGACGCGCCCCACCTCGGTGAGGCTCAGCTTGCGCGTCGTGCGCTGGATAAGCCGCTCGCCAACCCGCTCCTCGAGCTCGGAAATCTTTCTGCTTACCGTGGACTTCGGCAGGTTCAAGCGTCGCGCCGCTTCGCTCAGGCTCCCCGCCTGAACAACCCGTATGAAGATCAAGAATTGGTTGAGATCGGTCGTTCCATTCATGGAACGATCATACTCAAATTTCCTGGCTTGTTCAACGAACGGCCCAGACGTATCTTGTAAGTCTCGAAAGTCACCATTAACCGGAAAGAGAAGGAGAAGTTGTCATGGCAGATACGTCGAATATGCTCCAGGACCTGGCCAGGGGGCTTAGTACCCCGGTTCGTGCTCCGATTCTGCACACGCCGGATGAGTACGGGATGGCGTACGAGGACATCACGTTCCCGTCCCTGGACGGCACCCCGCTGGAGGCGTGGTGGATCCCCTGCGCGGGATCGGACAAGTTGGTCATCGCCAATCACCCGATGCCCATGAATCGTTATGGCTTCCCCTCGCATCTACCCCAGTGGCAGTTCGTTCCCGGTAACGACATCGAGGTCAACTACATGCGGGATTACCAGCACCTGCATGAAGCCGGCTACAACGTGTTGACCTACGACTCGCGTAACCATGGCCAAAGCAGCGTGGCCAACGGCAACATCTTCACCTGGGGGCTGTTCGAATCCCGCGACGTTGCCGGTTCGCTGCAGTACGTTAAGTCTCGCCCCGACACCCGCGGCATGAAGCTTGGCATCCTGGGCCGCTGCATGGGCGCCAACGCGACCTTCGTCGCAAAGACCCGGTATCCGGAGCTTTTTGCTGACGTACAGGCATTGGTTGCCGTGCAACCAATCTCGATGCGCGCCATGGTCGAGCGTAACCTCGAGTACATGGGGCTTGCGGACCAGTTCGCCGCCGTTGACAGCGCGGTACAGTTGATTACCAGCTTTACGATCGACCAGGTGTCGCCGCTGGAATACGCCAATAACTGGCAAGCGCCTGCCTTCCTCCTCCAGGTGCGCGACGACGCTTTGACCAAGTCCACCGACGTGCAGGCGATCTTCGACAACATCCCGGTCGCGGACAAGAAGCTGTTCTGGATCGAAGGCAGCGCCCGGCGCTGGGATGGCTACAACTACTTCTCCGAACACCCGGAGCAGATGATCGAATGGTTCAACAAGCACATCAGCTGAACCCATTTCACCTTAAGCGCGCTATGTGAGCGTTTCGCATCATCCCTGGCGGCCGTGTAAGGACGCCAGCCGGGGGTGTGCTTGCATAAAGCGGCGTATCTTGGCTCGTATGTATCAATAGCACGCAGTAGAAAGCGCGGGAGAATAGTCATGGCAGGAAAAACCATTGTGGTGTTCGGTGCGACGGGGCGACAGGGGCGTGGCGTGGTGAACGCGCTGCTCGACCAGGGTGGCTATACCGTTCGGGCAATCAGTCGAGATACCGGCTCGGATCAGGCCAGGAGACTGGCTGCTCGCGGAGTCGAAGTGGTCGCCGCAGATCTGAATGTAGCGGACACTCTGGCATCGGCGCTTAGCGGAGCATATGGTGTGTTCTTGGTCACCAATTTCTGGGATCCCGCAACCGGGACCAGCGAGTACGACCAGGTAAGGAATGTAGTCGACGCGGCCAAATCCGCCGGTGTTTCTCACGTTGTTTGGTCGACTCTGCCCAACGTTCACGAAATTTCTGGCGGCCGGTATGAGGTTTCCCACTTCACCAACAAGGCTCGAGCCAACTCGATGATCGCAAGCGCGGGCTTTCCTTACTATAGCTTTGTTGAGGCGCCGTTTTTCTTCCAGAATTTTCTTGCCCAGATGGCACCGCAGCCCACTGGAAACGGGAACCAAAAGGTCCTGGCGGTTCCGATGGATATCGCCAGCAAAAACATCCATGCCGGCGACATCCATGAACTGGGCAAGTTGGTTAGACAGGTCTTTGATCACCCGGAGACGGCCGGTCAGGGTCAAGTGTTGTCCTTGTGTGCCGATGCTTACAGCTGGCAGGGGTTCGCGGATGCGCTGAACGCACTGGGTCACAACGTGGTAGTGAACCAGGTGCCGGGCAATGTCTACGATACCTTCTATCCCGGCGCCGATGAGGTCCGCGAGATGATGAGCTATTTCGAGGAATTCAGTTACTTCGGCCCGGAGGCGGACGCTAAGAGGGCGCGCGCTGATGCGCTTGTCGAAGGGAAACTCACTAACTTCGCGGAGTGGGTCAAGGTCAATATGCCTGCTTGAATCGTCAGCAACGAAGTTAGGATACCGATTTATTTACATGTTGGAGTGGATGATCTGCGGCCGTCCGAGCGGGAGATGGCATGCCGGCGGATCTGTCGGCAATGATCCCCCGCTGGGGTTGCGGTTCTGATTTGGCTTAACGTTTGGCCAGGAAGGACCGTAAGTGTTCGACGATGTGACCAGATTGGTTCAGAGCCGCTGATATCGGGGCATTGCGATGGGCTCTTTCACGAAGGCGGGGAAACGACGTCGTGCTGCAGCGGACGGAGCGAAACTGAGCCGTGATTTCGTCGCTGGCGCAGGTTGTGTCGCGGTACGCCGCTGTTCGGATCATCTCGAGCGGTGGGGTGCGTTGCCAAGCTGCTCGGTCCCGGGATGACATAGCGACGCCGTCGATTCCGGACACGAGGAGCGAGTTTCAACCGCTGAGACGCGCTCCGTCCCGGTGGAACCTCACTCGCCATCGCACTGACGGTAGATTGCGTCGCGGGTGCAAATCAAGGATGAATGCCATGACGACACACACGACGGAACGCGAAAACGTCCCGCCCGGCCTCGGCCAAGATCAGCGTCCGCGCGGAATTGTTCACCGCACGCGCGGGAAGAGCAATGGTTCGATTACGCGGCTCGTGAGCCCCTCAGACCTGGGTGGTGTCATCAAGCCGTTCGTGTTCCTTGATCGCTTCGAGTCGGACGGCAGGCATGCTTCGCCTGTTGAACTCGGCTGGCACCCGCACTCGGGCATTGCCACGGTAACGGTCATCCTCGACGGCTCGATCAAATACGCTGAGACGACTGGCAACGCTGGCGTACTGCCGGCGGGCGGCGTGGAGTGGATGCAGGCAGGTGGCGGTGTTTGGCATACGGGTGGCGTGGACTCGGCGCTCGTGAGAGGTTTCCAGCTCTGGGTGGCTTTGCCACCCGAACTCGAGAACGCGCCGAGCAGAAGCCAGTACGTGTTGCCAGAGCAGATCCCAAGTGCCGGTCCGGTACGCGTGATCCTTGGCACGTACGATGGCATGACGAGCCCAATCGCGTCGCCACCGATGACGTACCTTGCGGTCACGCTGAAGGACGGCGAGCGCTGGACATTTCATCCCCCGTCGGGGCAAGACGTCGCGTGGGTCTCGGTAATGGATGGCGTGTTGAGTGCGGCATCGCGTATCACGCACGGAGAAGTCGCGATTTTTGAGCGCGCGGAGACAGCCATCGAGTTGGTAGCCGAGGGCGACACACGGTTCGTGATGGGGTCGGCCACGCTGCATCCGCACGAACTCGTGCTCGGCTACTACTCCGTTCACACAAGCGCGGAGGCGCTGAGCCGAGGCGAGGCCGAGATCCGCCGCATCGGACATCAACTTCGCACCGAAGGCAATCAGAGCTACGCGCTTCGGTCAATCTGACGTCGGGGCGCGCGATGCGGAAAGAAGAGCAGAAACTCTTTCGACACCGCGTCGAAGGTATGCCCGAGTGCAAGTCACAGGTGGCTCTTCGCCCCTCGAATACCTCCGGTACCAGGGGGGCGCTTCTGCGGCAAGTCTACTTGAGGGGTGCTTTGCATCGCTCAACCCTGGTCGTAGCCGAAAAATGGATCGGGCGCGAGAGCGTGCTTAGTTCGATGCTGTCGTATAAACAGACCAAACAATAATCTGCAATCGGAGTTCTCCATGACATCGCTCAACATCAACGGACAGACACATACCGTCGCGGCTCCGCCCGATATGCCTTTGCTGTGGGTCTTACGCGATCTCGTCGGCTTGACCGGCACGAAGTTCGGCTGCGGGATCGCTCAGTGCGGGGCCTGCACTGTGCATCTGGACGGCGTAGCGGTGCGCTCGTGCGTGTTGCCGGTGGCCGCAGTCGGCAACAAGAAGGTGACCACGATCGAAGCGGTCGGCGAAACGCCTGCTGGCAAGAAGGTACAGCAGGCCTGGCGTCAAATCGACGTGGTGCAGTGCGGCTACTGCCAATCGGGGCAAGTGATGTCCGCCGCTTCGCTACTTGCACAGAACCCCAATCCGACCGATGCGGACATCGACGCTGCCATGGCCGGCAACATCTGTCGTTGCGGTACCTACAACCGCATCCGTGCGGCCATCAAGCAAGCGGCAAAGGAGGCATGACATGTCGCAAGGACTGTTTGATGCGAAGAACGGTGCTCCTGCCGGTACGCCGGACGAGAACGGCCCTCACTTCTCGCGCCGTACCTTTCTGAAATTTAGTGCCACGGTAGGTGTGGCTGCGGGCGGTGGCCTGCTGCTCGGTTTCAGCGTGCCGGCGTTAAGCCAGGGGCCGAGCCGGGCCGGTAAATCGGTGATTGGCGGGGACGCAAGCGAACCGGCGCCGGCCGGGGTGTTCGCGCCGAATGCCTTCATCCAGATCGACAATTCGGGCAAGGTCACGCTGGTGATCCCGAAGGTCGAGATGGGGCAGGGCGTCTATACGTCGATTCCGATGCTGATCGCCGAAGAACTGGAAGTGCCGCTCGAGAGCGTCACGCTCAATCACGCACCGCCCGATGCGAAGCGCTTCATGGATCCGTTGCTCGGCGCCCAGGCGACCGGTGGCTCGACGTCGATTCGATACGCCTGGGATCCCATGCGCAAGGCAGGCGCAACTGCGCGGGTATTGCTCATCAACGCGGCAGCTAGCCAATGGCAGGTCGATCCAGCTAGCTGTCATGCCCACGCTGGGCATGTGATTCATACCGCCAGCCGGCGCAGCATCCATTACGGTCAACTGGTCAGTACCGCAGCAAAACTGCCGGCACCGCAGAATGTGCCGCTGAAAGATCCGAAGGACTTCAGGATTATCGGCACGGCGGTCAAGCGTCTGGATTCGTCGGAGAAGGTGGACGGCACCGCTATGTTCGGCCTCGACGTACGGGTACCGAATATGGTTTATGCGGTGATCGCTACGTGCCCGGTGTTCGGCGGCACACTCGCCAGCGTCGACGACAGCAAGGCGAAGAAAATTGCCGGCGTGCGCCATGTCGTCAAGATAGACAATGCGGTGGCCGTAGTCGGTGACCACACGTGGGCGGCAAAGCGTGGCCTTGCCACGCTCGATATCAAGTGGAACGAAGGGGCGGGCGCGCAGCTCTCGATGACACAGATCGTCGGCGACCTTGCTAGCGCAGCGGACGATGCTGCGGGGGCCGTGGCTCGCAAGGACGGTGATGTGGCAAAGGGGTTCTTGGACGCGAAGACTCGCATCGACTCGGTCTATCAGCAACCGTTCCTGGCACACGCCACGATGGAGCCCGTCAACTGCACTGTGCACGTGCGCGCCGACGGCTGCGATATCTGGTTGGGCACGCAGGTGCCGACGCGGATTGTCGACGCAGCAGTGCAAATAACCGGCCTGCCGGCAGGAAAAATCGCCGTGCACAACCATCTGCTCGGTGGCGCCTTCGGGCGCCGCCTCGAGGTCGACATGGCCATCCAGGCGCTGAAGATCGGCAAGCAGGTTGGGAGGCCAGTCAAGGTAGTCTGGACACGCGAGGAAGACATCCAGCATGACATGTACCGCCCGTATTACTACGACAAGATCTCGGCGGGGCTCGACGCGAATGGCAGGCCGATTGCGTGGCAGCACCGGATCGTCGGGTCGTCGATCATGGCGCGCTATGCGCCGCCGGTGGTCCAGCATGGTCTCGATCCCGACGCGGTAGAGGTCTCCGCGGACCTTCCATACGATTTGCCGAACCAGTTTATCGACTATGTGCGTCAGGAGCCGCGCACGGTTCCGACCGCATTTTGGCGCGGCGTCGGGGCAACCCGCGGCACGTTCGTGGTGGAAAGCTTCATCGACGAACTAGCTGCGCAGGCCAAAATTGATCCCGTGAAATACCGGCGGGATCTGCTCGGTAAGTCACCACGTGTCTTGGGCGTTCTCGATACGGCTGCCCGCGCAGCCGGCTGGGGCACCACCAGCCTTCCGCATGGGCAAGGGCGCGGCGTGTCGGTCATGCATGCGTTTGGCAGCTTCTTTTCGATGATCGTGGACGTGAGTGTCTATCAAGGTGAGGTAACGGTGAGCCGTGTGGTGTGCGCGGTCGATTGCGGCATGGTCGTCAATCCGAACACTGTTGAAGCGCAGGTGCAGGGTGGCATCATCTTTGGCATCACGGCGGCACTGTATAACGAGGTCACGATCAAGGAAGGTCGTGTCGAGCAGAGCAACTTCACCGATTACCGGATGCTGCGCATCGACCAGACACCCAGCATCGAAGTGCATATCGTGAAGAGCATCGAGGCGCCCGGCGGGATCGGCGAGCCTGGCACGGCGGCCTTGGCGCCTGCCTTGGCCAATGCCATCTACGCGGCCACTGGCAAGCGATTGCGGCGATTGCCGGTTGGCGATCAGTTGCGAGGCGCCTGAGTAGGGGCCGATCATGAGCAAGACATCGAAGTTACTCAGCGCGGTGCGGGTTGTCACGTTGAGCTTCGCGCTGTCGTTGGCATTACAGTCGGGCGCTCGCGCTGCAGGTGACGCGCTGGTTCAGCGCGGCGCCTATCTGGCGAAGCTTGGCGATTGCGCGGCCTGCCATTCGGCACCTCACGGCAAACCGTTCGCTGGCGGTCTGCCGATGAATACGCCCATTGGCAAGATCTACAGTACCAATATCACGCCCGATCGAAGCGCCGGTATCGGCAGTTACACTGAAGAAGACTTCGTTCGAGCATTGCGCGAAGGTGTGACCAGGGACGGACGCAACTTGTATCCGGCGATGCCATATCCGTCGTACGCGAAGGTCAACGACGACGACATTAGGGCACTCTATGCGTTTTTCATGGAGGGCGTGGCGCCAGTGCAGCAGGCCAATCGCGAATCCGACATTCCGTGGCCGCTCAACATGCGTTGGCCGTTAAGGCTGTGGAACGCGGTGTTTCTCAACAGGGATGTCTATCAGTACAAACCAGGTGAGGACGTCGCATGGAATCGTGGAGCGTACCTGGTTCAGGGGCTAGGTCATTGTGGTTCGTGTCATACGCCGCGCGGCATTGCGTTCCAGGAAAAGGCGTTGGATGAGCGCGGCGTTGCGTATCTGACGGGTGCCGCGCTGGACGGCTGGTTTGCGGCCAACCTGACCGGCGCGTATAACACCGGACTGGGACGCTGGTCGGAGTTGGAGCTCGTAGCATTTCTCAAGACAGGTGCGAATGCGCACGCATTCGCGTTCGGCCCGATGACCAGTGTGATTAACAACAGCACGCAGGCCATGACCGATATCGACATCATCGCGATGACAACCTACCTGAAGTCGCTTCCCGCAGTGGGAGGCCCAAGCGCGTGGCGATATTCATTTGACGGACAGGCCATCAGGGCGTTGCTGACGCGTCCGGCGAATGACGCCGGTGCGCGAGTCTATGCCGAGTACTGCTTGCATTGTCACGGAGTGGATGGCCGGGGAGTTGCGTTGATGATGGCACCATTGGCGGGCAATCCGAATGTCATGGAGCGCGATGCGTCATCGCTCATCAACGTGACGCTGAACGGCACGGGTGACCTTGTGATTCAAGGCATTCCGTCGCCGTATCCGATGCAGAAGTATGCGCTAGTCCTCAATGACAGGCAGATTTCCGACGTGCTGACGTTCGTTCGCGCAGGCTGGAACAACGGTGCGTCAGCGGTGAGCGTGGATGAGGTGGCGATGTTGAGAAGGTCGACGCTGGTGGTCCGATAACGCAATGTAGTCCAGTCGGTCGGCATACGTTTGAAATAAGTCGAGCGAGACAGCGGGTAACCATAGATTCGTGTGATTGCCGCTGTCAATTTTTCTCAGACAAACCCACTTTTTCGCATCGCTCGGCTGTGTCGTAGCATGTCAATGCATCCGTCAACCAGTTTCATTGCATGCTTCTCTGCGTCAATTATGTCGGGAAGCATTAGCATATCTCGAATGAAGCCGAAGACAAATGTATGAAGTATGAGTGCCGATCGCCTGGTGTCAAGATTTTCTGGTAATTGTTGTTTTTCTACGGCTGAAGTCAATATTTGATGAAATTGCTCCAATATCTCGATCGTGAAATATTTGGTGCGCAATAAAGCGGGGTCCATTTCTCCCGTGTATTCGCACTTCAGGAAGAGGATGCTGAAAACTCTGTTTAGTTGGGGGTCGCGTATGATATCAAGCAGGTATCTAACTAAAATTATTCTCAAGCTACGGAGTGGATTGGGCCTTGCGCGTTTCGGTATCGATTTGAGTCCATTGATTGGGGGTTGGGCGCGCTCCAGTATTGCGTCGAATAAGTTACTTTTGTGCTTAAAGTGCCAATAGATCGCCCCACGCGTGAGTTCCGCACGTTGAGCGATATCCGCGAGGGCAGTATGCGAAACACCTTTTTCAAAAAAGACCATTTCGGCAGCGTCAAGAATCTTGTTCCGGGTAGTAAGCATGCCTTCTTTGGTGCGTCGAGTCATAGTGGTGAGCCTGTTAATGTGTTGTATGTAAAATACAGTAACTTGAAATGTCAAATGTAAAACAAATATTGTTTTAAATAATTTTTTGTTAGGAATGCAGTGTAAATTGGATTGCTTATCTTTAATTGAATGGTAATTGCGGGTTTGATCTGTGGCAAGAATTTTGTGCTTGAACTTGTAACGTCATCCCCGGTGTTCTCTTGACATACCGTATGTCGAGATCGTGCCTATTGCATTTGCCGTCCAGAAATTCAGCTGTTCGATCTGCGTCGCGAGGCGCATCCGTGTTGCGCTCCCTTCGGTCGGGTGCGGCACTTATTCCATTGGTTATACACAGAGGTCGCTCCATGCGCGTCGAACGGGTTCCATACCGCTTACTCACTGTCGCGACGGCCGCCGTCTTCCTGGCCGCGTGCGGGAAAAAAGAATCGGCACCGCCGCCGCAAACGCCGGAAGTCGGCGTCGTCACCGTCCAGCCGCAGGCCGTGCCGGCGGTCACCGAACTGCCGGGCCGCACCAGCGCGTTCCTCGTCGCGCAGGTGCGCGCACGGGTCGACGGCATCGTGCTGCGCCGTGAATTTACCGAAGGCACCGACGTCAAGGCTGGCCAGCGTCTCTACAAGATCGACCCGGCGCCTTACATCGCCGCGCTGAATAGTGCAAAGGCGACCCTTGCGAGGGCGCAGGCGAACCTCGTCACGCAGAATGCGCTGGTCGCGCGCTACAAGGTGCTGGTGGCCGCCAACGCGGTCAGCAAGCAGGATTACGACAACGCGGTGGCCACGCAAGGCCAGGCCGCGGCGGACGTCGCGGCCGGCAAGGCAGCGGTCGACACTGCGCAGATCAACCTCGGCTATACCGATGTCGTGTCGCCGATCACCGGCCGCGTCGGCATCTCGCAGGTGACGCCGGGCGCCTACGTGCAGGCGAGCCAGGCGACGCTGATGTCGACGGTGCAGCAGCTCGATCCGGTGTACGTGGACCTCACGCAGTCGAGCCTCGACGGGCTGAAGCTGCGCCAGGACGTGCAGAGCGGCCGCCTGAAGACGAGCGGCCCGGGCGCCGCGAAGGTGTCGCTGATCCTCGAAGACGGCAAGACCTATTCGGAGCCGGGCAGGCTACAGTTCTCGGACGTGACGGTCGACCAGACCACCGGCTCGGTGACGATTCGCGCGATCTTCCCGAACCCGGGCCGCGTGCTGCTGCCGGGCATGTTCGTGCGCGCTCGGATCGAGGAAGGCGTGAACGAGAACGCGTTCCTGGTGCCGCAGATCGGCGTCACGCATGACCAGAAGGGGCAGGCGATCGCACTGATCGTGAACGCGGCCAACAAGGTCGAGACACGTCCGTTGACGACGGCCGGCACGTACGGCCAGGACTGGATCGTCGAAGGCGGTCTGGAAGCGGGCGATCACGTGATCGTGCAGGGCGCCGGCATGGTACATCCGGGTGCGACCGTGAAGTCGGTACCGGCACAGCTCGCACCGGCGGGCGCCCCCGCCACTGCCGCGCCGGCGAGTGCTGCCGCTGCTTCGAGCGCGCAATAACAGGGAGCCTGTTTCATGGCAAAGTTTTTTATCGATCGCCCGATCTTCGCGTGGGTGATCGCCATCATCCTGATGCTGGCCGGGGTTGCGTCGATCTTCACGCTGCCGATCTCGCAGTATCCGACGATCGCGCCGCCATCGATCCAGGTCACCGCGAACTACCCGGGCGCTTCCGCGAAGACGGTGGAAGATACGGTGACGCAGGTGATCGAGCAGCAGATGAGCGGTCTCGACAACTTCCTGTACATGTCGTCGACCAGCGATGACTCGGGCAACGCGACGATCACGCTGACCTTCGCGCCGGGCACCAACGCCGACATCGCACAGGTTCAGGTGCAGAACAAGCTGTCGCTCGCGACGCCGATCCTGCCGCAGGTCGTGCAGCAGCTCGGCCTCTCGGTGACGAAATCGAGCAGCAGCTTCCTGCTGGTGCTCGCCTTCAACTCCGAAGACGGCAGTATGTCGAGAGAGGATCTTGCGAATTTCGTGGCGTCGCACGTGAAGGATCCGATCAGCCGGTTGAACGGCGTCGGTACCGTCACGCTGTTCGGCACGCAGTACGCGATGCGGATCTGGCTCGACCCGAACCGCCTGACGAACTACGGCCTCACGCCGGTCGATGTGTCGAGCGCGATCTCCGCACAGAACGTGCAGATCGCAGGCGGCCAGATTGGTGGCACGCCGTCCACGCCGGGCACCGTGCTGCAGGCGACGATTACCGAATCGACGCTGCTGCAGACGCCCGCGCAGTTCGGCAACATCCTGCTGAAGGTCAACCAGGACGGCTCGCAGGTTCGCCTGAAGGACGTCGCGAAGATCGAACTCGGCGGCGAAAACTACAACTTCGACACGAAGTACAACGGGCAGCCAACGGCTGGCCTCGGCATTCAGCTCGCGACCAACGCGAACGCGCTCGCGACCGCGAAGGCCGTGCGCGCGAAGATCGACGAACTGGCGCCGTTCTTCCCGCACGGCCTCGTCGTGAAGTACCCGTACGACACGACGCCGTTCGTGAAGCTGTCGATCGAGGAAGTGGTCAAGACACTGCTCGAAGGTATCGTGCTGGTGTTCCTCGTGATGTATCTGTTCCTGCAGAACCTGCGGGCGACGATCATCCCGACGATCGCGGTGCCGGTCGTGCTGCTCGGCACATTCGCGATCATGTCGATGGTCGGCTTCTCGATCAACACGCTGTCGATGTTCGGCCTCGTGCTCGCCATCGGCCTGCTGGTGGACGATGCGATCGTGGTCGTGGAGAACGTTGAGCGGGTGATGGCGGAAGAGGGCCTGTCACCGAAGGAGGCGACCCGCAAGGCGATGGACCAGATCACCGGCGCACTCGTCGGCGTGGCGCTCGTGCTGTCGGCGGTGTTCGTGCCGGTGGCGTTCTCGGGTGGCTCGGTCGGCGCGATCTATCGCCAGTTCTCGCTGACGATCGTGTCGGCGATGGTGCTGTCGGTGCTCGTCGCGTTGATTCTGACGCCGGCACTGTGCGCGACGATCCTCAAGCCGATCCCGCAAGGGCATCACGAAGAGAAGAAGGGCTTCTTCGGCTGGTTCAACCGCACGTTCAACAACAGCCGCGACAAGTACCACGTCGGCGTGCACCACGTGATCAAGCGCTCGGGCCGCTGGCTCATCATCTACCTGGTCGTGATCGTCGCGGTCGGCCTGCTGTTCGTGCGCCTGCCGAAGTCGTTCCTGCCCGATGAAGACCAGGGCCTGATGTTCGTGATCGTGCAGACGCCGTCGGGTTCGACGCAGGAAACGACCGCGAAGACGCTCGCGAACATTTCCGACTACCTGCTGAAGGACGAGAAGGACATCGTCGAATCGGCGTTCACGGTCAACGGCTTCAGCTTCGCCGGCCGCGGCCAGAACTCCGGTCTCGTGTTCGTGCGCCTGAAGGACTACTCGCAGCGTCAGCATGCGAACCAGAAGGTGCAGGCGCTGATCGGCCGGATGTTCGGGCGCTACGCGGGCTACAAGGACGCGATCGTGATCCCGTTCAACCCGCCGTCGATTCCTGAGCTCGGTACGGCTGCCGGCTTCGACTTCGAGCTGACGGACAACGCGGGTCTCGGCCACGATGCGCTGATGGCGGCGCGTAACCAGCTGCTCGGGTTGGCCTCGAAGGATCCGACGCTGCAGGGCGTGCGTCCGAACGGCCTGAACGATACGCCGCAGTACAAGGTCGACATCGATCGCGAGAAGGCGAACGCGCTCGGCGTGACGGCATCGGCGATCGACCAGACGTTCTCGATCGCATGGGCGTCGCAGTACGTGAACAACTTCCTGGATACCGACGGCCGGATCAAGCGCGTGTACGTACAGGCGGACGCACCGTTCCGGATGACGCCGGAAGACCTGAACATCTGGTACGTGCGCAACGGGTCGGGCGGGATGGTGCCGTTCAGCGCGTTCGCGACCGGTCACTGGACGTACGGTTCGCCGAAACTCGAGCGCTACAACGGTGTGTCGGCGATGGAAATCCAGGGTCAGGCCGCACCGGGCAAGTCGACCGGCCAGGCGATGGCTGCGATGGAAGGGCTCGCGAAGAAGCTGCCGGTCGGTATCGGCTACTCGTGGACCGGCCTGTCGTTCCAGGAAATCCAGTCCGGCTCGCAGGCGCCGATCCTGTACGCGATCTCGATCCTCGTCGTGTTCCTGTGTCTGGCGGCGCTGTATGAAAGCTGGTCGATTCCGTTCTCGGTGATCATGGTGGTGCCGCTCGGCGTGATCGGCGCACTGCTTGCGGCCACGATGCGCGGCCTCGAGAACGACGTGTTCTTCCAGGTCGGCCTGCTGACTACCGTGGGCTTGTCCGCGAAGAACGCGATCCTGATCGTGGAGTTCGCGCGCGAACTGCAGGTGACGGAGAAGATGGGGCCGATCGAGGCCGCGCTGGAAGCGGCGCGCCTGCGGCTGCGTCCGATCCTGATGACGTCGCTCGCGTTCATTCTCGGCGTGATGCCGCTCGCGATCAGCAACGGCGCGGGTTCGGCCAGCCAGCACGCAATCGGTACGGGCGTGATCGGCGGGATGATCACGGCGACGTTCCTCGCGATCTTCATGATCCCGATGTTCTTCGTGAAGATCCGCGCGATCTTCAGCGGCGAGAAGGAAGACGTCGACGAGGCGCTGCGCCTGGCTCAGGAGCACTCGCACCACGAAGAGAAGCCGGGCAACGGCGACGAAGGCAACAAGGGACAGTGATGATGCAAAAACACGCTTTGACTGCAATCGCGGTCGCGCTCTTTGCCGCGGGCTGCACGATGGCGCCGCATTACAAGCGGCCCGACGCGCCCGTTGCGCAGGCGTACCCTGCCGGCGGCGTCTACGCGACGCAGCCGGGTGCGGCCGGCGCGCGCAGCGCGAACGGCCAGGCGGCGACCGCCATCGGCTGGCGCGAGTTCTTCGTCGATCCGCGCCTGCAGCGGCTGATCGAGATCGCGCTGAAGAACAACCGCGACCTGCGCGTGTCGGTGCTGAACATCGAGGCGGCGCGCGCGCAGTACCAGATCACGCGCGCGGGGCTGTTCCCGACGCTCGACGGCACCGGTACGGGCACGATCCAGCGCTATCCGCAGGGTGTTTCGCCGACCGGGCAGGCCACCATCTCGCGCACCTATAACGTCGGCCTGTCGGCGTCGTGGGAGCTCGACCTGTTCGGCCGCGTGCAGAGCCTGAAGGACCAGGCGCTCGCGCAGTACCTGTCGACCGCGTATGCACGGCAGGCGTCGGAAATCTCGCTGGTGTCGCAGGTGGCCGATCAATACCTGACGCTGCTGTCGACCGACGATCTGCTGAAGGTCACGGAGAACACGCTGAAGACGGCGCAGGACTCGTACAACCTGACAAAGCTGCAGTTCGACAACGGCACGGGCACCGAGCTCGACCTGCGCCAGGCGCAGACGGTCGTCGAAACGGCGCTCGCGAACCAGCAGCAGCAGGCGCGTGCGCGTGCGCAGGCGCTGAACTATCTGGTGCTGCTGATCGGCGAGCCGCTGCCGGACGATCTGCCGCCGGGCCTGCCGCTCGACGCGCAGAACCTGCTGACGGACGTGCCGGCGGGCCTTCCGTCGGACCTGCTGACGCGTCGCCCGGACGTGATGCAGGCCGAGCAGTCGCTGCTGGCCGCGAATGCGAACATCGGTGCGGCGCGCGCGGCGTTCTTCCCGAGGATCTCGCTGACGGCCGCATTCGGCACGGCGAGCCCGACGTTGGGCGGCCTGTTCAAGGCCGGCACGGCGGCATGGTCGTTCGCGCCGAATATCGCGCTGCCGATCTTCGAAGGCGGGCAGAACATCGCGAACCTCGATCTCGCGCACGTGCAGAAGCGCATCGAGATCGCCAACTACGAGAAGGCGATCCAGTCGGCGTTCCGCGACGTGGCTGACGGGCTGGCCGCACGCGGCACGTACGACCAGCAGATCGCGGCGCTCGAGCGCAACGAGCACGCGCAGCAGCGACGTTTCGACCTGTCGGACCTGCGTTACAAGAACGGTGTCGACAGCTACCTGTCGGTGCTGACCGCGCAGACGGACCTGTACAACGCGCAGCAGACGCTGATCAATGCGCGTCTGGCACGCTGGACCAACCTGGTCAACCTGTACCGTGCGCTGGGCGGCGGGTGGATCGAGCGGGCCGGCGAGACGCCGCGCGCGCCGGATGCGCCGGTCGACTACGGCAAGGCGGCCGCTCCGGCGCCCGCGTCGGCAGCGGCGACGAACGGGTAAGCGCAAGGAGGGGCAGGCGCGGTTTTGATCGCGCTTGTCCTTCGAACCGGCTGCATGCGGAATCGAAAACGCCACGGACTTTCGTCCGTGGCGTTTTCCTTTGTGTCCCCGAATCGTGCGGCGCGAAGACGGTTGGGGGACGATGCGCGCACCGGATTCCAGTGCGGCTTATCGCGCCGGACTCGTCGTCCCGCGTAGCCAACCGGCATCCCGTGCCGCGCCCGTGGGCGACCGGCTTTCACGCGCCATGACCGGTCGTCCGACTGTCCGGTCGTCCAATTCCCGCGCACAGTCCAGCCCCCGCAAAGCAAAAACGCCACGGCATGCCGTGGCGTCTTTCGTTACCGCTTTGCGCCGTCGTCCGGTGCGTGGCGATCAGTGGTGCACGTCGGCGGGACGGCCGTCGAAGTCGTGTCCGGCGCGGCGGATGTCGCAGCGCGCATCCTTTTCGCCTTTCACGCCGTTGAACACGACGTTCAGGATCACGGCTGTCGCCGATGCCAGCAGGATGCCGCTGTGCAGGATCGGGGCGAGCGCGGGCGGCAGCTTCGAGAAGAAGTGCGGCGACACGACCGGCACGAGGCCCATGCCGACGCTCACCGCGACGATGAACAGGTTGTGCGTGTTGTTCACGAAGTCGACCTTCGACAGCACCTTGATGCCGTTCGCGGCCACCATCCCGAACATCACGATGCCTGCGCCGCCGAGCACGAACGGCGGCACCGACGCGACGACCTGCGCCATCTTCGGGAACAGGCCGAGCAGCACGAGGATCACGCCGCCGGTGGCGCACACGAAACGGCTTTTCACGCCCGTCACGCCGATCAGGCCGACGTTCTGCGAGAACGACGTATGCGGGAACGAGTTGAAGATGCCGCCGATCAGCGTGCCGAGGCCGTCGACGCGCAGGCCGCGCACGAGGCGCTCCTGGTTGACCGGGCGATCGACCATGTCGCCGACCGCGAGGAACATGCCGGTCGATTCGATGAACGTGACGAACATCACCGTGACCATCGTCACGATCGACAGCGGGTCGAAATGCGGCAGGCCGAAGTGGAACGGCATCACGAAGCCGACCCACGGTGCGTGCGCGACGCCGTCGGTATTCACGCGGCCGATCGCGAAGGCGATCGCGAAGCCGGCGACGATGCCGAGCAGCACCGAGATGTTCGCGATGAAGCCGCGGCCGTATTTGTTGATCAGCAGAATCAGTGTCAGCACGAGCAGCGACAGGCCGAGATAGACGGGGCTGCCGTATTCGGGGTTGCCGACGCCGCCGGCCGCCCAGTTGATGCCCACTTCCATCAGCGACAGCCCGATCACCGCGATCACGGTGCCGACGACCACGGGCGGGAAGAATCGCAGCAGCTTGCCGATCATCGGCGCGAGCACGATGCCGATGATGCCGGCCGCGATGGTCGAGCCGAAGATGTCGAGGATGCCGAGGCCGGGGTTGGTGCCGATCGCGATCATCGGGCCGACTGCCGCGAACGTGCAGCCCATGATGACGGGCAGGCGGATCCCGAAGATCCACAGGCCGAGCGTCTGGATCAGCGTGGCGATGCCGCACGAAAACAGATCGGCGCTGATCAGGAACGCGATCTGGTCTTTCGGCAGCTTGAGCGCGGCGCCGACGATAAGCGGCACGGCGACAGCGCCGGCGTACATGACGAGGACGTGTTGCAGGCCAAGCGTTACCAGCTTGCCGGTCGGCAGCACCTCATCGCACGGATGGACCGTGTTCGATTGCATCTGTCTCACTCCATGATCTTGTTTTCGGGGTGATACGAAGTTATGCGGAATGAATCCACGCAACAAGAGCGCTGGGTACTATTCCGTTCTTTGCGGGTTCGATATGCCAATTCGGCATGAAACAGGGTGTCGATCATCGGGAAACAGCCGCAGGAGTGAGGTTTCCCGGTTTTATAGCCCTTCAAAATAGCGCTGGCCCCCGTGTCAAATATCGGCCGCTTTATGGTGTGTATCGGGCGGGGTGCATAGTGGCAAAAAGTGCCTGGGAAAAATCGTGGCGGGTTAACCCGCGAACGGCCGCTTTTGCCCGCAAGGCGCAGCCGGGTTGAACCCGGCCGGCAACCGCGTTTTCGGCCTGCCGCCGTGGTGGCAAAAAACGGGGCGCGCATCGCGATCCCGTTATCATCGACATCCGTTCATTCGAATTCGCCCCCACGTCATGCGCCTGCTCGGAATCGACCTCGGCACCGGCTCCGTCAAACTCGTCACGCTCGATGCCGACGGCGTCGAGCGCGCGGTCGCGAGCGAACCTTATGCGCTGTCGTCGCCGCAGCCCGGCTGGGCGGAGATCGCGCCGCACACGTGGTGGCAGGCGCTCGTGCGCGCGGCCGCGCGGCTGCCGGCCGGCGAGCGTGCGCAGGTGGCGGCGATCGGGTTCTCGGGGCAGATGCACGGCGTCGTGCTGATCGACACGGTGGGGCAGCCGGTGCGGCCCGCGCTGCTGTGGCCCGACACGCGGGCGGTGCGCGAAGCGGATGCGGCCGATTGGCCCGCTGCACCGAATCCCGTCGCGCCGGGCATGGCCGGCCCGCTGTTGCGCTGGCTGGCCGCGCACGAACCCGATGCGCTGCGCGACGCGCGCTGGGCCGTGCAGCCAAAGGACTGGTTGCGCATCGCGTTGGGCGGCGACGTCGCGGCCGATCCGAGCGATGCGTGCGCGACCGCGCTCGCGACACCCGACGGCGCATGGGATCTCGCATTGATCGACGCGCTCGGCCTGCCGGTCGACCGGTTTGCGCCGGTCCGTTCGTCGACCGCGCACTGCGGCACGCTCGGCGCGCAGGCTGCGGCTGCGCTTGGCCTGCCTGCCGGCGTGCCGCTGGCGACGGGCGCGGCCGACACCGCATGCGCGGCGCTCGGCAGCGGGCTCGCCGCCGCCGGCGACGCGCTGCTGACGACGGGCAGCGGCGGCCAGATCGTCGTGCTCGCGGATGCGCTGCCGCCCGCGCGACGCGGGCTGCATCGGTATCGCGCGGCGGCCGGCGGCGGCTATTACACGATGGCCGCGATGCAGAACGTCGGGCTTGCACTCGAAGCCGTGCGCGGCTGGCTCGGTTACGCGCGGTGGGCCGATGCGTATGACGATGCGTTCGCCCACGCCGCGTCGGAGCGCCTGTGCTTCCTGCCGTACCTGACGGGCGAGCGTTCGCCGTGGATGAACCCCGATGCACGCGGCGGCTGGCTCGGCCTTGGGCTCGGCGACACGCGCGGCGCGATGATGCGCGCCGCGTTCGAAGGCGTCGCGTTCGCGTTGCGCGCCGGGCTCGATGCGATCCGCGATGCCGATCGCGGCGATCCGGTCGCGACGCTGCGTCTCGCGGGCGGCGGCTCGGTCGATCCGCGCTGGCGCCAGCTGCTGGCCGACGCGCTGGGCGCGTCGCTCCACGCGATCGAATGCCCGAACGCCGCGACGCGCGGCGCCGCGCTGCTCGCGGGCGTCGCGATCGGGCACTGGCGGGAAGACGCGTTGCACGCGCTGGCGCCGGCCGCGTCGCCGGTTGCCGAGCCGCGCGACGATCGCGCGCTGGCCGCGCGCCACGCACGCTTCATCGATCTGTATGCGCGCACGGATGCATGGTTCACGACGGGCGTTTAAACTCGAACACTTGTTCTTTTGCGTCAGCCATGACGCATCGTGGCAAGCCGGCGACCGTTTCCCGCACGCGACGCGCGGCCGAACCGGCCATCATGGCGAGCACGAGATTCTTTCGCCGTGCCGTGCGCGATGCCGCGCGGCGCGGTTTCGACAGCATTGCATGGACCCCGGTGCGAAGCATGGGGCCAGCGTGGGTGCCGACGCACCCATGCCGGTCGACATGAGCGCTGACGCGCCAACCCGGGCCGACCTCACACACGGACAGGAGTCACACGATGAAGACGAAAGCAGCGATTGCATGGAAGGCGGGCGCGCCGCTGACGATCGAGGAAGTCGATCTGGAAGGGCCGCGCGCCGGCGAAGTGCTGATCGAGGTGAAGGCGACGGGCATCTGTCACACCGACTACTACACGCTGTCGGGCGCCGATCCGGAAGGGATCTTCCCGGCGATCCTCGGCCATGAAGGCGCAGGCGTCGTGGTCGACGTCGGCCCCGGCGTCGGCACCGTGAGGAAGGGCGACCACGTGATTCCGCTTTACACGCCCGAATGCCGCGAATGCAAGTTCTGCCTGTCGCGCAAGACCAACCTGTGCCAGAAGATCCGCGCGACGCAGGGCAAGGGGCTGATGCCCGACGCGACGTCGCGCTTCTCGCTCGACGGCAAGCCGCTGTTCCACTACATGGGCACGTCGACGTTCTCGAACTACATCGTCGTGCCGGAGATCGCGGTCGCGAAGGTGCGCGAGGACGCGCCGTTCGACAAGATCTGCTACATCGGCTGCGGCGTGACGACCGGCGTCGGCGCGGTCGTGTACTCGGCGAAGGTCGAGGCGGGCGCGAACGTCGTCGTGTTCGGCCTCGGCGGCATCGGCCTGAACGTGATCCAGGGCGCGAAGATGGTCGGCGCGGACAAGATCATCGGCGTCGACATCAACCCGAAGCGCGTCGAGCTCGCGAAGAAGTTCGGGATGACGCACTTCATCAACCCGAACGAAGTCGAGAACGTGGTCGACCACATCGTGCAGCTGACCGACGGCGGCGCCGACTACTCGTTCGAATGCGTGGGCAACGTGAAGCTGATGCGCCAGGCGCTCGAGTGCACGCACAAGGGCTGGGGCCAGTCGTTCATCATCGGCGTGGCGGCAGCCGGCGAGGAAATCAGCACGCGTCCGTTCCAGCTCGTGACGGGCCGCGAATGGAAGGGTTCGGCGTTCGGCGGCGCGCGCGGCCGCACCGACGTGCCGAAGATCGTCGACTGGTACATGGAAGGCAAGATCAACATCGACGACCTGATCACGCACACGCTGCCGCTCGAGCGGATCAACGAAGGCTTCGACCTGATGAAGGCCGGCGAGTCGATCCGCTCGGTCGTGCTGTACTGACCGGGAGCGCACCGCGATGCTCGAACTCGTTTCCTCGCACGCGTGCCACGGCGGCGAACAGCGTTTCTACCGTCACGATTCGGCGGCCATCGGCCTGCCGATGAAGTTCTCGGTGTACTTGCCGCCGCAGGCCGCGCACGGCCGCGTGCCGGCGCTGTTCTATCTCGCGGGGCTCACGTGCACCGACGAGACGTTCGCGATCAAGGCCGGCGCGCAGCAATACGCGGCGCAGCACGGCCTCGCGCTCGTGATGCCCGACACCAGCCCGCGCGGCGCGGGCGTGCCGGGCGAGACCGATGCGTGGGATTTCGGCGTCGGCGCGGGCTTCTACGTCGATGCGACCGAAGCGCCGTGGTCCGCGCACTACCGGATGGAGTCGTACGTGACGGGCGAGTTGCGCGCGCTCGTCACGGCCGAGCTGCCGATCGACGGCGCGCGGCTCGGGATCTTCGGGCATTCGATGGGCGGGCACGGTGCGCTGACGCTCGCGTTGCGCCATCCGGGCCTGTACCGGTCGGTGTCGGCGTTCGCGCCGATCGCCGCGCCGACACGCTGCCCGTGGGGCGAGAAGGCGTTCTCGGGCTATCTCGGCGCCGATCGTGAAGCATGGAAGGCGCACGACGCGAGCGAACTCGTCGCGCGCGCCGACGCGCCGAAGTTCGCGGACGGCATCCTCGTCGATCAGGGCCTCGCCGATCAGTTCCTCGCGAACCAGCTGAACCCCGACGTATTCGAGGCTGCGTGTGCGAAGGCCGGCCAGCCGCTGACGCTACGCCGCCATCCGGGCTACGACCACGGGTACTACTTCATCTCGACGTTCATCGCCGATCACATCGCGCATCACGCGCGCGTGCTTGCACGATGAGCGGGAAGGGAAGCAGCTGACGCACACGGCGCGCCGCACGATCGCGGCCGCATGAAAAACGCCGGCGCTGCCCTCGGGCACGCCGGCGTTTTTCATTTCGTCGGGCGATGATCCGCCAGGCGGCGATCAGTGACGCCGCAACAGGCTTGCGCCGTACACGAGCGCCGACAGCGCGGTGATCCAGAAGCTCGTCGGCCAGTCGGTGTGATACGCGAGCACGATGCCGAGCCACGCTTCGAACAAAGCGAACAGCGCGGCGAGCAGCACGCCGGTCGACAGCCGCGTCGTCACGTTCTGCGCGGCGGCAGCCGGCCCGACCAGCAGCGTGAACACCAGCAGCACGCCGACGATCTGCGTCGCGGCCGCCACCGCGAGCGCGCACACCGCGAGGAACAGCATCGACACGGTGCGCAGCGACACGCCCTTGGCTTCAGCCAGTTCGGGCTGCAGCGACGCGAACAGCAGCGGCCGCGCGATCAGCGCGAGCGCGAGCAGGCTCACGGCGCCGATGCCGGCGAGCACCGCGAGCGTATCGTGGCTCACCGCGAGCACGTTGCCGAACAAGAGCGCGGTGACCTGCGTCGCGAACGACGTGTAGAAATGCAGGAACAGCAGGCCGAAGCCGAGCGCGCCCGACAGGATCACGCCGATCGCGACGTCGCGGCCCGCGAGCCGTTCGCCGAGCGCGCCCATCCCGATCCCGGCGGCGAGCGTGAAACCGACCATCCCCCAGATCGGCGAGATGCCGAGCAGCACCGCGCCCGTCGCGCCGGTGAAGCCGACGTGCGACAGCGCGTGGCCCGCGAAGGTCTGCCCGCGCAGCACCAGGAAGTAGCCGACGATGCCTGCGAGCACCGCGACGATCCCCGACGCCGCGAAGGCGTTGATCATGAAGTCGTATTCAAACATCGTGAGCATGCCCGGGATGAGCGTGTCCGTGGTGGTGATGGCCGTGGCCGCCGCCACCGCGGTGCGAGTGGCTGTCGTCGTCCTCGTGTTCGTGATCGTGCTTCTCGATCTCGACGTCGCCCGACATCACGAAGATCTTGCCGTTCACGCGCATCACGTCGATCGGCGAACCGTAGAGCCGCGACAGCACGGGCTTCGTGATCACCTCGTCGACGGTGCCGAGCGCGGCAACGCCGTTGCCGAGATACAGCACGCGGTCGAGCGCGTTCAACAGCGGATTCAGTTCGTGCGCGGAGAACAGCACGGTGATGCCAAGCTCGCGCTGCACGTTGCGCACGAGCTCGACCACGCCGCGCTGGTGGTTCGGGTCGAGGCTGATCAGCGGCTCGTCGAGCAGCAGCAGCTTCGGGCTGCCGAGCAGGCATTGCGCGAGCAGCAGGCGCTGCCGCTCGCCGCCGGACAGTTCCGACAGCGGCCGGCGCGCGAGCGCCTGGCCGCCGACGAGATCGAGCACGCGGTCGACGTCGCGGCGCGTCGCCGCATTCGTGTGCGGCAGCCCCCAGCGATGGCCGTCGGCGGCCATCGCGACGAAGTCGTAGCCGCGCATCCTGCGGTTCGCGAGGCCGCTCCTGATCTGCGGCATGTAGCCGATCGACGCGTTGCCGCGCACGACCGGCACGCCGCCGACGGACAGCGTGCCGGCCGACACGGGCACGAGGCCGAGGACCGCGCGCATCAGCGTCGTCTTGCCCGCACCGTTCGGCCCGAGCACGCCGACGAATTCGCCGGGTTCGATCGAGAAGCTGACGTCGCGCAGGATCGTGCGTCCGCCCAGTTCGAGCGTGACGCGATTGACGGCGAGTGCGTGAGGTGTGACGGTCATTTCGTTGCGGTTGCTTATTGCTTGCCGGCGGCCAGCGCGGCCGAGAGCGCGTCGAGCTGGCTGGCCATCCATTGCTGGAAGGACTTGCCGGCCGGCTGCGTCTCGGTGACGCTGACGGTCGGCACGCCGCCGTCGCGCGCGATCTTCAGCATGCGCTTGGTCATCGGTTCTTCAGCCTGGCTGTTGTAGATCAGCACGCGCACCTGCTTCTTGCGCAGGTCGCTCTCGAACGCGGCGACGTCCTGCGCGCTCGCCTCGGTGTCGTTCATCGTCGCGAGCTGGAAGCGCTGGTTGCGCATGTCGAGGCCGATCGCGTCGGACATGTAGCCGAACACGGGCTCGGTGGCCGTGACCGGCACGCCCTTGTACTGCGCGCGCAGCGCGGCAACCTTGTCGTCGACGGGCTTCAGCGACGCGACGAACTTCTGCAGGTTCGCGTCGTACTCGGCCTTGTTCGCCGGGTCGGCGCGGCCAAGCTCGGCCGCGATCGCGCGCGCGGCGGCCGGCATCGTCGCCGGGTCGTACCACAGGTGCGGGTTGTCGCCGGCCTTCTTGCCGACCAGATCGGCGACGACGATCGTCGCGCGCTTCGCCTGCTTCGACGCGCCGAGCAGCTTGCTCATCCACGGATCGTAGTTGGCGCCGTTGTAGATCACGACCTGCGCGTGCTGGAGCGCGCGGGCCGTCTTCGGGCTCGCTTCGAACAGGTGCGGATCCTGGTCCGGGTTGCTGAGGATGTTCGTCACCGCGACATGGCTGCCGCCGATCTGCGTCGCGACGTCGCCGTAGAAATTCTCGGCGGCCACGACGTTGACGGTCGCGGCCTGCGCGAACGCGGGCGCCGCGAGCGACAGGACGGCAACGGTGCTGGCGAGCCAGCGGACAGGCGACAGGGCACGCCGCGGCGCGCGCTTCAGGGCAATGGACATGGAACTCCTCGTTGGAAGGGGCGGCGCTTGCGCCGCACGATACGCGTCAGCGTTGCGCGGGCTTGTGCTTGCAGTGCCCGCACAGGCCGCTCAGCTCGACGACCTGGTGGTGGACTTCGAAACCGTGCGCGGGCTCGCTCGCGGACAACTGCTTGGCGAGGTCGCCGCCGGGAATCTCGACGGTGTCGCCGCACGAATCGCAGATCAGGAACTGGCCTTCGTGCGGCACGCCGATCTCGCAGCACGCGAAGAACGCGTTCTTCGATTCGATCCGGTGGATGAAGCCGTGCTCGACGAGGAAATCCAGCGCGCGGTAGACGGTCGTGGGCGGCACGCGGCCGCGCTGCGGCTCGAGTTCGGCGAGCAGGTCGTACGCGCCGATCGGGCGCTGCGCGGCCAGCACGTGCTCGTAGACCTGGCGGCGCAGCGGCGTCCACGCGAGCCCGTGCTCGGCGGCGAATGCGTCGGCCCGGGTCAGCCGGGCGTCAATGGACGATGAGGTAGCCATGGCGTGAAGCAGGGCGATGAAACAAAGTACGGCGATGATATAACGTATCGCCGCGCCGTGCAGCGCGAATTCCCCTTTCCGTCCCCTTCATCGCGATTCCGACCGCGCCGCACCGCGCGCGCCGCGCCTTGCCGGGCGTGCGCGGCAGGCCGCCACGCTGCGCCGGTGTGCCGCAGCGCATCATAGAAAGCCGTCACGCCGCCTTGACAGCGCGAATCGCGTATCCGATCATTCGATCACTACTAGAGCAATTGATCGGTTGGCGAGCGTTCGCTCACCTCGCAGCCGTCGTAAAGCAGAACGAACCGGAGACAGCCAGTGAGACTGGAAGACAAGGTCGCGATCCTGACGGGCGCCGCAAGCGGCATCGGCGAGGCGGTCGCGCAACGCTATCTGGACGAGGGCGCACGCTGCGTGCTCGTCGACGTGAAGCCGGCAGGCGGCTCGCTCGCGCGGCTCATCGAGGCGAACCCCGGCCGCGCGGTGGCCGTCACCGCGGACGTCACGCGTCGCGACGACATCGAGCGGATCGTCACCACGACGGTCGAACGCTTCGGCGGCGTCGACATCCTGTTCAACAACGCGGCGCTGTTCGACATGCGCCCGATACTCGACGAATCGTGGGACGTGTTCGACCGGCTGTTCGCGGTCAACGTGAAAGGGCTGTTCTTCCTGATGCAGGCCGTCGCACAGCGGATGGTCGAGCAGGGGCGCGGCGGCAAGATCGTCAACATGTCGTCGCAGGCCGGGCGTCGCGGCGAGGCGCTCGTTTCGCACTACTGCGCGACCAAGGCCGCGGTGATCAGCTATACGCAGTCGGCCGCGCTCGCGCTCGCGCCGCACCGGATCAACGTGAACGGCATCGCGCCGGGCGTCGTCGACACGCCGATGTGGGAACAGGTCGATGCGCTGTTCGCGCGCTACGAGAACCGGCCGCTCGGCGAGAAGAAGCGGCTGGTCGGCGAAGCCGTGCCGCTCGGCCGCATGGGCGTGCCGGGCGACCTGACCGGCGCCGCATTGTTCCTCGCGTCGTCCGACGCCGACTACATCACCGCCCAGACGCTGAACGTCGACGGCGGCAACTGGATGAGCTGACATGGTGCCGCTCGCACGCGCCACTTGCCTGCCGGCCTGCGACGCAGCGGCATGGCCGCACGCCGAGGCCGCCGTCGAACGAGGAGGGCACGCCTGATGGCCGAGATCGTCGTCGCCGGCGAACTGCTCGCCGAATTCGTCGCCGCCGGGCGCGGCCAGGGTTTCGATGCGCCGGGGCTGTTCGAGGGGCCGTTCCCGAGCGGCGCGCCGGCGATCTTTGCCGACCAGGCCGCGCGGCTCGGTGCGCGCGTCGCGTATGCGGGCTGCGTCGGCCGCGACGCGTTTGGTGACGCGATCGTCGCGCGGCTCGAACGCGACGGGGTCGACGTCGCGCGCATTCGCCGCGTCGCGCGTCCGACCGGCACCGCGTTCGTCGCGTATCGCGACGACGGCTCGCGCAGCTTCGTCTACAGCCTGTCCACCAGCGCGGCCGCGTGCGTCGATGCGTCCGACGTCGACACCGCGATGTTCGACGGCTGCCGTTATTTCCACGTGATGGGCTCGTCGCTGACGAGCGAATCGGCGATCGCCGCGGTGCAGCGCGGCGTGATCGAGGCGGCGCGCGCCGGCGCGAAGGTGTCGTTCGATCCGAACGTGCGGCACGAAATGCTGGGTTTTCGGCCAATGCGCGCGGCGCTCGACGCGATGCTCGCGGCCTGCCACCTGTTCCTGCCGAGCGAAGCCGACCTGCCGTTTTTCTGCGGGCCGCAGCCGGCCGAGCGCGCGATCGCGGGCCTGCTCGCGACGCATCCGCTGCTCGAGCGTGTCGTGCTGAAACGCGGCGCGCAAGGCAGCGTCGCGTTCGACCGGGCGAACCGCGTGGAAGCGCCCGCGTTCCAGGTCGACGAAGTCGATCCGACCGGCGCCGGCGACTGCTTCGGCGGCACGCTGGTCGCGAGCCTCGTCGCGGGCGTGCCGATCGAGATCGCGCTGCGCCGCGCGAACGCGGCCGGTGCGATCGCGGTCACGCGGCGCGGCCCGATGGAAGGCAACAGCAGTGCAGTCGAAATCGACCGTTTCCTGACCGAACGAGGGATTGCATGTCCGGCCTGACGACCTTCGTCGAGCGTTCGCGCACCGCGCATGCGGACGCCGTGCTGCGGATGATCTTCGACGCGAACCGCGCGGACGCGCAGCGCGGCATTTACGCGATCTGCAGTGCCCACCGGCTCGTGCTGGAGGCCGCGTGCGAAGCGGCGCGCGCGGACGGTTCGCCGCTGCTGATCGAAGCGACCTGCAACCAGGTCAACCATCTCGGCGGTTATACGGGCATGACGCCGGCCGATTTCCGCCGTGACGTCGACGCGATCGCGCAGCGTTGCGGGCTGGCCCCGTCGGCGCTCGTGCTCGGCGGCGACCATCTCGGCCCGAACCCGTGGCGGCATCGCCGCGCGGCCGACGCGATGCGCGAAGCGTGCGCGATGGTCGCCGCGTACGTCGAAGCCGGTTTCGAGAAGATCCATCTCGATGCGAGCATGGCTTGCGCCGGCGATCCGGTGCGGCTCGACGATCGCACGATCGCCGCGCGCGCGGCCGAGCTGTGCCGCGCGGCGGAAGACGCGGCGGCGCGCGCCGGCATCGCGCCCGTCTACGTGATCGGCACCGAGGTGCCGACGCCGGGCGGCGAAGTCGGCGGCAGCGGCAGCGGCGGCGACGCAGCGATCGCACACATTGCGGTCACGCGCAGCGACAGCATCGCGGCCACGCTCGACGCGCACCGCCACGCGTTCGCGGCTGCCGGTCTCGACGATGCATGGACGCGTGTCGTCGCGATCGTCGCGCAACCGGGCGTCGACTTCGACGATCGCCACGTGCTCGACTATGACAGCACAAAGGCCGCCTCGCTCGGCGCGAGTATCCTGCAGATACCGCGCCTCGTGTTCGAGGCGCATTCGACCGACTACCAGACCGAGGGCGCACTCGCCGCGCTCGTGCGCGACCACTTCGCGGTGCTGAAGGTCGGCCCCGCGCTGACGTTCGCGCTGCGCGAGGCGCTGTTCGCGCTGACCTTCATCGAGGACGCATTGATCGATGAGCCCGCACAGCGCTCGCGGTTGCGCGACGTCGTCGACGCCGCGATGCGCGCGCAGCCCGAGCACTGGGCGCCGTACTACCGCGGCGACGAAGCCGAGCAGCGGCTCGCGCGCCAGTTCAGCTACAGCGACCGGATCCGCTACTACTGGCTGCAGCCGGCCGTCGCGGCCGCGGTCGAGCAACTGTTCGACAACCTGGCGCGCCAGCCGGTGCCGGAAACGCTCGTCGCGCAGTGGTTGCCGGACGTGTACGCGGCATGCCGCGCGGGCGGCCTCGAGAAAGAGCCGCGCGCATGGGTGCGCCACCGGATACGCGACGTGATCGCGCACTATGCGCGCGCGTGCGGAATGCAGCGGCCGGCATGACGGGCCGCGAGCGAAACGCAGTACCGACGACACTTCGAAAAAACACAGGAGACATGCCATGCAACGAAAGATGCTCGACGCCGCCGCACGCTGCTTCGCCGGAGCCGCGCTCGCGACGGCGGCCTGCGCCGCGTCCGCCGGCACGCTGACGATCGCGACGCTGAACAATCCCGACATGATCGAGCTGAAGAAGCTGTCGCCGGCATTCGAGAAGGCGAACCCGGACATCAAGCTGAACTGGGTGATCCTCGAGGAAAACGTGCTGCGCCAGCGCGCGACGACCGACATCACGACCGGCAGCGGCCAGTTCGACGTGATGGCGATCGGGACCTACGAGACGCCGCAGTGGGGCAAGCGCGGCTGGCTCGCGCCGATCACCGGCCTGCCCGCCGACTACGACCTGAACGACATCGTGAAGACCGCGCGCGACAGCCTGTCGTACAACGGCCAGCTGTACGCGCTGCCGTTCTACGTCGAAAGCTCGATGACGTTCTACCGCAAGGACCTGTTCGCGGCGAAGGGGCTGAAGATGCCCGACCAGCCGACCTACGACCAGATCGCCGAATTCGCGGACAAGCTCACCGACAAGGCGAAGGGCACCTACGGGATCTGCCTGCGCGGCAAGGCCGGGTGGGGCGAGAACATGGCGTACGTGTCGACGGTCGTGAACACGTTCGGCGGCCGCTGGTTCGACGAGAACTGGAACGCGCAGCTCACGTCGCCGGAATGGAAGAAGGCGATCACGTTCTACGTGAACCTGCTGAGGAAAGACGGCCCGCCGGGAGCGAGCTCGAACGGCTTCAACGAGAACCTGACGCTGATGTCGTCCGGCAAGTGCGCGATGTGGATCGACGCGACGGTCGCGGCCGGGATGCTCTACAACAAGCAGCAGTCGCAGGTCGCCGACAGGATCGGCTTCGCGGCCGCGCCGGTCGCGGTCACGCCGAAGGGTTCGCACTGGCTGTGGGCGTGGGCGCTCGCGATCCCGAAGACGTCGAAGCAGCAGGACGCCGCGCGCAAGTTCATCACATGGGCGACGTCGAAGCAGTACGTCGAGATGGTCGGCAAGGACGAAGGCTGGGCGTCGGTGCCGCCGGGCACGCGTACGTCGACGTATCAGCGCCCCGAGTACAAGGCCGCCGCGCCGTTCTCGGACTTCGTGCTGAAGGCGATCGAGACGGCCGATCCGAACGATCCGTCGCTGAAGAAAGTGCCGTACACGGGCGTGCAGTACGTCGGGATTCCTGAATTCCAGTCGTTCGGCACGGTGGTCGGCCAGTCGATCGCGGGTGCGGTGGCGGGCCAGATGACGGTCGACCAGGCGCTCGCCGCCGGGCAGGCCGCCGCCGACCGAGCGGTGCGGCAGGCCGGCTACAAGAAGTAATGCGGCCCGCACCGTGCGCGGTGGCGCACGGTGCGCGTCGTCGAAGCCGAAAGGCGGGCTGGCCTTCGCGCCCGCGCCTCAACCGGAGGGACTCCGATCATGCGACACCTGCGTCTTCCCCTGAGCCATGCCCACGCGCCGTCGGCGGGCGACGCGTCGTCGCCGCCCGGCGCGCCGCGCCGTGCGCGCGGCGGCGCGAGCTGGCTCGTCTCGCCGTCCGTCGCGGTGCTGCTGCTGTGGATGTCGATTCCGCTCGCGATGACGATCTGGTATTCGTTCTCGCGCTACAACCTGCTGAACCCGGACGTGAAGGGTTTCGCCGGGCTCGACAACTACCGCTTCCTCGCGACCGATCCGTCGTTCCTGCCCGCGATCTGGCACACGCTCGTGCTGATCGGCGCGGTGCTCGCGATCACGGTGATCGGCGGCGTGCTGATGTCCGTGCTGTTCGACCGCAAGTTCTACGGGCAGGGCGTGGCACGCCTGCTCGCGATCGCGCCGTTCTTCGTGATGCCGACGGTATCCGCGCTGATCTGGAAGAACATGATCCTGCACCCGGTGTACGGGCTTGTCGCGACCGCGATGCGCGCGCTCGGGATGACGCCGATCGACTGGTTCGCGGATTACCCGCTCACCGCCGTGATCATCATCGTCGCGTGGCAATGGCTGCCGTTCGCGTTCCTGATCCTGTTCACCGCGATCCAGTCGCTCGACCAGGAGCAGAAGGAAGCCGCGCGCATCGACGGCGCGGGCCCGATCGCGATGTTCTTCTACATCACGCTGCCGCACCTGAAGCGCGCGATCGCCGTGGTCGTGATGATGGAGACCATCTTCCTGCTGTCGATCTTCGCGGAGATCTACACGACGACCGGCGGTGGCCCCGGCGACGCGACGACCAACCTGTCGTACCTGATCTACGCGCTCGGCCTGCAGCAGTTCGACGTCGGCCTCGCGTCCGCGGGCGGGATCATCGCCGTGGTGGTCGCGAACGTCGTGTCGTTCTTCCTCGTGCGGATGCTCGCGCGCAACCTGAAGGGAGAGTACGAGAAATGAGCGACCTGACCTTCGAAGGCCGGCGCGTGCCGGCCGTGTTCGACCTCGTGCGGCGCGCGCTGCCCGGCGCGCTCGCGTGGCTGATCGCGCTGTTGCTGTTCTTTCCGATCTTCTGGATGGCGATTACCGCGTTCAAGACCGAGCAGCAGGCGTATGCATCGACGCTGTTCTTCATGCCGACGCTCGACAGCTTCCGCGAGGTGTTCGCGCGCAGCAACTATTTCGCGTTCGCGTGGAATTCGGTGCTGATCTCGGCGGGTGTCACGGTGATCTCGCTTTTGTTCGCGGTGCCGGCCGCGTACGCGATGGCGTTCTTCCCGAACCACCGCACGCAGAAGGTGCTGCTGTGGATGCTGTCGACGAAGATGATGCCGTCGGTCGGCGTGCTCGTGCCGATCTACCTGCTGTGGAAGAACGCGGGGCTGCTCGATACGGTGTCGGGCCTCGTGATCGTCTACACGCTGATCAACCTGCCGATCGCGGTGTGGATGACCTTCACGTACTTCAACGAGATCCCGAAGGACATCCTCGAAGCCGGGCGCATCGACGGCGCATCGACGTGGCAGGAGATCGTCTACCTGCTGATGCCGATGGCGCTGCCGGGGCTCGCGTCCACCGCGCTGCTGCTCGTGATCCTGTCGTGGAACGAGGCGTTCTGGAGCATCAACCTGTCGAGCTCGAACGCGGCGCCGCTGACCGTGTTCATCGCGTCGTACTCGAGCCCCGAAGGGTTGTTCTGGGCGAAGCTGTCGGCGGCTTCGCTGCTCGCGGTCGCGCCGATCCTGATCGTCGGCTGGCTGTCGCAGAAGCAGCTGGTGCGCGGGCTCACGTTCGGAGCGGTCAAATGACGACGAGCGTACTGATCTGCGATTGCGACGGCGTGCTGATCGACAGCGAGGCGGTGGCTGCCGACGTGCTCGTGCGCGAGCTCGATGCGCGCTGGCCGGGCGTCGATGCGCGGCCGGCCGTGATGCCGTTGCTCGGGCTGCGCATCGAGCGCGTGCTGGCCGGCGCGAGCGAGGCCGTCGGGCGCAGGCTGTCGAACGACGACGTCGTCGAAATCCGTGCCGCGGTCGAGGCGGCGGCCGTCAATGCGCCGATGGTCGACGGCATCGATGCGGCGCTGGGCGCGATTCAACTGACGACCGCCTGCGCGAGCAACAGCTACCGCGCGTACGTCGAGGCGGCACTGGCACGCACGGGCCTCGCGCGTTTCTTCGGCGACCGGCTGTTCTGCGCGGATGCCGTCGCGCGGCCGAAGCCGGCGCCCGACGTGTATCTCGCGGCGGCGCGCACGCTCGGCGTCGCGCCCGCCCAGTGCCTCGTGGTCGAGGACAGCGTGACCGGCATCACCGCGGCCGCCGCGGCCGGCATGACCGTGCTCGGCTTCGTCGGCGGCGGGCATGCGTCGGCCGCGCAGATCGACGCGCTGCGCGGGATCGGCGCGCGTCACGTATTCGACGACATGCACGAGCTGCCCGGTTACGTCGCGCGCTGGCAGGCGACCGGCGCGGTGCTGCCGAACTAGCAACCACGAACGACTGCGCGCCGCGTTCGACGCGGCGCATCACGAACGAACGGAGACAGATCATGGCAAGCGTGCTCCTGCGCAACATCGCGAAGCGCTACGACGACACCGAAGTGCTGCGCAACGTGAACCTCGACATCGCCGACGGCGAATTCGTCGTGTTCGTCGGCCCGAGCGGCTGCGGCAAATCCACGCTGATGCGGATGATCGCCGGCCTCGAGGATATTTCGAGCGGCGACCTGCTGATCGACGGCGCGAAGGTCAACGACGTGCCGAGCGCGAAGCGCGGCATTGCGATGGTGTTCCAGTCGTATGCGCTGTACCCGCACATGACGCTGTACGACAACATGGCGTTCGGCCTGAAGCTCGCGGGCGCGAAGAAGCCGGAGATCGACCAGGCCGTGAAGCAGGCCGCGAAGATCCTGCACATCGACCATCTGCTCGACCGCAAGCCGAAGCAGTTGTCGGGCGGCCAGCGGCAGCGCGTCGCGATCGGCCGTGCGATCACGCGCAAGCCGAAGGTGTTCCTGTTCGACGAGCCGCTGTCGAACCTCGACGCGGCGCTGCGCGTGAAGATGCGGCTGGAGTTCGCGCGGCTGCACGACGAGCTGAAGACGACGATGATCTATGTGACGCACGACCAGGTCGAGGCGATGACGCTCGCGGACAAGATCGTCGTGCTGTCGGGCGGCGCGGTGCAGCAGGTCGGCACGCCGAACGCGCTGTATCACGCGCCGGCGAACCTGTTCGTCGCGGGCTTCATCGGTTCGCCGAAGATGAACTTCCTGAAGGGTGCCGTCGAATCGGTCGATGCGGGCGGCGTGCTCGTGCGCTTCGACAGCGGCGAGACGCAGCGCGTCGCGGTCGAGGCGGCGGGGCTGCAGCGCGGGGCGGCGGTGACGGTCGGCGTGCGGCCCGAGCACCTGAAAGTCGAAGCGGCGGCTGCCGGCGTCGCTGCGAAGACGATGGCCGTGGAGTCGCTCGGCGATGCCGCGTACCTGTATGCGGAGTCGGCCGTCGCGCCGGACGGGCTGATCGCGCGGATTCCGCCGCTCGACACGTACCGCACCGGCGAGGCGCTGCACGTGAGCGCGGAAGCCGAGCACTGCCACCTGTTCGACGAGCACGGGCAGGCGTTGCGCCGGCTGGGCGTGCACGCGAAGGCCGCATGACGGCCGGCCGCGCTCACAGCGGCGGGTGCGCGGCCATGTAACCGACTGCCGCGCGCGGCTTCGGCGTCAGGCCGCCTTCGCGTCGAGCGCGGCCCGCGCGCAGGTTTCGTCGGTGACGAGCCCCGACAGCCAGCCGCCGCGCAGCGCGGCGATCACCGCGTCGCGTTTCTTCGGGCCGCCGGCGAATGCGATCGTCGGGCGCTTCGGCGGCGTGGCGAGCGCGACGCTCGTCACGCGCGCGCTGGTCGACACGTCGATCATCTTGCCGTGCGCGTCGATGGGCATGCCGAGCAGTTCGGCCACCGCTCCCAGCGAGGTCATCTCGTCGCGCTCCTGTTCGGTGATGAAGCCGTCTTCGTAGAGCGGGCAGTGCGGGCCGATGTTGCCGATCCCGACGAACGCGACATCGGCCTTGCCCGACAGCGCCTCGACGATCCGGTACAGCCGGTGATTGCACCACTGCGCGCGCTCGGCGGCGCTGTCGGCGAACAGCGGCGCGGGCAGCAGGAAGTGCTTGCTGCTGGTTTTCTCGGAGATGTACTGCGCGACGTCGTAGCGGTTCGACGATCCGTCGGCCGCGATCGCGCCGACCATCGACACGAGCCGGTGCTGCGGGCGGTCGATCTGCGCGATCTGCGCGACCGCGGCCTTCAGCGTCCGGCCGCTGCTGACGGCAATCACCATCGGCCGCGTTTCGTTCAGGTAGCGCTCCATCACCTGCGCGCCGGCGACCGCGAGCTTGCGGTCGATCGCGTCGGGCGCGTCGGCATCGACGGGCACGACTTCGCACATTGCGAGGCCGTAGCGCTTCGACAGTTGCGCGCCGAGATCGAGGCAGCCGGCGAGTTGATGATCGACGCGCACGCGGATCAGGTTCTTTTCGACCGCGAACGCGACCAGGCGCTGCGCGACCGGGCGCGACACCTGCAGCTTTTCCGCGATTTCGTTCTGCGTGTCGCCCGCGACGTAGTAGAGCCACGCGGCACGCGTGGCGAGATCGAGTTTTTCTGAGGACTTGGACACGATAGCGATTCGATTCGGATCTGGGGGCCGCCCCGCGGGCCGGCCGATGGGCCGCATGACGGCATCCACTGTACCGCATGTCTTGCGCACGACCGACGGCCGATCGGCGCGCGGCGGTGGTGCTTACGCGAGCCGCGCGCGCGACGGTTCGTACAGCGGCCGCACGTGGCGGTACAGCGCGCGGAACGCATCGAGGCGTTCGCGCAGCCGCGCATGGCGGGCGGCGTCCGGCGTGTATTCGGCGCGCACCGGCGGCTTGGTCAGCACCGCATGCGGATCGCCGCCGACGGCCAGCCAGCCGAGCCGCGCCGCGCCGAGCGCCGCGCCCGTTTCGCCGCCGCCGTGCTGGCGCGTGCGCACGTTCAGCGCATCCGCGATCAGTTGCGCCCAGAACGCGCTGCGTGCACCGCCGCCGATCAGCGACAGCCGGTCGGTTTCGACGCCGGCCGCATGCAGCGCGTCGAGACCGTCGGCGAGGCCGAGCGTCACGCCTTCGAGTACCGCGTAGCCGAGATGCGCGCGTTCGGTCGCATGCGTCATCCCGAAGAACACGCCCTGCGCGTACGGATCGTTGTGTGGCGTACGCTCGCCGGACAGGTAGGGCAGGAACAGCGGCGCCGTCGCGAGCGCGTCGGCGTCGAGCGCCTCGACTTCGGCGAGCAGCGCGGGCTCGTCGGTGCCGGTCAGCTTGCAGACCCAGCGCAGGCAGCTCGCGGCCGACAGCACGACGCTCATCAATTGCCAGCGATCGGGAATCGCATGGCAGAACGCATGCACGGCCGACGCGGGATTCGGCATGAAACGATCGCCGACCACGCTCAGCACGCCCGACGTGCCGAGCGATACGAAGCCGTCGCCGGCATGGATCGCGCCGATGCCGAGCGCGCTCGTCGCGTTGTCGCCGCCGCCGCCGGCGACCACGACGGCTTCCGAGAGCCCGAGTTCGCGGGCGATGTCCGCGCGCAGCGTGCCGGACGGCGCATTGCCTTCGACGATGCGCGGCATCTGGTCACGCGACATCCCGCACGCGGCGAGCAGCGCATCGGACCAGTCGCGGCGCGCGACGTCGAGCCACAGCGTGCCGGCCGCGTCCGACGGATCGGACACCTTCGCGCCGGTCAGCCGGAACCGCAGGTAGTCCTTCGGCATCAGCACGCAGGCGGTCGCCGCGAACACGTCGGGTTCGTGCTTCGCGACCCACAGCAGTTTCGGCGCGGTGAAGCCCGGCATCGCGAGATTGCCGGCCAGTGCGTGGAGATCGGGCGCGCGTTCGGTGAGCAGCGCGCATTCGTCGGCGCTGCGCATGTCGTTCCACAGGATCGCGGGGCGCAGCACACGGTCGTCGCGCCCGAGCAGCACGGCGCCGTGCATCTGGCCCGACAGCCCGATGCCGCGCACGGCCGCGAACGCCTGGCGGTGCCGTTCGCGCAGGGCCGCGAGCGCGGCGAGCGTGCCTTGCCACCAGTCCTCCGGATGCTGTTCGGCCCAGCGCGGATGCGGCCGCGACACGGTGAACGGCGAGCCGGCGGTGCCGACGACCGTGCCGTCCGGGGCGAGCAGCAGCACCTTCACTTCCGAGGTGCCGAGGTCGATGCCGAGATACATGTGCGATCCGTTCCGTCAGTGGGGAGTCGCTACTTTAGCCGCGCGGCCGCGCCCGTGCCAAGGCAGGTTCGCCCGGATGCGGGTCAGCGTGCCGCGAGCCATGCGTCGACCCGCGCGAGTCCGGCGCGCAGCGCCTCGAACAGCGCCGCGTTGCCGGCGAGCGAGCCCCACAGCGGGCGGCTCGCGCACAGCGCGACGACCGGGTCGTCGGCCGCGACGATCGCCCGCGCGGCGCCTTCGTCCATCACGCCGTCCTGGTATGCGTACGGCAAGGTGCCGCGCGCCCAGCGTTCGAGAAAGCGCAGGAACAGCGCGGGCAGCACGGTGGTGGCGACCGGCGCCGCGCCGCGTGCGAACGATTCGACGAGCGTCGGCGCGATGAAGCCGGGGATCTTCGAGAAGCCGTCGGCCGCGACGCGCTGGTTCGTGTCGAGCACGTACGGGTTGCCGAAGCGCTCGAGCACGACGTCGCGGTAGCGCGCGAGATCGAGCGGGCTCGGCGTGAGGCACGGGATCACGTCCTGCGTCACGTAGTCGTGCGCGAAGCGCCGGATCGCCGCGTCGTGCGTGCCTTCGTGAATGTAGGTGTAGCCCGCGAGCGTGCCGGCCCACGCGATGCAGCTGTGCGTCGCGTTGAGGATGCGGATCTTCGCTTCCTCGTACGGGTGCACGTCATCGACGAGTTCGGCGCCGGCCAGCTCCCAGCGCGGCCGGCCGGCCGCGAAGCGGTCCTCGATCACCCACTGGATGAACGATTCGCCCATCACCGGGCAAGCGTCGTCGATGCCGGTGGCGGCCAGCACGCGTTCGCGCACGTCGGCGGTCGGGCGCGGCGTAATGCGGTCGACCATCGCGCTCGGCGTGGCGACGTTCGCATCGAACCACGCGAGCAGGTCGGCCTGCCCGCGCCGGTCGAGGAATTCGCGCATCCCCGCGCGAAAGCGCGCGCCGTTGTTGCGCAGGTTGTCGCAGCTCTGCAGCGTGAGCGGGCCCGCGCCGCGCTTCACGCGTTCGGCGAGCAGCGCGGCGAGCGCGCCGTACAGCGTCGTGCGCGCGCCTTGCAGGTCGGCCGCGAGATCGGCGTTCGCGATGTCGAGCCGGTTGTGTTCGTCGAGGTAGTAGCCGCCTTCGGTGACGGTGAACGATACGATCCGGCAGGCCGGATCGGCGCCGGCGTCGATCAGCGCGGCGAGGTCGATCGACCACGGCAGCACGCGCGTGATCGCCCGGATCGTCTCGTACGCGCGTTCGCCTTGCGGCGTGACGGTTTCGAGCGTGTAGGCGCCGTGCTGCGCGGCGAGTGCGTCCATCGTCGCGTGCATGTCGTCGCGGATGTTGCCGACGGTCAGCGACCAGCGCTCGTCGGCCGGTACGGCCGCGTTCACGCGATGCAGATACCACGCCTGGTGCGCGCGGTGAAACGAGCCCGCGCCGATGTGCAGCAGCACGGGCGTGCGGGCGGAGGGCGATGCGCTCATCCGGTGTCTCCTGTTCGTGCCTGACTGTCCTGTCGAATGCGACCGACGAATACGATCATTTGCTCTTTGTGTGAGCGAATGATCGTATTCGGGCGAGCGAAAGTCAAGGTGGGGAAACCGCATTTCGATGGTGCGCTGCGGTGGCGGCGCGGGCAGGGCGGGGAGCGCGCGAACGGGCGGCCGGTGCGCGAGGTGCCGTCAGCGTCCTTCGCGCGTCAGCGCGACGAGTTCGTCGAGCAGCTTGCCGGCCGGCCCCGGCAGGATGCCGTGGCGGCGCCGGAACGCGGTGAGCGTGCGTACCGCGACGACCTCGTGCACGGGCAGCGTGTCGATCGTGCCGGCGCGCTGCTCGGCGCCGTACATCGGCTCGGCCATCCAGCTCAGGAAGCCCGCATGCGCGACGAGGCTCTTCAATGTCGTGACCGAGCGCGTCTCGACCGCGATGTCGGGCAGCGCGAGCCCGTGCGCGTCGAAGGTCGCCCGCATGTGGTCGAACGGCGCGGTGCCGCGCGGCGGAATCGCCCAGCGCGCGTGCAGCGTATCGGCGAGCGTCGGCGCGCGGCCGAGCGCGCGCAGCGGATGGTGCGGCGCCGCAACGATATGGCTGCGATCTTCCCAGCGGCACTCGGGAATCGCGACGATCTCGTCGGTATCGGGCCCGTGCGCGGACAGCGCGAGATCGATCTCGTGCTTGTTCAGCCCTTCCGCGAGCCGGTCCCACACGCCTTCGATGATCTCGACGCGCAGGTTCGGCCAGCGGTCGAGCACGCGGCCCACCGCGACCGGCAGCACGAGGCTCGCGATGCTGCCCACCGTGCCGACCTTGATCGTGCCCTTCGCGAACCCGCGCATCGCGTCGAGCTCTTCGCGCGCGTGCTCGGCCTCGTGCTGCAGCAGCGTCGCGTGCGGCAGCAGCGCCTCGCCGAACGCGGTGAGCTGCACGCCCTTCGAGTGACGCTCGAACAACGGCGCACCGACCTGGTCCTCGAGCCGCTTCAGGATCCGGCTCAGCGCTGGCTGGGTCACGTGCAGCGCGTCGGCGGCGCGGCCGAGGCTGCCGCACGCGACGATCGTCGTGAAGGCGCGCAATTGTCGGAGATCGAAAGTCATGACGCAATGGTATGGCTTATCGCAAAAAATACAGTATCCGAGAATGGCTTGCGCTTCGATACTGTGGAAACCGCCAAGCCATCGAGGAGCGCCGAGCATGTCCGGACATCCGTCCCCTTCCGCCGCATCGATCACCGTTCGCGATGCGGTGATCGACCTGCTTCGCCAGTTCGGCATCGACCGCGTGTTCGGCAATCCCGGCTCGACCGAGCTGCCGATGTTCCGCGACTTCCCGGACGATTTCCGCTACGTGCTCGGTTTGCATGAAGCCGTCGTGGTCGGGATGGCCGACGGCCATGCGCAGGCCACCGGCAACGCGGCGGTCGTCAACCTGCATTCGGCGGCGGGCGTCGGCAACGCGATGGGCAACCTCTTCACCGCATTCAAGAACCGCACGCCGCTGATCGTCACCGCGGGCCAGCAGGCGCGCGCGATCCTGCCGTTCGACCCGTTCCTCGGCGCGACGCAGGCCGCCGAGCTGCCGAAGCCGTACGTGAAGTGGAGCATCGAGCCCGCGCGCGCGCAGGACGTGCCGGCCGCGATCGCGCGGGCGTACCGCATCGCGATGCAGGAACCGCGCGGCCCGGTGTTCGTGTCGATCCCGGTCGACGACTGGGACCAGCCGGCCGAACTGCTGCCGCGCCGCGACGTCAGCAGTGTCGTGCGGCCCGATCCCGATGCGCTTGCGCGGCTCGGCCACGCGCTCGACGCCGCGCGGCGTCCCGCGTTCGTGGTCGGTGCGGCCGTCGATCGCGCCGGTGCGTGGGATGAGGCCGTGCGGCTCGCCGAGCGGCACCGTGCGCGCGTGTACGCCGCGCCGATGTCGGGGCGCTGCAGTTTCCCCGAGGACCATCCGCTGTTCGCCGGCTTCCTGCCCGCGATCCGCGAGAAGATCGTCGCGCGGCTCGACGGGCACGACCTCGTGTTCGCGTTCGGTGCGCCCGCGTTCACCTATCACATCGAGGGTTTCGGCCCGCACGTGCCGCCGGGCGCGACGCTCGTGCAGCTGGTCGACGATCCGGGCGTCGCCGCGTGGACGCCGTCGGGCGATGCGGTCGTCGGCAACCTGCGGCTCGCCGCGCGCGACCTGCTCGCGCGCCCGGCGCCGCCCGAGCGGCCGATGCCCGCACCGCGGCCGCCGCGTGCGCGTGTCGAAGCGCCGGCCGCCGGCGAGCGCATGCCGGTCGCGTTCGCGCTGCAGACGCTCGCCGACGTGCGCGACGCGCACGACATCGTCGTCGAGGAAGCGCCGAGCGCACGGCCCGTGATGCAGGAACACCTGCCGTTCACGCGCAGCGGCACGTTTTACACGATGGACAGCGGCGGCCTCGGCTACGGGATGCCGGCCGCTGTCGGCGTCGCGCTCGCGCAGCCGGGCCGGCGCGTGATCGGGCTGATCGGCGACGGGTCGAGCCTGTATTCGATCCAGGCCTTGTGGAGCGCCGCGCAACTGAAGCTGCCGATCACGTTCGTGATCCTGAACAACCGGCGCTACGCGGCGCTGCAGGATTTCGCGCCGGTGTTCGGCTTCGGCCCCGATGACCCTGTGCAGGGCACCGATCTGCCGAACCTGGATTTCGTCGCGCTCGCGCAAGGGATGGGCTGCCGCGGGGTGCGCGTGACCGATGCCGCGCATCTGCGCGACACGCTGACCGATGCGCTGCGTGCGGCGACGCCGGTCGTCGTCGAAGTCGAGATTGCCTGAATTACGTGATGCGCAACGCGCGTCCTTCCGGAGACTCCATGCAAACCGTATCGATGCTGATCGGCGGCGAACGCCGTCACTCGTCCGGCGGCGCGACCTTCGTGCGCCGCAACCCGCTTGATGGCGCAGTCGCGTCCGAAGCGCCCGCCTGCACCGTCGACGATGCGCGTGCGGCGGCCGACGCGGCCGCCCGCGCGTTTCCCGACTGGGCTGTGCTCGGTCCCGGCGCACGCCGCGCGCTGCTGCTGAAGGCGGCCGCCGCACTCGAAGCGAAGCACGAGCAGTTCGTCGCCGCGATGGCGGCCGAGACGGGCGCCTCCGCGCTGTGGGCCGGCTTCAACGTGCATCTTGCCGCGAGCGGGCTCGTCGAGGCCGCGTCGCTGACCACGCAGGTCGGCGGCGAGCTGATTCCGTCCGACGTGCCGGGCTCGCTCGCGATGGGCGTGCGGCAGCCGGCAGGCGTCGTGCTCGGCATCGCGCCGTGGAACGCGCCGGTGATCCTCGCGACGCGCGCGCTCGCGCTGCCGCTCGCGTGCGGCAACACGGTCGTCCTGAAGGGTTCGGAGCTGTGCCCCGTCACGCACGGGCTGATCGTCGAGGCGCTGCAGGAAGCCGGGCTGCCGCCGGGCGTCGTCAATTTCGTGACGAACGCGCCCGAGGACGCGGGCGCCATCGTCGATGCGTTGATCGCGCATCCGGCCGTGCGCCGCGTGAATTTCACGGGCTCGACGCGTGTCGGCAGGATCGTCGCCGAAGCCTGCGCACGTCACCTGAAACCGTCGGTGCTGGAACTCGGCGGCAAGGCGCCGTTCGTCGTGCTCGACGATGCCGATCTCGATGCGGCGGTCGCGGCCGCCGCGTTCGGCGCGTTCGCGAATTCCGGGCAGATCTGCATGTCGACCGAACGCATCGTCGTCGACGCATCGATCGCCGATGCGTTCGTCGCGAAGCTCGCCGACAAGGCCGCGTCGCTGCCGCTCGGCGATCCGCGACAAGGGCCCGTCGTGCTCGGTTCGCTGATCGACATGAAGGCGGTCGAGCGCTGCAATGCGCTGATCGACGATGCGCTCGCGCACGGCGCGACGCTCGTGTGCGGCGGCAAGGCCGACAGCACGCTGTACCCGGCCACGCTGCTCGACCATGTGACGCCGGCGATGCGCCTCTATGCGGAAGAATCGTTCGGCCCGGTGAAGGGCATCGTGCGCGTCGATGGCGAGGAGGCGGCGATCCGTTGCGCGAACGACAACGCGTTCGGGCTGTCGTCGGCCGTCTTCAGCCGCGACGTCGCGCGTGCGCTGCGCGTCGCGGGACGCATCGAGTCGGGCATCTGCCACGTGAACGGTCCGACCGTGCACGACGAGGCGCAGATGCCGTTCGGCGGCGTGAAGGACAGCGGCTTCGGCCACTTCGGCGGCAAGGCCGGCATCGCGGCGTTCACGGACCTGCGCTGGATCACCGTGCAGACCGCACCGCGCCACTATCCGTTCTGACGAGGCCGCCGACCATGAGGATTGCGATTCTGGGCGCCGGCGCGATGGGCTCGCTGTTCGGCGGGCTGCTGGCCGAAAGCGGTGAGGCCGTCACGCTGATCGACGTGAACGACGCGCACCTCGATGCGATTCGCCGCGACGGGCTGCGCATCGACGACGATCGTGGTGAACGACGCGTCCGTACGTTGCAGGCCGTGCGGCCGGAAACCGCGCAAGCGGATGCGGCCGCATCGTCCGATACGCCATTCGACCTGCTGATCGTTTTCACGAAGTCGCTGCATACGCGCACCGCGCTCGACGGCGTGCGCGCGCTGCTGACGCCGCACACGCACGTGCTCACGTTGCAGAACGGGCTCGGCAACGTGGAGACGCTGAATGCGTTCATGCCGCTCGAACGCATCCTGGTTGGCGTGACGACATGGCCGGCCGACGCAGCGGGGCCTGCACACGTACGCTCGCACGGTGCGGGCGCGATCCGCATGATGACGGCCGACGGCGCGGCGCGACCGTTCGCGACGGCCGTGGCCGATACGCTGTCGCGCGCGGGGCTCGCGTGCATGCTGGATGCCGATGTGTGGGCCGCGATCTGGGAGAAGGTCGCGTTCAACGCGGCGCTCAACACGCTGTGCGCGGTGACGGGCTGCATGGTCGACCAGCTCGGCAATCATCACGACGGGCCGCGGCTCGCGCTCGCGATTGCGGCCGAGGTGGCCGCCGTCGCCCGCGCGAAGGGCATCGCGGTCGACGGCGAACGCATCGCGCGCAACGTCGAGCATGCGATCCGCGCGCATCGCGGTCATCGCCCGTCGATGCTGCAGGACGTGCTCGCGGGCCGCCGCACGGAAATCGACGCGATCAGCGGCAAGGTTGTCGCGGCCGCGCGCGAAGCGGGCGTGGCGGTGCCGCATGCGGAAACGCTGCTCGCGCTGGTCCGGCTGATCGACGCGCGGATGAACTGAGCATCAGGCCGGCGGCGCTGCTTGCGCCGCACGACGATACGAGTGCGTCGCGCGCAGGCGACGGCACCGGATCGGGACGGGTTGGACGAGACCCCGGGGCCGGCGCCGCTGCGTCGACACCGGCCGCCTGCGCAGCACGGGATCCGGGCACGCGCCACCGCGCCAGCCCGGGCCACTGGAGACGCCATGAAAGCCATCGAATGCCGTTGTCTTGCCGCGCGCCGTTCGCGCACGTTGCCGCTTCAGCGCGGCGAACGGGAGGTCGCATGAGCACGCGCGACGGATTTCAGCCGCCTTCCGTCGACATCGGCGCGACGCTCGACGACGGGCCGTTTACGGCGATGCAGCGCGGCGTGGTGCTGCTCGCCGCGCTCGCGATCGTGCTCGACGGCTTCGACGGCCAGCTGATCGGCTTCGCGATTCCGGTGCTGATCCGCGAATGGGGCATCACGCGTGGCGCGTTTGCGCCTGCCGTCGCGGCGGGGCTGATCGGGATGGGCATCGGCAGCGCGTGCGCGGGGATCGTTGCGGACCGCTTCGGCCGCCGCCAGGCCGTGATCGGCAGCGTGTTCCTGTTCGGCATCGCGACCTGCGCGATCGGCTTCGCACCGGACGTCACGGCGATCGCGGTGCTGCGCTTCGTCGCGGGGCTCGGGATCGGCGGTGCATTGCCGACGGCCACGACGATGACGGCCGAATACACGCCCGCGCGGCGTCGCACGATGATGGTGACCGCGACGATCGTCTGCGTGCCGCTCGGCGGGATGCTGGCCGGCCTGTTCGCGCACGAGGTGCTGCCGCGCTACGGCTGGCGCGGGCTGTTCTTCGCGGGCGGCGCATTGCCGCTCGTGCTCGGGTTCGTGCTCGTGCGTGCGTTGCCCGAATCGCCGCGCTATCTCGCGCGGCGCCCCGCGCGCTGGCCGGAGCTCGGCGCGCTGCTTGCGCGGATGGAGCGGCCGGTCGCACCGGGCACCGCCTTTACCGACATGAGGGACGCGCGCGCGGCAGGCGGGCGCGGCGGCTTCGGTGCGCTGTTCGCGAGCGGTCAGGCGCGCGACACGATCGCGCTGTGGTGCGCCTTCTTCATGTGCCTGCTCGCCGTGTATGCGGCGTTCAGCTGGCTGCCGACGATGCTGGCGGCGAGCGGGCTGAGCGTGTCGGTCGCCGGTACGGGCCTCACCGCGTACAACCTCGGCGGCGTGATCGGCGCGCTGTTGTGCGCGTGGACGATCGCGCATGCCGGGTCGCGCTGGCCGCTCGTGCTGTGCAGTATCGGCGGCGCGGCGAGTGCGGTGTGGCTGATGGGTGTCGATGCCAGCCGCCACACGGGCTGGCTGATCGTCGGGCTCGGCCTGCACGGCTTGTTCGTCAATGCGGTGCAGTCGACGATGTATGCGCTTTGTGCGTACATCTATCCGACAGCCGTGCGCGCGACGGGGACGGCCAGCGCGCTCGCGTTCGGCCGGCTCGGCGCGATCCTCAGCGCGTTCGCGGGCGCGCTCGTGATCACCACGGGCGGAGCCGCGGCCTATCTGACGATGCTGGCGGTCGCGATGGGGATTGTTTGCGTCGCGCTGCTCGTCGTGCGACGGCATATCCCGCGACTGTCGCGCGCGGCCGTGCAGCCGCGCGAAGGGGAGGCGCTGGCCCGCACGTCGCCGTGACGACGCGCGGGCCCGGGGGCGCGTCGTGCGTTACAGCGTGGTGCGCACGTGCCAGAGCTCCGGGAACAGCACGACGTCGAGCATCTTGCGCAGGTACGGCGCGCCGCTGGTGCCGCCCGTGCCCTGCTTGAAGCCGATGATGCGCTCGACGGTCGTCACGTGACGGAAGCGCCACTGACGGAACGCATCCTCGAGATCGACGAGTTCCTCGGCCATCTCGTAGAGCTCCCAGTGCTGCTGCGGGTGACGGTACACCTCGAGCCACGCGGCCTCGACCGTTTCGTCATGCCGGGTCGGCTGGGTCCAGTCGCGTTCGAGCCGCTCCGCCGCGATCGGGAAGCCGCGCCGCGCGAGCAGGCGCACGACTTCGTCGTAGAACGACGGCGCCTCGAGCGTTGCACGCACTTGTTCGAGGAGGTCGGGCCGGTGCGCATGCGGTTGCAGCATCTGCACGTTCTTGTTGCCGAGCAGGAATTCGAGCTGCCGGTACTGGTACGACTGGAAGCCCGACGACTGCCCGAGATAGGGCCGCATCGCCGAATATTCGGACGGCGTCATCGTCGACAGCACGTTCCACGCCTGCACGAGCTGCTCGAGAATCCGCGACACGCGCGCGAGCATCTTGAACGCGGGCGGCAGCGCGTCGGTGCGTACCGCGTCGAGGGCGCCGCGCAGCTCGAACAGCGCAAGCTTCATCCACAGCTCGCTCGTCTGATGCTGGATGATGAACAGCATCTCGTTGTGATCGGGCGACAGCGGGTGCTGCGCGTCGAGGATCGAATTCAGCGACAGGTAGTCGCCGTAGCTCATCGACTTCGAGAAATCGAGCTGCGCGTTGTGCCAGCCGGCGTCGCCCGGCACGTGCGACGCTTCGTGCGCGGCCTGGGCCGCGGGTGCCGGATGCGCGGCGCGTGCGCCCGAGAACGGGCAGCCCGCCGGCGCGTCGTCGCCGGGTGGCTGCATATGACCAGAATTCACGACTCTCTCCAGATTTGAATGACGGGGGCGCGGCGCGCGTCATGCGTGCGCCGCGCGAAGCGGGTCAGGTCACGGCGCTGCGTTCGGCGAACTCGGGCGCCTTCCACGCGCCGGTGGCGAGGATGTCGCGCAGCGTCTCGACGGCATCCCACATGTCGGCGAAGCGCGTGTAGAGCGGCGTGAAGCCGAAGCGCAGCACGTACGGCTCGCGGTAGTCGCCGATCACGCCGCGCGCGATCAGCGCCTGCATCACCTCGTAGCCGTGCGGATGCTCGAAGCTCGCCTGCGAGCCGCGCTGGTGATGCGCGCGCGGCGTGACGAGCTTCAGCGACAGGCCCGCGCAGCGCGCTTCGACGAGCGCGATGAACGCGTCGGTCAGCGCGAGCGACTTGCGGCGGATCGCCTGCATGTCGGTCTGCAGGAACACGTCGAGCCCGCATTCGACCATCGACATCGACACGATCGGCTGCGTGCCGCACAGGAAGCGCGCGATGCCCGGATCGGGCGCGAAGCCCGGCTGCATCGCGAACGGTGCGCGGTGGCCCCACCAGCCGGACAGCGGCTGCGAGAAGTGCGCGTGATGGCGCTGCGGCACCCACACGAAGGCGGGCGAGCCGGGGCCGCCGTTCAGGTACTTGTACGTGCAGCCGACCGCGCCGTCCGCGCGCGCGCCGTTCAGGTCGACCGGCACCGCGCCGGCCGAGTGCGCGAGATCCCACAGCATGAGCCCACCCGCGTCGTGCACGAGTTGCGTGACCGCCGGCATGTCGTGCATGTAGCCGGTGCGGTAGTTCACGTGCGTGATCATCGCGACGGCCGTGTCCGCGCCGAGCGCGCCGGGCAGGTCGGCCGGATCGTCGATCAGGCGCAGTTCGTAGTCGCCGCCGAGCTGTTCGATCAGCCCCTGCGCGATATACAGGTCGGTCGGGAAGTTCGAGCGTTCCGACACGATCACGCGGCGCTCCGGCGCGCGCTCGGCCTGGTGGCGCACCATCGCCGACAGCAGCTTGAACAGGTTGATCGAGATCGTATCGGTCACGACCGTTTCGCCGGGCGCGCCGCCGATCAGCGTGGCGAGCTTGTCGCCGAGACGGCGCGGCAGCGCGAACCAGCCGGCCGTGTTCCAGCTGCGGATCAGGCCTTCGCCCCATTCGGCGCCGATTACCTGCTGCGCGCGGGCGGCCGAGGCGCGCGGTTGCGCGCCGAGCGAGTTGCCGTCGAGGTAGATCACGCCGTCGGGCAGGGAGAACTGGCCGCGCAGCGGGGCGAGCGGGTCGTCGCGGTCGAGCGCGAGCGCGTCTTCACGGGTCTTGATCATGATGTGGGTTCGTCAGTCGGGGTAATCAGGCGGCACGCGCGGGCAGCGCGCGCAGCACCGCGCGCACGGGGCTCGCGTCGAGCGTCGTGAATTTCAGCGGCAGTGCGATCAGTTCGTAGTCGCCGGGCGGCACCGCGTCGAGCACGATGCCTTCGAGTATCGCCATCCGGTGCGCGCGCACGCGGTGATGCGCATCCATCGTCTTCGATTCCTGCGGGTCGAGCGACGGCGTGTCGATGCCGATCAGCTTCACGCCGTGTGCGGCGAGCAGGTCGACGGTCTCGGGTGCGACCGCGCAGAAGTTGCTGTCCCACTGCTCGACGCTGGCGCGTGCACAGGTGCGCAGCAGCACGCGCGGCGGCACACCGTCGAGCGCGGCCGCAACGTCGGCCGGCTGTACGACGGGCGATGCGCCGATGCAATGGATCACGCGGCACGGGCCGAGGTAAGTATCGAGCGGCACGGCGCCGATCGGCGCGCCGTCGGCGTCGTAGTGCAGCGGCGCGTCGCAGTGCGCGCCCGTGTGCGGCGACAGCGTCAGGCGCGCGACGTTGACCGGCGAACCGGCTTCCATCCGCCACACGCGTTCGACGGAAACCGGCGTATCGCCCGGCCACACGGGGGTGGCGGGGCTGACAGGCGGCGAGATGTCCCAGAGAGTGTCCATGGCATGACGAATCGGTGAATCGATGCTTCGAATGATAGGTGGACGCTCGCAGAAAGTGCTTGCGAAATAAACATGGACAATCCGCCGGATTGGCAGATAATTCGACTCAGAGGGAAAACGGGGACCAAAAATGCACGCGATCACGCTCGATGCCACCGACTGCCGGATTCTGGCGGTACTGCAGGAAGAGGGCAGAATCAGCAATCTCGACCTGGCGGAACGGATTTCGCTTTCGCCATCCGCTTGCCTGCGCCGCATGCGCCTGCTCGAGGAGCAGGGCGTGATCGAGCACTATCGCGCGTGCCTGAGCCGCGAGAAGCTCGGCTTCGAGCTCGAGGCGTTCGTTCAGGTGTCGATGCGCAACGAAGAAAATCAATGGCACGAGCGCTTCGCGGAAGCGCTGCGCGAATGGCCGGAGGTCGTCGGCGCGTTCGTCGTGACGGGCGAGAGCCACTATCTGCTGCGCGTGCTCGCGCACAACCTCAAGCACTATTCGGATTTCGTGCTGAACCGGCTCTACAAGGCGCCGGGCGTGATGGACATCCGTTCGAACATCGTGCTGCAGACGCTGAAGGATGAAGCCGGCGCGCCGGTCGGGCTGGCGCGCACGGGGGCGATCAAAGCGGTGTAAGGCCGTGGAAGCCGCCGCCGTGGAACACGAGCGGCGGTGCCGTGTCCGATACCGCGCGCACGCCGCAGCGCTCCACTTCGCCGACGAAGATCACGTGGTCGCCTTCATCGTAGCGGCTGCGATTGTGGCACTCGAACCAGGCGAGTGCGCCGTCGAGCACGGGCATCCCCGAGTTGCCGGCCGCATGCGCGATGCCTTCGAAGCGGTCGCCCTTGTAGGTCGAGAAGCGCTTGCACAGGTCGAGCTGCGACGCCGCGAGCACGTTCACCACGTAATGGCTGTTGCCGCGGAATACCGGCGTCGACGCCGATTTGTGCGCGAGGCTCCACAGCACGAGCGGCGGATCGAGCGAGACCGAGTTGAACGAGCTGGCGGTGATGCCGATCAGTTGCCCGGACGGCGCGCGCGTCGTGATCACCGTCACGCCCGTTGCGAACTGGCCGAGTGCCTGGCGGAAGGCGGCGGCGTCGAAATCCGGCGGGTTGGCGTGGCTCATCGGGCGACCATCCGGAACGAAACGGGCGGGCGCGGCGCGACGCGGGTGGGGCGGGCACGGCGGACGAAAGGCGACAAGGCGGTCGGTTGGGAAGGGGTGCGCATGGCCCGATTTTAGCGGAATCGGGGCCGCCGGGCCCAGCCGGACGGCGCATCGCGGGGATAGCGTGATGTAACGAACACTGCGGGGCGATGCCGGGTTCACGATGGCGCGCGCGGCATGGCCGCTCTGCCGCGTTTTTGTGTGGTGCGGTCGGCCCACCCGCCGATCCGCCACGCGTGCCATCGACGCCCGCGCTATCGCGCCGCCGCCAGCCCGAGCGACAACGCTCCCGTCACGATCAGGCTCGACGCCCACACCGCATCGAGATTGAACCAGCTCCGCGACACGAACTTCAGCCCGAGATAGCGGTACACGAGCCAGGCGAGCCCGCCGCCGGCGCCGATCATCGCGATGGCATGCACGGCCGCGACGACGAGCGCCATCCCGAGATGCGCATCGACGAGCGTGGCCGCCGCCTGGTGGCCGGCGTCCTGGTCGAGCCCGCACAGCCCCAGGTAGATCGGCACCAGCATCAGCCCCGCGCCATGCGCGATCGCGACCGCGAACGACCACAGGCCGAGCCGCGCGGGCGGAATCCGCGCGAGCGCCCGTGGATGCCGGCGCCGGATCAGCAGCACGGCGCCGAAGCCGATCACGAGCGCGCTCGCGCCGATCCGGATCGCCGTCTGCCACGCGAGCAGCGCGGCGAGCAGCCCGAACGGCAGCATCACCGCGAAGACCGCGAGCGCATGGCCGAGCGCGAGATAGCCGAGCGCCGCGACGAGCGCGCCGCCGCGGCGCGTCATCAGTGCGTTCGACACCGCAAGCGGCCAGCCCATCGCGGGATTGAGGCCGTGATAGATGCCGCTCGCGAGCACGGCCGCCCACAGTGCGAGCTGGGCGTGAAGGCCGGCGTTCAACGCTTGACCGACGGATAGCAGAAAGAATCGGTCGAGCAGTCGCCGCCTTCGAGCCGGATCTGGTGCGCGCGATAGCCGTCGGGGAACTCGACCCAGTAATCGTCGGCGAGCGTCAGCCCGCCTTCCGGTCCCACATGCGCGAGCACCTGCGCGCCCGGCACGCCGTCCGGATAGAACTGGTCGTCCCACGTCGAATACAGCGAGTTGGTCCAGTACACGCGCTTCCCGTCGCGGCTGATCTCGACCATCTGCGGTCCGCCCGCGAACCTGCGGCCGTTCGAGTGCGGCGCACGGCGCGCGATGCCGCCGATCCGGACCGACCCCGCGAGCACCGGGTGGTGCGGGTCCGACACGTCGTACTGGCGCATCTCGCCGGTGCCCCAGCACGACACGTAGAGGAAGCGGTCGTCGAGCGACAGGTCGATGTCGGTCACGAGCGGCGGCACCGCGCCGAAGGATTTCAGCAGCGGCGGCAATTCATCGGCCGCGGCCGGCTCGGCCGGGATCGTCGCCGTCTTCTTCACATGGAACTTGCCGCCTTCGCGCCACCAGGTCCAGATCGAGCCTTCGAGATTCGTCGTGTCGACCACGACGCCGACGAAGCCGTATTCGCGCGCCGGGTCGTGCGCGGGCCGCACCTCGAGCGCCATCTGGTGGTGCGCGCCGAGATCGATCGTCTGCACGTTGCGCCGCGCGCGCAGGTCCCAGAAATGCAGCCGGTGCCCGTATCGGTTTGCGAGCAGGTCCTCGGGCACGATCCCGTTCTCGAATTGCGGCGGCAGCGCCCATTCGCTCGACACCATGTAGTCGCGCGGCAGGTTCCACCAGAAGTCGTAATGCTTGTCCTGCGGGCCTCGATCGATCTCCCAGCGGCCGAGCACGTCGAAGGTTTCGCAATCCATGATGAAGATGCCGGGTGCGCCGTCGGTGCCGTCCTTGCCCGCGCCGCCGAGCGTGCTCACGTAGATGCCCTCGGGCCCGCAGTGAACGGTGTGCGGCCGCGAATAGCCGGTCTTCGCGAAGATTTCGTCGGGCTCGATGATCTTGTGGATGCGCGCCTGCGTCGGGTGCGGCTTCGTATCGATCACGTAGATGCGCGACGAGCGCAGGCCGGGGATGATCAGGAAGCGACGCTCGAGGAACGCATGGCCGGTCAGCGGCGACAGCGACGACGAGCACGCATTCCAGCCGAAGTGGTGAAACTCGTCGCCGGTGTTCGGCATCGTCACCGTGTGCACGATCTTTCCGTAGGTCGACGAGCCGGGCTTCACGTCGATCACGGCGAGCGCGTCGGGTCTGGAAAAATCGGGGCTCAGCAACAACGTATAGGCGAACGCTTCCGGCGGTGCCTGCATCGCCAGTTCCGGCGAAGCGTGAAACGTCGGGTCAGGCCGCATGCTCATGGTGATGCCCTCTCGATGGTGTCGGATCGTGGTCGCACGGCCGTTCGTTGCGGGCGTGCGGGTCGGGGTTGCCGCGCGGCGCATGACACGCCGGCGGGAGCGATCGGCAGGCGGAGGCACGCGTCGGTGCGCATGCGACGCCGTGCATCAGATCGTGAAAGCGGATAAAGACTGTGCGCCGGATCGCCGCCCGCGAGGCGGGACGGATGCACGCCAACGGGGTGGCGTGGTCGAAGCGGTGGCCTGCGACGCGGCAACGGCCATGCGAGTGACGCGAGTGATGTCTGTTAAGGCATGCATATCGATGTTCCGGCAGATGATGTTTGCATCAGGGTCGGGCGTGCATCGGGTGCTTTGCGCGAGGCAGCGGGTTGGCCGCCGCGCTCGCGCGTGCCTAAGTGTAGACGAGAAAACGGGCGTCCGGCCGCGCGCGACACCTGTGCATTCTGTCAGGTTCGCGCGCGGGTGAGATACTTGGCGAAGTGCCGCTGCGGCCCGTACGCGAGTGGGCAGCGGCGAGACGGAACGGTGGCGCCGGCGCATGCGTGCCGGCTGCCGACATCAACGAGGGACTGATTTCATGGTGAACGAGATGCTTGAAACCGCGACATTGGGAGGCGGGTGTTTCTGGTGCACGGAGGCGGTGTTTCTCGACGTCGATGGCGTGACGGCCGTCCAGTCGGGTTACGCCGGCGGTCATACGCGCAATCCCGGCTATCGCGACATCTGCGAGGGCGATACGGGCCACGCGGAAGTCGTCAACGTGACGTTCGATCCGGCGCGCATCGGCTATCGCGAGATCCTCGAGATCTTCTTCGCGACGCACGATCCGACCCAGTTGAACCGGCAGGGCAACGACGTCGGCACGCAATACCGTTCGGTCGTGTTCACCCATTCGGACGCGCAGCGCGAGACGGCGCTCGACGTCATCCGCGAACTGGAGCGCGAGCAGGTATTCGGGCAGCCGATCGTCACGCAGGTCGTGCCGCTCGACGGCAACTACTGGCCGGCCGAGGACTATCACCAGAACTATTACGCGCGTAACCCGGGGCAGGGCTACTGCTCGGTCGTGATCGGGCCGAAGCTCGCGAAATTCCGGCAGAAGTTCTCGCACCGCCTGAAGTCGCTGCGCGGCGCGTAAGCGCGGCCGGCGCAAGCCGGTATCACTCCTGTATCAAGCCGCCTCGTTGCGCCACTGCGCGCATGCGGCGGCGATCTCGCGCGCAAGCGCGATGCACGACAGCGGCGCGGAGCCTTCCGCCTTGTTGTTGATCGTGATGATCACGGGTTGCCCGGCCAGCGCATAGCGCGCGGCCAGTTCGGCGAGCGCCGAGCGCGTGGCCGGATCCTCGTCGACGAGCTTGTCGAACGGCTCGTACTTCGCCTTCGCTTGTTCGTACTTGAAACCGCCATGCAGGCTCCAGCGCACGATCAGCGGGCCCGGCGCGTCGCCGTCGAGCAGGGCGAGCGCGGCGGCCTGGCGCAGCGGGTCGGGCATCCGGGCGTGCAGGCCGACGCAGTAGCGCACGCCGAGCGCGGCGAGTGCGCGGATGAAGCGCGGCGTGAGCAGGCTCGCGTCGCGAATCTCGATCGCATAGCGGGTGCCGTCGGCTTCGGGCGGCAGCGGCGGCAGCGCCGCGAAGAATGCGGCCAGCCGGTCGATCAGTGCGGCCGGCTGGGCGAGCAGCGGGTCGGGCAGCGGCGAGAACTGGAACACGAGCACGCCGGCTTTCCGGCCGAGCCCTTCGAGGCACGGCTGCACGAATTCGCGGGTGGCGAGATCCGCGTCGAGGAAGGTCGGGTTCGGCCCCGACGGTTCGCCGCGCCGGCCGCGGATGACCGCGTCGGTCACGGAGGCCGGCGCCTTCACGACGAAGCGGAAATCGTCGGGCACCTGCTGCGCATAGCGCAGGTAGTCGGCCACCGACAGCGGGCCGTAGAACGACCGGTCGAGGCTCACGCTTTTCAGCAGCGGATGCGCGCCGTACGCTTCGAGCCCTTCGCGCGACAGCTTGGTTTGCGCGAAATCCCCGTCGTAGACGATGCCGTCCCAGCCGGGGAAATACCACGACGACGTGCCGAGCCGGACGTTCGGCGGCAGGCCGGCCGCTGCGGCGGCCACATCCGGCGCGATCGGCGCGGGCAGCACGCCGCGCCGGCGCCGGCCTTTCTTCGGTGGCGCAGCGGGCGGCGACGGCTCGTCCCACAGCAGGCCGGAAGCGGCAGGCAGCGTTTCGTCTGAAGGAATGGGGCGGGTGCGGGAGCGCGGAGCCGGGTGCGCGCCGTCAGACGCGCCCGGGCTCACGTGTTCGCTGGTGTCGGCACGCGGGCCATCGTCGTCGGGCGACGCGCGTGCAGCATCGGCCGGCACGCCGAACAGGTCGAATTGCCCGTCGGCGTGCGGCGCGTCGGCGTCGTCGTGCTGATGTCGTTGCGGCGGCGCCTTGCGCCGCGTCCTGCCGTCACCCATGCATGCCCAGCGTGAAGCGCTGCCTAGCGCGGCAGCGAGTGTTCGTACATATAGCGCCGCGACCACGGCAGCGTTTTTGCGCTCTGCCCGGCCTTGCGGCACACGATCTGGAAGATCGACACGTCGTCGTGCTCGAACGCATACGCGCAGCCGGCAAGATACACGCGCCAGATGCGGAATTTTTCGTCGTCGACGAGTTGTCGCGCGGCTTCTGCCTTCGCCTCGAAGTTTTCCGTCCAGATGTCGAGCGTGCGCGCATAGTGCCGTCGCAGGCTTTCGACGTCAATCGCTTCGAGCCCGCCGCGCTGCGCGGCTTCCAGCGCGAGGCTGATGTGCGGCAGCTCGCCGTCCGGGAACACATAGCGGTCGATGAACTCGCCGCCGCCGAGCGCCGTCTCGCCGCTTTCCGCGTCGGTCGACGTGATCCCGTGGTTCATTGCGATGCCGTCGTCGGCGAGCAGGTCATGGACCCGCGAGAAATAGAGCGGCAGGTTCTTGCGCCCGACGTGCTCGAACATCCCGACGCTCGTGATGCGGTCGAACTGGCCGTCGATCTCGCGGTAGTCCTGCAGCCGGATCTCGATCCTGTCCTCCAGCCCGGCAGCCTTCACGCGCGCGGTCGCGAGGTCGAACTGGTTCTGCGACAGCGTGACGCCGAGGCACTGCGCGCCGAACTTCTGCGCGGCGCGCAGCACGAGCGCACCCCAGCCGCAGCCGATGTCGAGCAGGCGCTGGCCGGGCTGGAGCCGGATCTTCGTCAGGATGTGGTCGATCTTCTTGATCTGCGCGGTGGCGAGATCCTCGTCGCCGTTCTCGAAGTACGCGCACGAGTACACCATGTTCTCGTCGAGCCACAGCTGGTAGAACTCGTTCGAGACGTCGTAGTGATACTGGATCGCCTTCCTGTCGGTGTTCTTCGTGTGGCTGAAGTAGCGCTTCACGCGCGCGAGCTTGCTCGCGCTCGTCACCGTGCTGCGCGCGAGCGAGTAGCCGATGTTGATGATGTCCGACACCTTGCCCTCGATGTCGATCTTGCCCTTCACGTACGCCTCGCCGAGGTTGTCGAGGCTCGGTTCGAGCAGGAGCGGCAGGGCCGACGCGCTGTTCACCTTCAACGTGACCTGCGGTGCGCTGAAGGTGCCGAAATCGAGTTGATCGCCGTTCCACAGCACGAGGCGCGCCGGTATGTTCGCTTTCGCCCGTACCTCGTCCGCCCACTGTGCCAGCTTCTTTTCCCAGAACATTTGGATTCTCCGTTTGTTCGTTGAATCGAATACAGCCAAGTATCTTGACCGGCGCCGGCCGCTTGCGAGGCGGGCGCCCGGATGCAACACGAGACACGACCGGCGTGTGCCGGCGCCGCGCTTACGGCGACAGGCGCGAGATCGACCAGCCCGGCGACGTGTCGGCGTCGCGCGTGTAGAGCAGGCGGTCGTGCAGCCGCGACGGGCGGCCCTGCCAGAACTCGATCGAGTCGGGCACGAGGCGGTAGCCGCCCCAGTGCGGCGGCCGTGGCGGGTTCTCGCCGAAGCGTTCGCTGACGGCCTTTTCCTGCGCTTCGAGCGTGGCGCGGCTGTCGATCACCGCGCTCTGTTCGGATGCCCAGGCGCCGATGCGCGAGCCCAGCGGGCGCGACGCGAAATAGCGGTCGCTTTCCTCGGCGCTGGTTTTCTCGACCCGGCCTTCGATGCGGACCTGGCGCTCGAGCTCGATCCAGTAGAACAGCAGCGCGGCCTGCGGATGCGCGGCAAGATCGCGCCCCTTGCGGCTTTCGTAATTGGTAAAGAAGACGAACCCGCGTTCGTCGACGCCCTTGATGAGCACGATGCGTGCCGACGGCCGGCCATCGTCGCCGACGGTCGCGAGCGTCATCGTGTTCGGCTCGGGCAGCTTGGCGGCGAGCGCCTCCTTGAACCAGCGGTCGAACTGGGCGAAGGGGTCGTGGGCGACATCGGCTTCGTCGAGCGAAGCACGTGAGTAATTGATGCGGAGATCGGCGAGAGTCGTCATGTTATGCAAACGCTTCAATCTGGAACCATTGTAGCCAACGCGCGAGAAACGTGCGTGCACAGTGGCGCGTGCGAGCAGGGAGTTCAGGCAGAATAGAGGGCCGCACGACTTACGTTTTCCTTGCTGCCATGTCCGCCGCCGACGCTGCCCCGCCCAGTTTCTTTGATCTTACCCCGACCCCGGAAATCCAGCTTGACGTGGATCGCGCGCGGCGCTTCGGCGGCGTTGCGCGGTTGTACGGGGCGCCGGCCGCGGCCGCGTTCGAGCGCGCGCACGTCGCGGTGATCGGGATCGGCGGCGTCGGGTCGTGGGTGGCCGAGGCGCTCGCGCGCAACGCGGTCGGCACGCTGACGCTGATCGATCTCGACAACGTCGCCGAAAGCAATACGAACCGGCAGATCCACGCGCTCGACGGCAATTACGGCAAGCCGAAGGTCGACGCGATGGCCGAGCGGATCGCGCTGATCGATCCCGCGTGCCGCGTGAACCGGATCGAGGATTTCGTCGAGCCGGACAACTTCGATGCGCTGCTCGGCGGCGGTTTCGACTACGTGATCGACGCGATCGACAGCGTGCGCACGAAGGTCGCGCTGATCGCCTGGTGCGTCGCGAAGCGCCAGCCGCTCGTCGTGGTCGGCGGCGCGGGCGGCCAGCTCGACCCGACGCGCATCCGGATCGACGATCTCGCGCTGACGATCCAGGATCCGCTGCTGTCGAAGGTGCGTGCGCAGTTGCGCAAGCAGCACGGCTTTCCGCGCGGGCCGAAGGCGCGTTTCAAGGTCAGCGCCGTGTATTCGGACGAGCCGCTGATCTATCCGGAAGCGGCCGCCTGCGACCTCGAGGACGGCGCCGAGCCGTCCGCGGCCGCGCACGTCGCGGGGCTCAACTGTGCGGGATTCGGTTCGAGCGTATGCGTGACTGCGAGCTTCGGCTTCGCGGCCGCCGCGCATGCGCTGCGTGCGATCGCGGCGCAGGCCGCCGGCTGAGCCGCGGTGAATCGCGGTCGTCGACGCATGCTGCGGCGCGTGACGCGCGCCGTCGCATGTCCTGCGGGGCGATTTTGCAGCCGGGCCGTTGCGGCCCGGCCGGTCACGCATCCGTTCAGTTGAGCGCCATGCTCAGCCTGCGCCGCCACCCGGCGACGAGGTCCGGGCGATCGCCGGCCAGCTCGAACACCGAGATCATCGTGCGGCGGCCGAGATCGTCGCCGTACGTGCGGTCGCGCGTCACGATTTCCAGCAACTGCTCCAGCGCGCCTTCATACGCGCGCCGCGCGATCAGGCTCTGCGCGAGATCGAAACGCGCGTCGAGATCGGCCGGGTTCGCCGCGATGCGCGCTTCGAGCGCATCGGTCGGCGGCAGGTCGGCCGTGGCGTCGAGTGCGTCGAAACGGGTCTTGATCGCCTGGTAGCGCGGGTCGCCGTTCTGCACGGTCTGCGGCGACAGGCGCTCGGTCTCGGCGCGCGCGGCGTCGACCTGGTTGCTCGCGAGCAGCAGTTCGATCAGATCGAGGCGCGCGTCGTCGAAGCCGGGGTTCAGCGCGAGCGCCGCCTCGAGGTGCGTGAGCGCGTCGTCGTGGCGCGCCTCGGCCATCGCGTTCTGTGCGGCACGCCGTTCGGCTTCCTCGGGCGCCGGCAGCAGCCGGTCGAGGAATGCGCGCAGCTGGCCTTCGGGCAGCACGCCGACGAACTGGTCGACGGGACGCCCGTCGGCGAACGCGATCACGTGCGGGATGCTGCGCGTCTGGAAGTGCGCGGCGAGTTCCTGGTTCTCGTCGACGTTGACCTTCACGAGCTTCCAGCGGCCTTCGTAGTCGCCTTCGAGCTTTTCCAGCAGCGGGCCGAGCGTCTTGCAGGGGCCGCACCAGGGCGCCCAGAAGTCGACCAGCACGGGGGCGTCCAGCGACGCCTCGATGACGTCTTTCTCGAATGTGGCAAGCGTGGTGTCCATGTCGTTCTCTTCCGTTCGAATGTCGTCAGGATGGGGGCGGCGCGCCCCTTTTTCAACGCGGTTTCGACTCGGGCAGCGGAATCCATTCGGTCTCGCCCGGCACCTTGCCCATTTCCTGGCGCGTCCAGGCCGCTTTCGCGCGCTCGATCGCCTCGCGGCTGCTGGCGACGAAATTCCATTCGATGAAGCGCTCGCCGTCGATCCTGTCGCCGCCGAGCAGCATCGCACGCGCGCCGCTGCCGCTCGTCAGCGTGACCGCGGCGCCGGGCGCGAGCACGGCCATCTGTTCGGCCGGCACCGGCGTGCCGTCGATCGCGAGTTCGCCGTCGACCACGTAGACCGCGCGCTCCTCGTGCGACGCGTCGAGTTCGAGACGGCCGCCGGCCGCGAATTCGGCCGCGACGTACAGCGTGCGCGAGAACGTCGTGACCGGCGAGCGCAGCCCGAACGCGTCGCCGGCGATCACCGTCAGCGACACGCCGTCCTCGATGCGCTTCGGCAGCGTGTCGGCCGCATGATGCTCGAACGACGGCTCGGTCGTCTCGTGCGCGCGCGGCAGCGCGACCCAGGTCTGGATCCCGTGGACGGTGTGGCCGTTTTCGCGCTGCGCGTCGGGCGTGCGTTCCGAATGGACGATCCCGCGGCCGGCCGTCATCCAGTTCACGTCGCCCGGCACGATCTCCTGCCGCGAGCCGAGGCTGTCGCGGTGAAGGATCGCGCCGTCGAACAGATAGGTGACGGTGGCGAGGCCGATATGCGGATGCGGGCGCACGTCGAGCCCCGTGCCGGGCGGCAGCGTGGCGGGCCCCATGTGATCGAAGAAGATGAACGGGCCGACGAGGCGTGCGGCGAGTGCGGGCAGCGTGCGGCGCACCTGCAGGTTGCCGATGTCGCGCACGTGCGGCTTCAACAGGGCTTTGATCGGAGCGGTCATGGCGGATCCTGTGGGCGGCGGCGGGGGATGTCGGTCATTGTACTGGCCGTCCGCCGCCGATTCCATGTACGCCGAGCGGGTATCGGACCGGCGGCTGAAACCCGGTAGACTGACCGGCTTCTCGGCAAAACACCGGGCCGCCCCGGTTTTTCGCCCCGGAGGAAGTCCCGCTCGGCGCTGGCCGCCTCGGGGCGCCCGGCGCAAGGCGACAGGGCCTGAGAGCACCTTGCCCGACCATTCGACAATCGAGGAGACGCCGATGATGGCCCCGAAGGACTTGCTGCTTGCGCTGGTCGTGATTCTGGCGTGGGGCGTGAACTTCGTCGTGATCAAGGTTGGCCTGCACGGGATGCCGCCGATGCTGCTCGGCGCGCTGCGCTTCACGCTCGCGGCCGTGCCCGCGGTGTTCTTCGTGCGGCGGCCGCAGATTCCGTGGCGCCTGCTGGTGCTGTACGGCGCGACGATCCAGCTCGGCCAGTTCGTGTTCCTGTTCACGGGCATGTACGTCGGCATGCCGGCCGGCCTCGCGTCGCTCGTGCTGCAGTCGCAGGCGTTCTTCACGCTCGTGTTCGCGATGCTGTTCCTCGGCGAGCGGCTGCGCATGCAGAACCTGCTTGGCCTCGCGATCGCCGCCGGCGGGCTCGTCGTGATCGCGGCGCAGGGCGGCCGCGCGATGACGCTCGCGGGCTTCCTGCTGACGATCGGCTCGGCGGCGATGTGGGCGTTCGGCAATATCGTCACGAAGAAGGTCGGCCGTGCGAACCTCGTGTCGCTCGTCGTGTGGGCCAGCCTCGTGCCGCCCGTGCCGTTCTTCCTGTTGTCGCTGTGGTTCGAAGGGCCGCAGCGGATCGCGACCGCACTCGCCGGGCTCAACGGCGCGTCGATCTTCGCGGTCGTCTATCTCGCGTTCGTCGCGACGCTGCTCGGCTACGGGCTGTGGAGCCGCCTGCTGTCGCGCTATCCGGCCGCGCAGGTCGCGCAGTTCTCGCTGCTGGTGCCGATCGTCGGCCTTGCGTCGGCGGCGCTGCTGCTCGACGAGCATCCGACGCGCACGCAGGTGATCGGCGCGGCGCTCGTGATGGGCGGGCTCGCGGTGAACGTGTTCGGCGGGAAACTGATGCGCCGCTTCGCGGCATCGTGACGCGCCGGCACGCACTGCGTGCCGGCGGCGGGGAAGGGGCGGCGCTCAGGCCATCCGGTTCTTCGCGAGCGGCGGATTCGCGGCGAAATAACGCTTGATGCCGCGGAAGATCGCATCGGCCATCTCGTCGCGATAGCTGTCGTCGTTGAGCTTGCGCTCTTCGTCCGGGTTGCTGATGAACGCGGTCTCGACGAGGATCGACGGAATGTCGGGCGCCTTCAGCACCGCGAAGCCGGCCTGCTCGACCGAGCCCTTGTGCAGCTTGTTGATGCCGCCGACTTCCTTCAGCACGTAGTTGCCGTAGCGCAGCGAATCGCGGATCTGCGCGGTCGTCGACATGTCGAACAGCGCGCGGCTCACGGCCGCGTCCGTCGTCTTGATGTTGATGCCGCCGATCAGGTCGGACGAGTTTTCCTTGTTTGCCATCCAGCGCGCCGCGGCGCTCGTCGCGCCGTGATCGGACAGCGCGAACACCGACGAGCCGCGCGCGGACGGCGTCGTGAACGCGTCCGCGTGGATCGACACGAAGAGATCGGCGCCGACGCGGCGCGCCTTCTGCACGCGCACGTTCAGCGGCACGAAGAAGTCGGCGTCGCGCGTCATCATCGCGCGCATGTTCGGTGCGCCGTCGATCTTCGCGCGCAGCTTCTTCGCGATGTCGAGCGCGATGTGCTTCTCGTACGTGCCGCCGCCGCCGATCGCGCCCGGATCCTCGCCGCCGTGGCCCGGATCGATCGCAACCGTCAGCAGGCGGACGGTGCCGCCCTTGCCGGATTTCGGCGCGGTGAACTTGTAGGTGTCGCCGTCGTCGTCGCTGTCGTCGCGGCGCGCGATGACGGGCGGCGGCTTGACGGCCGGCTTCGCGGGCGTCGAAGGCGTGGCCGCGGCGGGCGGCGTGTGCGGCGTGCCCGGCGTGTTCTGCGCGAAGCGCTGGAAGAACGCGTCGCTGTTGTCGCCCGCGGCGGGCGGCGGGGTACCCGGACCGGCCAGCGTGGTCGGCGGCTGCATCTGCTGCGCGCGCGCGGTGTCGTTGAGCGCCTGCTCCTTGCGTTCCGTCTGCGCGATCAGGTCGGACAGCGGATCGGGCGCGACGGCCGGATACAGGTCGAACACGAGCCGGTACTTGTAGGTGCCGACCGGCGGCAGCGTGAACACCTGCGGCTTCACCGAGCCTTTCAGGTCGAACACCATCCGCACGACGTGCGGCTGATACTGGCCGACGCGCACCGACTGGATCTGCGGATCGTTCGGCGCGATCTTCGACACGAGGTCGCGCAGCGCCTGGTCGAGGTCGAGGCCGGTCAGGTCGACCACGAGACGGTCGGGCCCCTGAAGCAGCTGTTGGCTATTCTGCAGCGGCTGGTCGGATTCGATCGTGACGCGCGTGTAATCGCGTGCGGGCCACACGCGCACGCCGAGCACCGACGACGCGTGTGCGAGCCGCGGTGCGACGAGACCGAGCACCAGCGTCGACGCGCCCGCGCACAGGATCTGGCGGCGGCGCCAGTTGTGCGTCGCGGTGGCCGCCGATTCGATCGAGCGGAACGGTTTGATCAACATCTTTCGAGACATGCCTTTCCTGAAGCGCTGTACGCCCGGACGGTGAGGGCGCGGCCGTCGCCATCCACGTCGAGCGAGAAAACCAGATCGGGTACGCCGAGCAGCGTGCCTGCCTGTTGCGGCCATTCGACGAGGCAAATCGCGCTGGAATTGAAATATTCGCGAAAGCCTGCGTCGGACCATTCGGCCGGATCGTTGAAACGATACAGATCGAAGTGATAGACCTCGAGTTCCCCATCGTCGCGTTCGAGCGCATACGGCTCGACGAGCGTGTAGGTCGGGCTGCGCACGCGCCCCGTGTGGCCGAGGCCACGCAGGATCGCGCGTACGAGGGACGTCTTGCCCGCGCCGAGATCGCCGACCAGCTGGATCTGCAGCCCGTCGAACGCATGCGCACGGGCGAGCTCGGTGCGCGCCGCGTCGAGCGCGTGCGCGAAGCGGGTGCCGAAGGCCTCGGTCGCCGCTTCGTCGGCGAGCGCGATCACGCGCTCCGCGAGCAGGGCGGGCAGCATGGCGTCGTGAGGCGGTTGGCTGGGCGTGGCTGGCATTCTCGTAAAATAGTGCGATGAACCGATTACCGGAACTCGCCGCATCCGACAGGCCTTCGACTCGTGCCGAAGGCGCGGCACCGTGCGCACTCGACGATGCGGCGTTGACCGCGCTCGCCGCGCGCATCAGGGCGTGGGGGCGCGAATTGGGTTTCGGGGCGATCGGCATCAGCGATACCGATCTCTCGGATGCCGAAGCAGGCCTCGCTGCCTGGCTGGAAGCCGGATACCACGGCGAAATGGATTATATGGCGAAACATGGGATGAAACGCGCGCGTCCGGCCGAACTTGTGGCCGGTACGCGACGCGTGATTTCCGCCCGGCTCGCCTATCTGCCGGCCGAAACGCTCGCCGCCGCCCACCCCGGCGGCGAGCCGGGCGCGCTCGCGCCGCACGACTGGCGCGCACGCGAACGGGCCCGGCTCGACGATCCGCAGGCGGCTGTCGTGTCGATCTACGCACGCGGCCGCGACTATCACAAGGTGCTGCGCAACCGGCTGCAGACGCTCGCCGAGCGCATCGAGCAGGAGATCGGCACGTTCGGCTACCGCGTGTTCACCGATTCGGCGCCCGTGCTCGAGGTCGAGCTCGCGCAGAAGGCGGGCGTCGGCTGGCGCGGCAAGCATACGCTGCTGCTGCAGCGCGATGCGGGCTCGCTGTTCTTCCTCGGCGAGATCTACGTCGACGTTCCGCTGCCGACCGACGCGCACACGTCCCCCGACACCGCGCCCGAGACGCCCGGCGCGCACTGTGGCAGCTGCACGCGCTGCATCGACGCCTGCCCGACCGGCGCGATCGTCGAGCCGTACCGCGTCGATGCGCGCCGCTGCATCTCGTACCTGACGATCGAACTGAAAGGCAGCATCCCCGAGCCGCTGCGGCCGATGATCGGCAATCGCGTGTACGGCTGCGACGACTGCCAGCTCGTGTGCCCGTGGAACAAGTTCGCGCAGGCCGCGCCCGTCGCCGATTTCGACGTGCGGCAAGGCCTCGACCGCGCGACGCTCGTCGAGCTGTTTGCGTGGGATGCGGACACGTTCGATACGCGGATGCAGGGCAGTGCGATCCGGCGCATCGGCTACGAAAGCTGGCTGCGCAATCTCGCGGTCGGGCTCGGCAATGCGCTGCGCGCGGACGCGGGCCGGCTCGCGCCGCAGGCGCGCGATGCGATCGTCGCCGCGTTGCGCGCACGGGCCGACGATCCGTCGCCGGTCGTGCGCGAGCATGTCGAATGGGCGCTGCGTGCCGCGTGAAGGCGGCGTAAAGTGTCGTCGGCGCGCGGCCGTGCCGCGCGTATCCATCGGTCAGGAGAGGGCCATGTTCAATGCAGTCATCGACGCGCCGTTCGGCAAGGTCGGCATCCGCACGGACGCCGCGGTGTTGCGCGAGATCGTCTATCTGCCCGAGTCGGTGAAGTCGGTCGATCCGGATTCGCCGCTCGCGAAGCGCGCGGTCAAGCAGATCGAACGTTATTTCGAGCGCGCGTCGGCGCGCTTCGACCTGCCGCTCGCCGAGGTCGGCAGCGCGTTCCAGCACCGTGTGTGGGACGTGATCAGCGATATCCCGCCCGGCACGGTGCTGACCTACGGCCAGGTCGCGAAACGGATCGGCAGCGCGCCGCGCGCGGTCGGCCAGGCGTGCGGCGCGAACTACTTCCCGCTCGTGATTCCGTGCCATCGCGTCGTCGCGGCAGGCGGCCTCGGCGGCTTCGCGAACCACGACGACAATGGCTACTACCAGAAAGTGAAGCGCTGGCTGCTGGCGCACGAAGGCGTGCCGTACTGATGAATGAATCGCTGATTTCCCCCGACGCCGACGGCGATGCCGCCGAAGCGTCTCCCGCGCTGCTGGCGAGCCGCGCGTCGATCGACGTGTTTTGCGATGCGCTGTGGCTCGAGCACGGGCTCGCACGCAATACGCTCGACGCGTACCGGCGCGATCTCGTGCTGTTTTCCCAATGGCTGGCAGAGACGCACGACGCGTCGCTCGATTCGGCTGACGAAGCGATGGTGACCGGCTACATCGCCGCGCGCAGCGACGGCAAGGCGACGTCGTCGAACCGGCGGCTGTCCGTGTTTCGGCGCTATTACGGCTGGGCCGTGCGCGAGCATCGCGCGAGCGCCGACCCGACACTGCGGATCATGTCCGCGAAACAGGCCGTCCGGTTTCCGTCGACGTTGTCGGAGGCGCAGGTCGAGGCGCTGCTCGGCGCGCCCGACATCGGCACGCCGCTTGGCCTGCGCGATCGCACGATGCTCGAGCTGATGTATGCGAGCGGGTTGCGCGTGAGCGAGCTCGTGATGCTGAAGACCGTCGAGGTCGGGCTCAACGAGGGCGTCGTGCGCGTGATGGGCAAGGGCTCGAAGGAGCGGCTCGTGCCGTTCGGCGAAGTCGCGCATGGCTGGATCGAGCGCTACCTGCGCGACGCGCGGCCGGTGCTGCTCGGTGCGCGCGCGGCCGACGCGCTGTTCGTGACCGCGCGCGGCGACGGGATGACGCGCCAGCAGTTCTGGAACATCATCAAGCGTCACGCGCAGCAGGCCGACGTGCGCGCGCATCTGTCGCCGCACACGCTGCGGCATGCGTTCGCGACGCACCTGCTGAACCATGGCGCCGACCTGCGCGTGGTGCAGCTGCTGCTCGGTCACAGCGACATCTCGACCACGCAGATCTATACGCACGTCGCGCGCGAGCGCTTGAAGACGCTGCACGCGCAACACCATCCGCGCGGCTAGCACATCCGGTGCGGCGCGGGCTGGGTCACGCGCAACGGCCCGTTCGGGTCAGACCAGCTCGCGCAGTTTGTGCTTCAGTACCTTGCCCGTCGACGCGGCAGGCAGCGCGTCGAGCGCACGGATGTGCGCGGGGCGTTTGTAAGGCGCGAGCCGCTCCGCACACCATGCGTGCAACGCCGCTTCGTCCGCCGTCGCGGCGGGCACCAGCTCGACGAACGCGAGCACTTCCTCGTTGCCTTCGACCGCGCGGCCGATGACGGCCGCCTGCACGACGTCCGGATGCGCGTTCAGCACCTGCTCGACTTCGACCGGATAGACGTTGAAGCCCGACCGGATGATCAGCTCCTTGCTGCGGCCCGCGATCGTCACCGCGCCGTCCGCCTCCTGCCGCGCGAGATCGCCGGTGCTCAGCCAGCCGTCCGGCGACACGGCCGCGTGTGTCGCGTCCGCGTTGCGGTAGTAACCGAGCATCACGTTCGGCCCGCGCACGCGGATCTCGCCGACTTCACCCGGCGGCACGTCGGTGCCGTCCGGCGCGACGATCCGCATCTCCACGCCGGGAATCGGCACGCCGACCGAGCTGTCGGTGCGCGGCGCGTCGAGCGGCGTCTGCGTGATCGTCGGGCTGCTTTCGGTCATGCCGTAGCCGTTGTGCAGCGGCACGCCGTACAGGCGCTCGACGCGCGCCTTCAAGTTCGCGTCGAGCGGCGAGCCGCCCGAATACGCGAAGCGCAGGCGTGGCGCTCGCCATGCGTGGCCATGCGTGTGCAGGTGTTCGAGCAGTTTCGCGTGCATCGCGGGTACGCCCTGGAAGATCGTGACGCCTTCGTCGGCGAGCGCGACGCGCACGGCTTCCGGCGAGAAGCGCGGCGCGAGCCGCAGCGTCGCGCCCGCGTACAGGCTGCCGAGGCAGACCGACGCGAGCCCGTACACGTGCGACACGGGCAGCACGGTGTAGACGACGTCGTCGGGCGACACGCGGCGCAGCATGCTCGACGTCGCCGCGATGAACAGCAGGTTGCGATGCGACAGCATCACGCCTTTCGGCGTGCCGGTCGTGCCGGTCGTGTAGATCAGCGCCGCGCATTGCGCCGCGCCGTCGGTCGCGACCGGTTCGCCCGGCGCGCTCGCGTCGATGCGATACGACCACGCACCGACGTCGACCGGCAGCGTGCCGGCAGGTGTTGCGCCATGCCGTTCGGCATGCGTGCGCGCGTCGGGCGATGCGTCGGTGGTGAACGCGATCAGCTTCGGACGCGCGTGCGCGGCGATCGCGTCGAGCTCGCTGGCGGACAATCGCGCGTTCGACACGAGCGCCCACGCGTCGAGGCGCGCGACCGCGAACAGCAGCACGATCTGCGCGACGCAGTTTTCGGCGACGATCATCACGCGGTCGCCGCCTTGCACGCCGAGGTTGGCGAGCCGCGCAGCCGCCGCATCGACGGCCTGCGCCAGATCGCCGTACGACAGGCGGCGCGCGTCCTCGATCAGCGCCGGGTGCGCGGGTGCCCGCGCCGCCCAGCGCGCGGGCACGTCGGCGATGCGGCGAGGCAGCGCGGCGAGCAGGGCCTCGACGTCGAGCGGCTCGGAGGAACGGCGGAACGAGGACATGGCGTCTCCAGAAAAGGGGCGGGCGGCCGACGAGTTAGGCGAACGATCGTGCCACGATGGCGCACGCGCCACAATCGGCCATTCGGGCAATAGCGCTTCGCGCTGTCCGCAATGATGATGGACGGAATCGTTGCGGCGGCGCGGCAGGCCGCCCGGCGGAGGGCCGCCCCGCGGAAAACGGGCCGGGAGTATAACGCCGGCGCGGGCGCACCCATGCGCGCCCGCCGGTCGTTCACCATTAAAATGCCGTCATGAGCAAATCCAGGCATGTGTCCGAAACCCCCGCGACCCAGTTGTTGCGCCGGCACGGCGTCGCGTTCGGCGAGCACCCGTACGACTACGTCGAGCACGGCGGCACCGGCGAATCGGCGCGCCAGCTCGGCGTCGACGAGCACAGCGTCGTGAAGACGCTCGTGATGGAAGATGAACACGCGAAGCCGCTGATCGTGCTGATGCACGGCGACCGCACCGTGTCGACGAAGAACCTCGCGCGGCAGATCGGCGCGAAGCGCATCGAGCCGTGCAAGCCCGAGGTCGCGAACCGCCATTCGGGCTATCTCGTCGGCGGCACGTCGCCGTTCGGCACGCGCAAGGCGATGCCCGTCTACGTCGAGGCGACGATCCTCGAATTGCCGACGATCTACCTGAACGGCGGCCGCCGCGGCTACCTCGTCAGCCTCGCGCCGGCGGTGCTCACGTCGCTGCTCGGCGCGCAGCCCGTGCAGTGCGCAAGTGTCGACTGAGGGTTTCACCTTCGTGGCAGGCCGCGCGCGTTCGGTAGAATGGGCGCCGTTTCGGCGTGCCGCGCGCAGCCGTCCCTTTACCGATACGTTGAAAGAAGAGTCCTCCGCATGCAGATCCTGCTCGCCGCCCTCGTTGCCTACCTGATCGGATCGGTGTCGTTCGCCGTCGTCGTCAGTGGCGCGATGGGCCTGGCCGACCCGCGTTCGTACGGGTCGAAGAATCCCGGCGCGACCAACGTGCTGCGCAGCGGCAACAAGAAGGCCGCGATCCTCACGCTCGTCGGCGACGCGTTCAAGGGCTGGATCGCCGTCTGGCTCGCCCGGCACTTCGGGCTGCCCGACGTCGCGGTCGCATGGGTCGCGATCGCCGTGTTCCTCGGCCACCTGTATCCGGTGTTCTTCCGCTTCCAGGGCGGCAAGGGCGTCGCGACCGCGGCCGGCGTGCTGCTCGCCGTGCACCCGGTGCTCGGGCTCGCGACCGCGCTGACCTGGCTGATCGTCGCGTTCTTCTTCCGCTATTCGTCGCTCGCGGCGCTGGTGGCGGCCGTGTTCGCGCCGGTGTTCGACGTGTTCCTGTTCGGCACGGGCCACAACCCGGTCGCGTGGGCCGTGCTGGCAATGAGCGTGCTGCTCGTGTGGCGTCACCGCGGCAACATTTCGAAGCTGCTGGCGGGGCAGGAGAGCCGGATCGGCGACAAGAAGAAGGCGGCCGCGGACGGCGGCGCGCAGGGCGGCGGGAAAGCCTGAGGAAGTACGGCGCTTGCCGCATGCCGGGCGCGCCGCGTGTGCGGGGCCCGGCAGGATGACGTGGCGGATCGTCCGGCGATCAGTCGCGGAAGTTGTTGAAGTCGAGCGGTGTGTCGGTCACGTCCTTGCGCAGCATCGCGATCACGCTCTGCAGGTCGTCGCGCTTCGTACCGGCCACGCGCACCGCATCGCCCTGGATGCTCGCCTGCACCTTGATCTTGCTGTCCTTCACGAGGCGCACGATCTTCTTCGCGAGATCGCCGCTCACGCCTTTCTTCACGGTGACGATCTGCTTGACCTTGTCGCCGCCGATCTTCTCGACCTTGCCGTAGTCGAGAAAGCGCACGTCGACGTTGCGCTTGGCCAGCTTGCCGATCAGCACGTCCTTGACCTGGCCGAGCTTGAAATCGTCATCGGCGAACAGCGTCAACTCGCGCTCCTTCTGCTCGACGCGCGCGTCGGAGCCCTTGAAGTCGAAGCGCGTCGAAATTTCCTTGTTCGACTGCTCGATGGCGTTCTTCACTTCGATCATGTTCGCTTCGGAAACGACGTCGAACGATGGCATGGCATTCCTCCCTTGAGATGCGGGCACCCGGCTCGCGCACGGGCACTCGCTATAATTGCGGACTGTCTGCCATTTTACCGATGCCCCTCCGTTTGCCCAAGGCCGGCCATGCGCCGCCCGGGCGGACGTGACCGCGAATGCCGATGCCTCCTGACGATTCCACCCTGTCGCTGCTTTACGACCTTCCGCTCGCCGCGCACAACACGTTCGGCATCGCCGCGACCGCGCGCTTCGCCGCGCGCATCACGCATGCGTCGCAGTTCGAGGCGCTCCATCGCGACCCGCGCGTCGCGAACCTGCCGCAGCTCGTGCTCGGCGGCGGCAGCAACGTCGTGTTCACGCGCGATTTCGACGGCGTCGTGTTGCTCGACGAGATCGCGGGCCGCCACGTCGTGCGCGAAGACGACGACGCGTGGTACGTCGAGGCCGGCGGCGGCGAGAACTGGCACGCATTCGTCGCATGGACGCTCGAGCACGGGATGGCGGGCCTCGAGAACCTCGCGCTGATTCCGGGCACGGTCGGCGCCGCGCCGATCCAGAACATCGGCGCATATGGCCTCGAGATGAAGGCATATTTCGACTCGCTGGTCGCGGTCGAACTGGCGACGGGGCGCAGCGAGCGTTTCGACGCCGCGCGCTGCGCATTCGGCTATCGCGACAGCTTCTTCAAGCGGGAAGGGCGCGGCCGGTACGCGATCGTGTCGGTGACGTTCCGGCTGCCCCGGCAATGGACGCCGCGGCTCGGCTACGCGGACGTCACGCGCGAGCTCGACACGCGCGGCATCGCGCCCGATGCGGCGACGCCGCGCGACGTGTTCGACGCGGTCGTCGCGATCCGCCGCGCGAAGCTGCCCGATCCGCTCGTGCTCGGCAATGCGGGCAGTTTCTTCAAGAATCCGGTGATCGACGCCGCGCAGTTCGATGCGTTGCGTGCGCGCGCGCCCGATGTCGTGTCGTATCCGCAGCCGGACGGGCAGGTGAAGCTCGCGGCGGGCTGGTTGATCGACCGCTGCGGCTGGAAGGGGCGTGCGCTCGGCGCGGCGGCCGTACACGATCGCCAGGCGCTCGTGCTCGTCAATCGCGGCGGCGCGACGGGCGCCGACGTGCTCGCGCTGGCGCGGGCGATCCAGGCCGACGTGTTCGCGAAATTCGGTGTCGAGCTGGAGCCGGAGCCGGTTTGCCTGTGAGCCGGGCCACGACGCCCGCGCAGCAGCTATTGCCGGACCGTGCGCATGGCGCTCGTTGAAAAGGGCTTCGCGTATACGTTGAAGCCGTTGCCGCCTCATTCGCCGGAAGTGCTCGCGCACAACCCGTTCGGACGCATCCTGGCATTCTGCGATGGTCCGATCGAGTTCTACGGAACGCGTGCGATCCTCGGCTATATCGACGAAGCGTTCGACGGCCCGAGCCTGCTGGCTCAGTGGGGCGCCACCGCCTATGCGCGCGGCGAGCAATGGATCAGCCTGATCAACTGCCACGCGTACGACGCGATGGTGCGCCGCTACGTGCTGCAATACGTGTTCCCGAAAGGCGAGAACGGCCAGCCCCGATCGCGCGGTGATCGACGCGGCACTGCCTGAAATCGACCAGCATCTGCAGGTGATCGACGCGGCGTATGGCGGGCGCGACTACCTGGTCGGCCGCGGGTTGTCGATGGCGATCTGTTCCTGGCGCCGATCCTGGCTTACGTGGGCATGTTCCCCGAAGGGGCGGAATTGCTGCGGAAATATCCGAACGTCACGCGTGCGCAGGCGGTGATGCGCGAGCGGCCGAGCTTCGCCGCGACGCAGCCGGCGCCGGGCTGATGGAGGCATCGGCATGAGCACGCATGCCGGCGGGGGCAGGAAAATAAAAAGCGCCGGGCTGTGCCGGCGCTTATCGCTTGCGACGAGGCCGCGCGCGTCAGTGCGTCAGTGCTTCAGCCGGCCGAGCAGCAGGAACTCCATCAGCGCCTTCTGCACGTGCAGGCGGTTTTCCGCCTCGTCCCACACGACGCTCTGCGGGCCGTCGATCACGCCGGCCGTCACTTCCTCGCCGCGGTGCGCGGGCAGGCAGTGCATGAAGAGGGCGTCCGGGTTGGCGTGACCCATCATCTCCTCGTCGACGCACCAGTCGGCGAACGCCTGCTTGCGGGCCTCGTTCTCGGCCTCGAAGCCCATGCTCGTCCACACGTCGGTGGTGACGAGGTCGGCGCCCTTGCACGCTTCGTTCGGATCGTCGAACACTTCGTAGAACGGCGAGCTGTCGGGCGACACGAGCTTCATGTCGAGCGCATAGCCGGGCGGCGTGGACAGGCGCAGCTTGAAGCCGAGGATCTGCGCGGCTTCGATCCACGTGTAGAGCATGTTGTTCGCATCGCCGACCCATGCAACGGTCTTGCCGGCGATCGGGCCGCGGTGCTCGTAGTACGTGAAGATGTCGGCGAGCACCTGGCACGGGTGGTACTCGTTCGTCAGGCCGTTGATCACCGGCACGCGGGAATTGTCCGCGAAACGCTTGATGACTTCCTGCTCGAACGTACGAATCATGATGATGTCGACCATTCGCGAGATGACCTGCGCGGAATCCTCGACCGGTTCGCCGCGGCCGAGCTGCGTGTCGCGCGTGCTCATGAAGACGGCGTGGCCGCCGAGCTGGAAGATCCCGGCTTCGAACGACAGGCGCGTGCGCGTCGAGCTCTTCTCGAAGATCATCGCGAGCGTGCGGTCGTGCAGCGGGTGATAGGTCTCGTAGTTCTTGAACTTGCGCTTCAGGATACCCGTGCGTTCGAGCACGTACTCGTAGTCTTCCAGCGAGAAATCCTTGAACTGCAGGTAGTGACGAATGGTTTTGGCGGTCATGAAGCGAAATACGGCGGGTTGCACCCGGCAGCAAGGCCGGACGGCGCCGCCGTCGGGTGTGGATAACTCAAAGCAGCATAAAGGATTTTCTGTGCTTTGACGAGCCGCGGAAAAAAGCGGGGCATGATCGCAAGGTGCTGCAGGCGGAGCGGGAGGAGGGGTGTCGGGGCGACGCGCGATGGCGCGCTGCGGTATAATCCGAAAGTTTTCTCCAGCCCGGCAGGCAAGCCTCCTCGCGCTCTGCCGGACACAAGCCGTGCGCTGCACAAATCCGGTGCAGTCCACCGGCGGCGCGCACCGACGTCCCGTTTTCGGGATATCGGAATGCTTGTGCCGCCGTCCGTTTCAGCTTTGTGTTCGCGTATCCAGGCGCCGTTGCCTGGGCATCGCCGGGCCGTCACTTGGGTAACCACATGGCTGAAACCCCTCCGACCGAATTCTTCATCCAGGGCATCACGAAAGACGGGAAAAAGTTTCGCCCGAGCGACTGGTCGGAACGTCTGGCCGGTGTGATGGCCTGCTTCGGGCCGGGGGCGAGCGGACCGAACGCGCGCCTCAAGTATTCGCTCTACGTGCGTCCGACGATGCTCGGCGACCTGAAATGCGTGATCCTCGATTCCCGGCTGCGCGATGTCGAGCCGATGGCTTTCGATTTCGTGCTGAATTTCGCGAAGGACAACAACCTTGTTGTCACCGAGGCGTGCGAACTGCCCGACTACGACGCCAAGAAGTGATGTCGGCCAGGGCGAGGGCGCTTGCCGCGTCCGGCCTGGCAAATGTCGCTGGCTCGCGGGATGCGCGCCGGCGACAGGCAACAAAAAAGCCCGCCTAGGCGGGCTTTTTTGCGATCGCAGGAAACAGGAACGCCCGCGTGAGCGGGCGCACCGGATTTACGCTGCTGCCTGCAGACCCTTGACGGCTGCGGCGAGGCGGCTCTTGCTGCGAGCGGCCTTGTTCTTGTGAACGATCTTCTTGTCGGCGATCGTGTCGATCGTCTTCACGGCAGCCTTGAACAGCTCGGCAGCCTTTGCCTGGTCGCCGGCTTCAACAGCCTTGCGAACCGACTTGATCGCGGTACGGAATTTCGAGCGCAGCGCCGAGTTGTGCGAGTTTGCCTTCGCGGCCTGGCGGGCGCGCTTGCGTGCTTGTGCGGAGTTAGCCATGACGGTTCCTTATCCTGTCCTGTTTCCAGAGCTTGGAGCCTGACGGCCAAGCGCTGCTTTTCGATCCGTCCCCTGAGAACGATTGCCCAGGGGCGCATAAAAAAACGGTGATTTTAACCGAGGCCGGGACATGAAAACGGCAGTTGCCGTGCATGTACGAGCCCAGAAACCGGCGATTATAGCAACAAAATCAAGCGAGTGGCAAGTTCAACGTGACATGCGCCGAGCGGGACGCCGAAGGCATGCACGCTTTTCGGCATCGGCCGCTGGCCGGGCCACGCAACGTCCGTATAATAAGCGCCCCATGAATCTATTCCGAGCCCTGCTGACGGTCAGCGGCTTCACGCTGCTGTCGCGCGTGACCGGACTGGCCCGCGAGACGCTGATCGCCCGTGCGTTCGGCGCCAGTCAATACACCGACGCGTTCTACGTCGCCTTCCGTATCCCGAACCTGCTGCGCCGCCTGTCTGCCGAAGGCGCGTTCTCGCAGGCGTTCGTGCCGATCCTCGCCGAGTTCAAGAACCAGCAGGGGCACGACGCGACGAAAGCGCTCGTCGACGCGATGTCGACCGTGCTGGCGTGGGCGCTTGCCGTGCTGTCGGTCTTCGGGATCGTCGGCGCGTCGTGGGTCGTGTTCGCGGTCGCGTCCGGCCTGCACACCGACGGGCAGGCGTTCCCGCTCGCGGTCACGATGACGCGGATCATGTTCCCGTACATCGTGTTCATCTCGCTGACGACGCTCGCCTCCGGCGTGCTGAACACGTACAAGAGCTTCTCGCTGCCCGCGTTCGCGCCGGTGCTGCTCAACGTCGCGTTCATCGCCGCGGCCGTGTTCGTCGCGCCGCACCTGAAGGTGCCGGTGTTCGCGCTCGCGTGGGCGGTCATCGTCGGCGGCGTGCTGCAGTTCCTCGTGCAGCTGCCGGGCCTGAAGAAGATCGACATGGTGCCGCTGATCGGCCTCAACCCGCTGCGCGCGCTGCGCCACCCGGGCGTGAAGCGCGTGCTCGCGAAGATGGTGCCCGCGACGTTCGCCGTGTCGGTCGCGCAACTGTCGCTGATCATCAACACCAACATCGCGTCGCGGCTCGGGCAGGGCGCCGTGTCGTGGATCAACTACGCCGACCGCCTGATGGAATTCCCGACGGCGCTGCTCGGCGTCGCGCTCGGCACGATCCTGCTGCCGAGCCTGTCGAAGGCGCACGTCGATGCCGATTCGCACGAGTATTCGGCGCTGCTCGACTGGGGCCTGCGCGTCACGTTTCTGCTCGCGGCGCCGAGTGCGCTCGCGCTGTTCTTCTTCGCGACGCCGCTCACCGCGACGCTCTTCAACTACGGCAAGTTCGACGCGCATACCGTCACGATGGTCGCGCGCGCGCTCGCGACCTACGGGATCGGCCTCGTCGGCATCATCCTGATCAAGATCCTCGCGCCGGGCTTCTATGCGAAGCAGGACATCAAGACGCCCGTGAAGATCGCGATCGGCGTGCTGATCGTCACGCAGATCTCGAACTACGTGTTCGTGCCGCTGATCGGCCACGCGGGCCTGACGCTGAGCATCGGCGTCGGCGCGTGCCTGAACTCGCTGCTGCTGTTCATCGGGCTGCGCAAGCGCGGCATCTACCAGCCGTCGCCGGGCTGGCTGCGCTTCTTCGTGCAGCTGATCGGCGCGGTGCTGGTGCTCGCGGGCCTGATGCACTGGCTGTCGGTCAGCTTCGACTGGACCGGGATGCGTGCGCAGCCGCTCGATCGCATTGCATTGATGGCCGCGTGCCTCGTGCTGTTCGCTGCACTATATTTCGGTATGTTGTGGGTGATGGGCTTCAAATACGCTTATTTCAGAAGGCGCGCCAAGTGACGACCGCAATGACCCGCGTCCTCGACTACTTCAGCACGCTCGTGGCAGACGACGACAGCCTGCCTGTCACGGAAGCGGCGCTGTCGCTGGCGCAGGACGCGTATCCCGACCTCGACCTGCAGGGCACGCTGGCCGAACTCGACATGCTGGCCGCGCGGCTGCGCCGGCGGCTCACGGACGATGCGGACCTGAAGGGCCGCGTCGCCGCACTGAACGATTTTTTCTTCCGCGAACTCGGCTTCGCGTGCAATCACAACGACTACTACGACCCCGATAACAGCCACCTGAACGCCGTGCTGAAGCGGCGGCGCGGGATCCCGATCTCGCTGTCGGTGCTGTACCTGGAGCTCGCCGAGCAGATCGGCGTGCCGGCGCGCGGCGTGTCGTTCCCCGGCCATTTCCTGCTGCGCGTCACGTTGCCGGACGGCGACCTGATCATCGATCCGGCCAACGGCCATTCGCTGTCCGAAGCCGAGATGGTCGAGATGCTCGAGCCGTACGTCGCGCGTGCGGCCGGTGCGGTCGACAGCGCGTTGCGCGCGCTGCTGCAGCCGGCGACGAGCCGCGAGGTCATCGCGCGGATGCTGCGCAACCTGAAGACGATCTATCTTCAGACGGAACGCTGGCAGCGGCTGCTCGCGGTGCAGCAGCGGCTCGTGATCCTGCTGCCCGAGCACCTCGACGAGGTCCGCGACCGTGGTTTCGCGTATGCACGGCTCGATTACCTGCGCCCCGCGCTCGAGGATCTCGAACTGTATCTCGGCGAGCGGCCGGACGCGGACGACGCCACCGTCGTCGAGTCGCAGGTGACCGAATTGCGGCAGCGGATGCAGCGCGACGGCGACGATTGAGCCGGCGCGGCGCTGCGGGAACCCTGAATGAATGAAAGAACGCCCGCGCCGCGGGCGTTTTTCGTGCTTATTTCGGTTGCATCCGGATCGCGCCGTCGAGGCGGATCACCTCGCCGTTGAGCATCGGATTCTCGACGATCTGGCGCACCAGCAGCGCGTACTCGGCCGGTTTGCCGAGCCGGGGCGGGAACGGCACCATCGCGCCGAGCGCGTCCTGGACGTCCTGCGGCATGCCGAGCAGCATCGGCGTCTCGAACAGGCCGGGCGCGATCGTCATCACGCGGATGCCGTGGCGCGACAGGTCGCGTGCGATCGGCAGCGTCATGCCCGCGACGCCGGCTTTCGACGCCGCGTAAGCGGCCTGGCCGATCTGTCCGTCGAATGCGGCAACCGACGCGGTGCTGACGATCACGCCGCGCTCGCCGTCCGCGGTCGGCGCGGTGGCGGCCATCGCGGCGGCCGCGAGCCGGATCATGTTGAACGTGCCGACGAGATTCACGTTGATCGTCTTCGCGAACACGTCGAGCGGATGCGCGCCGTCCTTGCCGACGGTCTTCGCGGCGGGCGCGATGCCCGCGCAGTTCACGAGGCCGCGCAGCGTGCCGGCGCGCTGCGCGGCGCCGACGGTCGCCTGCGCATCGGCCTCGCTCGACACGTCGCAGTGCACGAAGATGCCGCCCAGTTCGGTCGCGAGCGCCGTGCCCGCCGCGTCGTTCAGGTCGGCGAGCACGACGGTGCCGCCTGCCTGCGCGAGCATCCGCGCCGTGCCGGCGCCGAGGCCCGATGCACCGCCCGTGATCAGAAACACGTTGCCGCGAATGTCCATCACTGTCTCCTTTGTTGAGTGCTCTTGGCGCATTGGCGCTTAGGGCGGACCCATGCGGCCGCCGTTGATGTTCCGGCGCCTGTGGCGGTGCCGCGCCAAGCGGATGCCCGGTTCGATGCCGCGCGATCGGTTGAAATGCCTGCGCCCCCGTAACAGGTCGCCCGCACCCGACCGATTGTACGGGGCGCCCTCGCGCGGCGGCGAGACCGGGACGGCCGTGCGAATCCCGTCCGGGCAAAAAAAACCGCCCGGAAAGGGCGGCTTTGCGGGTGCGCGACGCGCTGCTTACTTCAGTGCGTCAAACGCGCGCTCGCGGATTTCCTCGACACTGCCGAGGCCCGAGATCTTGCGATACTGCGGAGCCTTCAGGCCGTTTTCCTCGCCGCGCTGCGCCCAGTCGCCGTAGTACGTGATCAGCGGCTTGGTTTGCGCTTCGTACACTTCGAGACGCTTCTTGACGGTTTCTTCCTTGTCGTCGTCGCGCTGGATCAGCGGCTCGCCCGTCACGTCGTCGTGGCCTTCGACCTTCGGCGGGTTGAACTTGACGTGGTACGTGCGGCCCGATGCCGGGTGCGTGCGGCGCCCGCTCATGCGCTCGATGATTTCCGAGAACGGAACATCGATCTCGAGCACGTAGTCGATCGCGACGCCGGCTTCCTTCATTGCGTCAGCCTGCGCGATCGTGCGCGGGAAGCCGTCGAACAGATAGCCGTTCGCGCAGTCGGATTCCTTCAGGCGCTCCTTGACGAGGCCGATGATCAGCGCGTCCGGCACGAGCTTGCCGGCGTCCATGTAGCCCTTCGCCTCGACGCCGAGCGGCGTGCCGGCCTTCACGGCCGCACGCAGCATGTCGCCCGTCGAGATTTGCGGGATGCCGAACTTTTCCTTGATGAAGTTTGCCTGGGTGCCCTTTCCCGCGCCGGGCGCGCCCAACAGGATCAAACGCATGGTGATATCTCCAAGTATGTAGATTCGTGTGGCGAGACGCTAAGGCGTCGGCGACTGCGAGCGCGGGGCTTGCCTGGCGCGCGACGGACCGGTCTGAGGCGGCGCGTCGGCTTCGGCGACGCGCGGCTGCCGGCAAGGCCGCGGGCGGGGTCAAGCGAGGACGCGCTGGTCGCGGACGGCTCGCACAATCGCCTGATTATGCCACGGGTTATTTTGATGACGGCTGAAAAAGGGCCTGCACGCGTGCGAGATCGGCCGGCGTGTCGATTCCGGCTTCGGGCGCGGACTCGGTGATCAGCACGGCGATGCGCTCGCCGTGCCAGAGCGCACGCAGCTGTTCGAGCTGCTCGGCCTGTTCGATCGGCGCCTGCGCGAGCGTCGGATACGTGCGCAGGAAACGCGCACGATATGCATAGAGGCCAATGTGCCGGTAGACCGGGAAAGCAGGCGCAGGCATGGCCGCGACGTCGGGCCAGTGCGGCTGGTACGCGTCCCGGCTCCACGGAATCGGCGCGCGCGAGAAGTACAGCGCGACGCTCTGCGCGTCGAGCGCGACCTTCACGACGTTCGGGTTGAACACGTCGGCCGCGTCGTGGATCGGGTGGGCGGCCGTCGCAATCGCGCAGGCCGGATGGGCGGCGAGGTGCGACGCTACGTCGCGCACGAGCACGGGGTCGATCAGCGGCTCGTCGCCCTGCACGTTGACGACGACGGTGTCGTCGCTCCACCCGAAGGTCGCCGCGACTTCCGCGAGCCGGTCGGTGCCGGACGGATGGTCGGCACGCGTCAGCACCGCTTCGAAGCCGTGATCGCGTGCCGCATCGAGCACGCTCTGGGCGTCGGACGCGACCAGTACCTGCTGCGCGCCTGCTTCGCGCGCGCGCTCGGCGACGCGCACGACCATCGGCTTGCCGCCGAGATCGGCGAGCGGCTTGTTCGGGAGTCGCGTCGACGCGAGCCGGGCGGGAATGACGGCGATGAAGGGGTGAGTCATCGGGGAGGGCGGTGAGAAGAGCGGAGCGGGCGGCGCGTCTGGTGCGCGTCACCCGGCTGGGTTCGGCGCCCTCGCGGCGGGCGGGCCGCGGCGAGGGCCGGGTCGGGCGGCTTAGCGGCCGGCCGGGTCGACCGGCGTGCCTTCGACGGTCTGGCGCGCCTCGTCGACCAGCATCACGGGGATGCCGTCGCGGATCGGGTACGCGAGCTTGTCCGCGTTGCAGATCAATTCCTGCGCGGCACGATCATAGTGGAGCGGGCCTTTGCAGATAGGGCACACAAGGATTTCAAGCAGGCGAGCGTCCACGGAGTTTCTCCACAACGAGGGCAATGAGGCGAGGGTCGAGCGCGGCTTCGACAGGGACAACCCACAGTCGGGCGTCGCGCCAGGAAGCGCCCAATTTTACTGCATCCTTCTCGGTGATCAGGATCGCATCGACGGCATCGTCGACGAACGGATTGTCGGCGAACGCGTAGTGGTCGGGCAGCGCGCACGTTGCGGGCGCGAGGCCGGCCGCGCGCAGCGTCGCGAAGAAGCGTTCCGGCGCGCCGATGCCGGCCGCGGCGAGCACGCGCTCGTGCGCGAATTGCGACAGCGGGCGGCGCAGCGCGGGCTGGTCGAGGTGCCACGCGGCGCCCGGCGTGAGCGCGAGCGAATAGGTGTCGGGCCACGGCGGCAGCGCGCCGCTGTACGGATCGTTGACGAGCGTGGCGTCGCGGTGCCGCGACAGCGGCTCGCGCAACGGCCCGGCCGGCAGCAGGAAGCCGTTGCCGCCGAGCCGGTGGTCGAACACGACGAGCTCGACCGTGCGCGCGAGGCGGTAGTGCTGCAGGCCGTCGTCGCTGACGATCACGTCGACGTCCGGATGCGCGGCGCGCAGCGCCTGCGCGGCCGCGACGCGATCGGGGCAGACCCAGACGGGCGCGCCGGTGCGGCGTGCGATCAGGAGCGGTTCGTCGCCGCCCACGCTGGCGCGCGACGCGGGCGTGACGGCGGTCGGCGCCTTCACGTTCGCGCCGTAGCCGCGCGACACGATGCCGGGCGTGAAGCCGGCCGCCCGCAACGCATCGACGAGTGCGATCACGGTCGGCGTCTTGCCGGTGCCGCCGACGGTCACATTGCCGACCACGACGACGGGCACGCCGACGTCGACCGGCTTCTTCCAGCCCTGTGCATAGACGGTGCGCCGCAGCGCCGCGCACAGGCCGAACACGCACGCGAACGGCGTGAGCGCCCACGCGAGCGCGCCGCGGCGCTGCCATTCGCGCGTCAGGCGGGCTTCGAGCCGGGCGAGCGGGCTGTCGGGCGCGCTCATCGGGCCGGGCGCGGCATGGGGTGCGCCGCGGCGTGGGACGGATTCGTCAAGGCGGATTCTCCGTTGGGCGGCGCATGCCGCGGGGTCTGCGGAAGGCGGCACTCTAGCGCGCCGCAGGCGGGCGCGGCAAGCGCGACCGGCCGCCGCAGTCTGCGGGGCCGGATCGCGGCGGCTTGTGGATAACTCTGTGAAGAACTCCCCGCTCGATGGCGTCAAACGCCCGCCGGGCGGCCCTCGAATCGGATGAGAATCATTTTGAAATTTTTAAAAATATATAAAAATCAACGTGTTATGGCGAATCGTCTGGGTTTTTCAACGGATTTCACGCGTTTTAGGCCGATGATTGTCAAAGTGTGGACACCTGCCGAACGTCACGGCGCATGCGTCCGGCGCTGGACGTCGCGCGTGTGTCGGACTATCGTGTCGCCGCCAGCATTCATCCGACCGTCCATGCCTTCCGACTCCCCATTTGCCGCACCGGGCGCGACCCGCGGCGGCGACGAAGTGATTCCCGTTTCGGCGCTCAATCGCGCGATTTCGACGATGCTCGAGCGCTCGTTTCCGCTGCTGTGGATTTCGGGCGAAGTGTCGAACTTCACGCGCGCCGCGAGCGGCCACTGGTATTTCTCGATCAAGGACCAGCAGGCGCAGATGCGCTGCGTGATGTTCCGCGGTCGCGCGCAATATGCGGAGTTCACGCCGCGCGAAGGCGACCGGATCGAGGTGCGCGCGGTCGTCACGATGTACGAGCCGCGCGGCGAAGTGCAGCTCAACGTCGAGGCCGTGCGGCGCACCGGGCAGGGGCGACTGTACGAGGCGTTCCTGCGGCTGAAGGCGCAGCTCGAGAGCGAGGGCCTGTTCGCGCCCGAGCGCAAGCGGCCGCTGCCGGCCCATCCGCGCGCGATCGGCATCGTCACGTCGCTGCAGGCGGCTGCGCTGCGCGACGTGCTGACCACGCTCGCCCGCCGCGCGCCGCACATTCCGGTAGTCGTCTATCCGGCGCCCGTGCAGGGCGCCGGTTCCGCCGAAAAGCTCGTCGCGGCCGTCGAGACCGCGAATGCGCGCCGCGAGGTCGACGTGCTGCTGGTCTGTCGCGGCGGCGGCTCGATCGAGGATCTGTGGTCGTTCAACGACGAGGCGCTGGCGCGCGCGATCGCGGCGAGCGAACTGCCGGTCGTCAGCGGCGTCGGGCACGAAACCGATTTCACGATCGCGGACTTCGCGGCCGACGTGCGCGCGCCGACGCCGACCGGCGCCGCCGAACTCGCCAGCCCGCAGCGCGCGCTGCTGCTGCGCGAGGTCGGCGAGCGCCAGCGTGCGCTCGCGCGCGGGATGGAACGCCGGCTCGAACAGCGCGCGCAGCAGCTCGACTGGCTCGCGCGTCGGCTGGTGAGCCCGGCCGAGCGGCTGCAGCGGCAGCGCACGCACGTCGAGCAGCTCGCGGTGCGGCTGGCGTCGGCGGCGTCGCGGCCGGTGCGCGACGCGCGCGCGCGCTTCGCGCTCGCACAGCTGCGCTGGCAGCGTGCGCGGCCCGATTCGTCGCAGGCGCGCCAGGTGCTCGCGGGGCTGTCGCAGCGTCTTGCGCTGGCCTTGCAGCGCCGTCACGAACGCGACACGGCTCGCGTGTCAGCCTGTGCGGCAAGGCTCGAGGTGCTGAGCCCGCAGCGCACGCTCGAGCGCGGCTATGCGGCGCTGATCGATGCACAGACGGGCCGCGCGGTGCGCACGCCGAACGCGCTGAAGCCGCAGCGCCGCCTGACCGTGCATCTCGCAGAAGGTTCGGCCGACGTGTCGCTCGCTGATGTGCAGCCGCGGCTGACCGATACGATCTGACGTAACCTGCGCGTGCTCGGCGAGGGGACGCACCGAGGACGGGAACGGATGTTGCGCATCGCCGGCTCACCCTGCCGGACGATGCGTGAACATCGCTTTTCCGCATACCGCGGATAAATGGCCCGCGAGTTTGCGGGGTTATTCGTCCTCGCCTACAATCGGACGCTCGGCAGCATTCAACACAAGCCCCCCTACATACTCAACGAAGGAATCGCCATGGCTCATACGCTCCCGCCGCTCCCGTACGCTGAAGACGCACTCGCGCCGACCATCTCGCTCGAGACGATCCAGTACCACTACGGCAAGCACCATCAGGCTTATGTGACGAACCTGAACAATCTGATCCCGGGCACGGAATTCGAAAACCTGTCGCTGGAAGAGATCGTGAAGAAGTCGTCGGGCGGCATCTTCAACAACGCCGCGCAAATCTGGAACCACACGTTCTTCTGGAACAGCCTGTCGCCGAACGGCGGCGGCGCACCGACGGGCGCGCTGGGCGACGCGATCAACGCGAAGTGGGGTTCGTACGACGCATTCAAGGAAGCGTTCACGAAGGCCGCAGTCGGCACGTTCGGTTCGGGCTGGGCATGGCTCGTGAAGAAGGCTGACGGTTCGCTCGACATCGTGTCGACGAGCAACGCGGCAACGCCGCTGACGACCGCCGACAAGGCACTGCTGACGATCGACGTGTGGGAACACGCGTACTACATCGACTACCGCAACGCACGTCCGAAGTTCGTCGAAGCGTTCTGGAACATCGTGAACTGGGACTTCGCAGCGAAGAACTTCGCGTAAGGTCCGGCGCCTGCGCGCCGCTACGGCGCGCGGCATCCACGCAAAAGCCCTCGAAACGAGGGCTTTTTGTTTTTGTCCGGCAGGATCGTGCGTGGCGCGCCGGATCAGGCGACCACGCCGAGCGCCCAGCCGAGCGCCGCGCTTGCGATCACGACGGCCCACGGCGGCACGCGCCAGAACACCAGCGCGACGAACGCGACGAGCGCGGCGGCCAGATCGCGCGGCGCCACGATCGTGTCGGTCCAGACCGGGTGATAGAGCGCGGCGAGCAGCAGCCCGACGACGGCCGCATTCACGCCTGCGAGCGCGGCCTGCATCCGCGTGCTGCGGCGCAGCCGTTCCCAGAACGGCGCGGTGCCGGCCACCAGCAGGAACGACGGCGCGAAGATCGACACCAGCGCGATCGTGCCGCCGAGCCAGCCGTTCGGCGCGTTGCGCAGCGATGCGCCGAGGAATGCCGAGAACGTGAACAGCGGCCCCGGCACGGCCTGCGCGACGCCATATCCGGCCAGGAACGCCGCATCGCCGACCCAGCCGGGCGCGACCACGGCCGCCTGCAGCAGCGGCAGTACCACGTGCCCGCCGCCGAACACGAGTGCGCCGGTGCGGAAGAATGCGTCGACGACAGCCAGCGTATCGGATCGGAGCAAGCGGGCCGCGAACGGCAGCGCGACGAGCAGCGCCGCGAACAGCGCGAGCCACAGCACGCCCGCGCGGTGCGATACGTGCAGCGGCAACGGCTCGTGGGCGTCTCGCGCCGGTTGCGGCAGCAGGACGAGACCGGCGGCACCGGCCGCGACGATCACCGCGACCTGCGTCCACGCGGCCGGCGCGAGCAGCGCGACGCAGGCGGCCGCGGCCATCAGCGTCGCGCGGCGCGCATCCGGGCACAGCGTGCGCGCCATGCCCCACACCGCTTGCGCGATCACGGCGACCGACACGATGCGCAGCCCGTGCAGCGCGCCGGCTTCGATCGGTGCGCCCGTCGCGTGCACGCCGAGCGCGAACAGCATCATCAGCAGCGCTGACGGCAGCGTGAAGCCGAGCCACGCGGCGAACATGCCCGCATAGCCGGCGCGCGCGAGGCCGATCGCCATCCCGACCTGGCTGCTCGCCGGCCCCGGTAGGAACTGGCACAGCCCGACGAGATCCGCGTACGTGCGCTCGGTGAGCCAGCCGCGCCGCGTGACGAACTCGGTGCGGAAGTAGCCGAGATGCGCGACGGGGCCGCCGAACGATGTGAGGCCGAGCCGCAGAAATGCGACGAACACCGGCCAGGGATGGCGGGACGGAGCGGAGGCGGTCGACGTGCTCAAGACGGTGCTAGCGGGTGAACGGACGAGCCGCCACGATAGCGCAACGCGGTGACGGCGGGGAGGCTGCGCGACAGCGGTACCGGGGCTCAGCGCATGCCGTCGGGCAACCCGCTCGCCCGCCGCAGCGCATCGACGTCGACGAGCTCGATCTCGCCGACGTGCAGCCGCACGACGCCGTCGGCCTGTAGCGCCTTCAGCAACTGGTTGGTGGTCTGCCGCGTCAGCGACAGCATCGCCGCGAGCTTTTCCTGCGACAGCCGGATACGGGTGCGGCCGGCGCTGATGCCGCCGTAGCCGTCGGCGATCATCAGCAGCCGGGCGGCGAGCCGCTGCGCGGCGGGCATCACGCTCATCGATTCGACGGTCAGGAAGCTCAGGCGCAGCTTCTGCGCCATCAGCAGCGCGAATTGTCGCCAGTATTGCGGCGTCGCGTCGAGGATCGCGAGCAGCGCGGCCTGCGGGACGTGCAGAAGCAGCGCATCGTCGAGTGCGATCGCGTCGTGCGTGCGCGGCTGGCCGTCGAACAGCGCGATTTCGCCGAACCAGGTGACGGGCTCCGCGACAGTCAGCAGCGCTTCCTTGCCCTGCGGGTCGACCGCACCTATCGTGAGTGAACCGGCCAGTACCGCGTACAGCCCGCACGGCGGGTCGCCGCGCCGGAACAGCGCATGACCGGCCGGCAGCCGGCGCAGCGCCGCGCGGGCGAGCAGGTCCGCACGCAACGCGGGCGGCAGCGCGGCGAACCACGGGTTCGCTTCGATCTGCGGCAGGTATGGAGCGAGCGAAGAGGGCATGGACACGCGATGTCGGGTAGCTGACAGAGGTTCTGGGGCGTGACGCGCATCATAGCGCTCGACAACCGACCAGGAGACGCGATGAAGACGCTCGAAGACCATCTTGCCCAGTATGCGGCCTACCATCGCGACGCGCGCAATATCGCGACGCACCTGGTCGGCATCCCGATGATCGTGTTCGCGGTCGAGGTGCTGCTGTCGCGGCCGGCCATCGGGATGCTGGCCGGCATCGCGCTGTCGCCGGCACTGCTGCTGGCCGTCGCGTTCTCGGTGTTCTACCTGCGCCTCGATCTGCGATTCGGGATCGTGATGACCGCGCTGTTCGCGCTGGGCCTGTGGGCCGCGCAGGCGCTTGCGGTGCTGCCGACCGCCCAATGGCTCGCGATCGGCATCGGCGCGTTCGTCGTCGGCTGGATCGTGCAGTTCGTCGGGCACTGGTTCGAAGGGCGCAAGCCCGCATTCGTCGACGATCTGGTCGGCCTGATGGTCGGGCCGCTGTTCGTCGTCGCCGAGGTCGCGTTCTTCGCGGGGCTGCGCGGCGACGTGCGCCGCGAAATCGAGCGGCGGGCCGGCCCCGTGCACGGCGGCGCGCATTCGCATGTCTGACGCACCGGTCTGCGTGTTCGGCGCGGGCGCTGTCGGCTGCTATCTCGGCGGACGGCTCGCGGCGGCCGGCGCGAATGTGACGCTCGTCGGCCGCGCGCGGATCGGCGACGCGATTCATCGGCACGGGCTGACGCTGACCGACCAGCGAGGCTATCGCGCGACGCTCGCGCCGGCCGATGTCGCGTTCGCGACCGATCCGGTGGCCGCGGCGGCCGCGCGGCTCGTGCTCGTGGCGGTGAAATCGGCGGCGACGCGTGAGGCCGCGGCGCAGCTTGCCGGCGTGTTGCGGCCCGGCACGGTCGTGATCAGCTTCCAGAACGGCCTGCACAACGCCGACGTGCTGCGCGCATCGCTGCCGCAAGCCGCCGTGCTCGCCGGCATGGTGCCGTTCAACGTGATCGAGCGCGAGCCGGGTGCGTTTCACCAGGGCTCGGCCGGTGCGCTGGCGGCCGAAGCGTCCCCCGCGCTCGCGCCGTTCGCTGGTGCGTTCTCGCGCGCCGGACTGCCGCTCGTGCTGCATCGCGACATGCCGGCCGTCCAATGGGCGAAGCTGCTGCTCAACCTGAACAACGCGATCAACGCGCTCGCGAACCTGCCGCTGCGCGACGAACTCGCGCAACGCGGGTACCGGCGCTGCGTTGCGCTCGCGCAGCGCGAGGCCCTGCACTGGCTGGCGCGGGCCGCGATCCGGCCCGCGCGGCTGACGCCGTTGCCGGCCGGGTGGATCCCGGACGTGCTCGACTTGCCCGATCCGGCGTTTCGCGTGCTCGGTGGCCGGATGCTCGCGATCGATCCACTCGCGCGTTCGTCGATGTCCGACGATCTCGCGGCGGGGCGGGCGACGGAAGTCGAGTGGATCAACGGCGAGGTCGTGCGGCTGGCCGCGCGCTTCGGCGGGCAGGCGCCCGTCAATGCTCGACTGTGCGCGCTCGTGCACGACGCGGAACGCGCAGCGGCGCGCCCGGCCTGGCGCGCCGCCGACCTGTGGGCCGACCTGACCGCACAGGCGCCGCGCGCGGGCGATGTGCGGGCCGCGTAGGGAACTGCGCAACCCGTCGCGCGAGGTGCCCACACGGGGCGCAACGGCTAAGATGCGGGGTGCGTCATACGACGCCTATGCGGAGCCGTTACCATGGTGGATCGCCCGACTCTCGATGCCTACGACGCCCATGCCGCGCAGTACGCGCAGGACTGGCTCGACCAGGCCGCGCCCGACGACATGTACGCGCTGCTGGAGCAGCATTTTTCGCCGGGACCGACCGCGGACGTCGGTTGCGGAGCCGGGCGCGATACGGCCTGGCTCGCGTCGCGCGGCTTCGACGTGCGCGGCTACGACGCAAGCGCCGCGCTGCTCGACGAGGCGCGGCGGCGCTATCCGGATCTCATCTTCGAGCTGGCCACGCTGCCGGCGCTGGCCGGCGTGCCGTCCGGCGCGTTTCGCAACGTGCTGTGCGAAACGGTCGTCATGCATCTCGAACAGGCGGACGCGGCGGCCGCCGCCACGCGGCTGGCCGAACTCCTGATGCCGGGCGGCACGTTGTACATGAGCTGGCGGGTGGCCGGAAACGGCACGTTGCGCGACGAGCGCGGCCGCCTCTACACGTCGCTCGATTCGGCGCGGATGCGGGCGGCGCTCGGCGCCGGCACGCAGGTGATCGACGAGCACGAGGTCGTCAGCGCATCGTCCGGCAAGCGCGTGCACCGGCTGATCGCGCGCAAGACCGGCGCCGCGTGAGCGCGACGCGGCGGCTCCCCGCTCATTCGCGGTTGAGAGCCGCTTCCCAGTTGATGTCGACGCAGAGCACCTGCATGCCGGTCGCGACCGGCGCGGCGATCGACGCGGTCACGCACAGGTGCGCCTCGTTGATCGACAGGTAGGGCGCCGTCAGGTGCACGCGGCCCGGTGCGCGCATCGCGCCGATGAAGTACGGGCGGCGTTCCCAGCTTGCCCCTTCGGAATGCAGCAGCGGCCGGAAGCGCTTGGCGCGCTGCGATACGCTGCCGCGCGCGAGCACGTTGTCGCCGATCTGGCGCCCCGATGCGTCGAGCAGGAAGCAGCGCGCGGTCTCGGGCAGCCCGAGTACGGCCGCGGCCGCGTCGGTCAGCGATTCTCCGGCGACGAGCTTGCGGCTCGCTTCCTCGAGCGCCGTGACGTACGGCGCGAGCCGCGCCGCCTGGGTGCGCTCGCGTTCCGCGACGCGCAGCCGCAAGGCGGCCGACAGCGTATCCATGCAGCCCGCGGCAGCCTGCGGCTGTACCGGTTCGACGCTCGGCCCCGCGAAGTACTGGCCCTGCACGAAATCGACGTCGCACTCCAGTGCGATCAGCGCGTCGCGCTCGGTCGCGAGCCCGCCCATCAGCACGAGCTGCCCGGATTCGTGCAGCAGCGAGACGAGCCCCGGCAGCACGCGTTCGAGATGTGAGTGCTCGCTCGCCTGCGCGAGAATGCCGCGGTCGAGCGTGACGATGTCGGGATGCAGGTGCCACACGCGATCGATGTTCGAATGCTTCGCGCCGAACCCGACGAGTGCGATCAGGAAGCCGGCCTTGCGCAGCCCGTCGACGATCGCCGCGTAGCGCGGCGTCTCGCCGCCCGCCTGCTCGGGCACCTCAAGCACCACGCGATGCGGCGGCAGCCCGAGCGCCTTCAGGTTCGCGAGCATCGCGTCGCTGTAGACGGTGTCCATCAGCGCGGCCGGGTGCAGGCTCAGGAAGAGCCATTCGTCATGGCTGTCGAATGCGTGGAAGTTGCCGAGATGCAGCGATTCGGCGAGCCGGCCGAGCTCGAGCAGGTCGCCGCGCCGCGCCGCCTGCGTGAACACCTCGTGCGACGCCACCTGGCGGCTTTCCTCGTCGTGCGCACGCAGCGACGCGTGATAGCCGATCGCGCGGCGGTGCGACACCGAGAAAACGGGCTGGAACACGCTGAACACGGTGTAGCCGCCGTACAGCACGGTGCGCCGGTTCCCGTCGTCGCCGGCGACGGGGCGGGGCGGCTGAAAGCCGGGGGGATCGATTTCGATCATGCTCATGATGTCGGCCGAAGGAAGACTGCGAGTTTACCTAGAGAATAGGCCAGCAAGAAGCGTGCACGGCATCGTACCCCGTGCGGCGGCGCGTCGCGGATGCGCTGCCGGGCATTGCAGGCGTTTCAAATGCGCATCGCGAGGCCGCGCCGCACCGTGATGGTGCGCGCCGACCCGGTTCGGCGCGCACCACGCGTCATGCGCGCTCGGACGGATCGGTCTTGCGCGCGGTGCTGCGGATCTCGGGCGCGAGCTGCGCGAAGATCCACGCGGACGCGGCCGTGATGATCCCGACGCAGATGAAGGTCGCATGGAACGCCGGCAGCGTGTTGCTCGGCGTGACGGTGCGCAGCATGCCCGTGAACGTCGCGAGCAGCGCGCCCGCCACCGTGACGCCGAGGCTCATCGACAGCATCTGCACGAGCGAGAACAGGCTGTTGCCGCTGCTCGCGCCGCCCGTGCCGAGATCCTTCAGCGTCAGCGTGTTCATCGCGGTGAACTGCATCGAGTTGAAGCCGCCGAACAGCGCGAGATGCACGACTTTCACCCAGACGGGCACCGTGTCGCGCATCAGCGCGAAGCTCGCCATCATCACGCCGACCATGATCGTGTTCGCGAGCAGCACCTTGCGGTAGCCGTGCCGCGTGATCAGGCGCGTGATGATCCGCTTCGAGAACATCCCGGCCGCCGCCACCGGCAGCATCATCAGCCCGGCCTCGAACGCCGAGTAGCCGAGGCTCACCTGCAACAGCAGCGGAATCAGGTATGGCATCGCGCCGCTGCCGATCCGCGCGAACAGGTTGCCGAGCAGCCCGACGCTGAACGTGTGGATCCGGAACAGTTCGAGCGAGAAGATCGGTTGCGGCGCGCGCACCGCGTACAGCCCGTACGCGACGAAGCACGCGAGGCTCAGGATCAGCAGCACGAGCACGGCCGCGTGCTGCATCCCGAGATCGGCGAGCCCGTCGAGCGACAGCGAGATCGCGATCATGCCGATCGTCAGCAGCAGGTAGCCCTTCAGGTCGAAGCGGCCGACGGCCGGGTTGCGCGAATCGGGCATCGAATAGAAGGTCGCGATGCAGCCCGCGACGCCGACCGGCACGTTGATCAGGAAGATCCAGTGCCACGACGCGATCTTCACGAGCCAGCCGCCGAGCGTCGGCCCGATCAGCGGGCCGATCAGGCCGGGAATCGCGACGAACGACAGCGCGGGCAGGTAGCGTTCGGCCGGGAACGTGCGCAGCACCGCGAGCCGCCCGACCGGCAGCAGCATCGCGCCACCGATCCCCTGCACGACGCGGAACGCGACCAACTGCGTCAGCGTATGCGCGTTTGCGCACAGCAGCGAGCCGAGCGAGAACACCAGGATCGCGCTGAAGAACACCCGCCGCGTGCCGAACGTGTCGGCGAGCCAGCCCGACACGGGGATCATCACCGCCATCGTCAGCGAGTACGCGATCACGACCGACTGCATGCGCAGTGGCGATTCACCGAGGCTCGCGGCCATCGACGGCAGCGCCGTGTTGACGATCGTCGAGTCGAGCGTTTGCATGAAGAAGCCCGTTGCGACGAGCCAGAGCATCACGGTGAGGTTCTTTTCGCCGGGAGCGGCGGCAGGCGGGCGCTGGAACATAGGGGGCGGGTGGTGGCGCAGGACAGCCGACATTGTAGGGAAAGCCATCGCGCCGTGCAGGTTCGGCGCGAAGTCCGCCCGGCGGGTGCCCGTCCCCGTCGATTGACCAATACAGTTCAGCCGAAAGTGTCTGCAGCCGTACCTGTCCGTGTGCTGCCGCTGTCCGAAATACTGGTGCCATCGAACCCGTGCGACCAGGAGGCCGCCATGCGCGAACTGCGACTTTATGTGATCGATGGCGACGAGCCGGCCGGTCGGTGGCGGATCGTCGATCGCACCGCACTGGAGGTGGCCGACGGCGAGGTCTGGCTGACGATCGAGGGCCGGCCCGACGATCACTGGCTCGGCGCCGGGGATTCGCTGATGCTTTTGCCCGGCATGCGCGTATGGGTCAGCGCGGGGTCGCAACGTGCGACGTTCGCGTTCGGTCCGCCCGAGGTGTCGGCGAGGCGCGCCGCGCAGGCCTGGTGGAGGCCGCTCGTCGCGCGGCGCGACGGCCGGCGTCATGCGCCCGCGTCGTTGCCGACGTAGCACGCCGGGGCAGGATCAGCGTTCCGTCCATGCATTGTTCGAGCGCATGCGTGATCCAGCGGGCCGTGCAGTCGTGCAGAGATCCGCGAGTCCGTCTTCGGTACGTGGCGGTCGAGCGAACGTTCGACGCCGCCGCGCGAGCGTTTCGCGTCGGCACGGCGGCGTGCGAGCAGCCGCACCTTGTCCGCGTGATGGCAGCGGTGCCTGCTTGCGCGACCCGGTCGTGAGGGCAGCAACTCGCGGTGCACATGTGCGGCGGCTCACGCCGGCCCCGAGGATGCTGGCAGGGTTCCTGCGCGCTGGCGGATATGACGTCGGCCGCTTCTGCCGGGGCGCAGGGGGTACGACCATACGTGATGCGCCGATTCGCGCAATCAGGATTGCTCGCGACTGTCGCGAATCCTAGACTCGATCTTGTCTTCCTCACCGCCCATTCCGCCATGACACCCGAACTCGCGTTGGCGCATCTGTGGCAGCTGGCACACGGCGACCCCGACGCGCTGGCCCGTGCGACCGTGACCGGACAGGACCCGACGTTGCCGTCGACCTTCCGGGTCGGCACGCTGGCTGTGGCGACGATCGCGGCAGCCGGGCTCGCGGCGGCCGAATGCCACCGACTTCGCACCGGCGTCGCGCAAACCGTCGACGTGTCGGTTCGCGACGCGCTCATCGCGTTCCGCAGCGAACGCTACCTGCGCGTGGACGATGGCCCGCCGCCGGAGTTGCGTCACCCGGTGACGGGTTTCTTCGAGACGGGCGACGGACGCTGGATCCAGCTGCACGCGAACTTTCCGCATCACCTGAACGGCATTCTCGACGTACTCGGCTGCGGCGCGCAGCGGGACGATGTCGCCACGGCGATCCGCGCGCGGGACGGCGCCGCACTCGATACCGTGCTGGCCGAGGCCGGGCTGTGCGCCGCATTGATCAGAACGCCTGACGAGTGGGCGTCACTCGAGCAGGCGCGCGCGATCGCATCGCTGCCGCTGTTCGAGATCGAGCGGATCGGCGACGCACCGGCCGAGCCGATCGGCCGCGGCGAAGCGGGCCAGCCGCTCGCGGGTGTGCGTGTGCTCGATCTCACGCGCATCATCGCGGGGCCGGTCGCGGGCCGCACGCTGGCGTCGCACGGCGCGCAGACGCTGCTCGTCAACGGCCCGCACCTGCCGAACATCGCGCCGCTCGTGATCGACAACGGGCGCGGCAAGCGTTCGACGTGGATCGACCTGCGCGATGCGGCGGGCGTCGATGCGCTGCACGCGCTCGCACGCGGCGCGGATGTGTTCCTGCAGTCGTACCGGCCCGGCGCGCTCGCGGCGCGCGGCTTCGGGCCGCAAGCGCTGGCGGCGCGGCGGCCCGGCATCGTGTACGTGTCGATATCCGCGTACGGGCACGCGGGGCCGTGGGCGCAGCGGCGCGGCTTCGACAGCCTCGTGCAGTCGGCGAGCGGGATCGCGTGGCAGGAGCAGCAGGCTGCGCACGCGGACGGGCCGCGCCACCTGCCGTGCCAGGCGCTCGATCACGCAACCGGTTATCTCGCGGCGTTCGGTGCGATGATCGCGCTCGCGCGCCGGGCGCGCGAAGGAGGAAGCTGGCACGTGCGGCTGTCGCTCGCGCAGACGGGACGCTGGCTGCAGTCGTTCGGCATCGTGCCGGACGGCCTGCAGGCACCCGATTTCGCGCGCACCGACGTGCGCGACCGGCTCGAGCGCATCGCGTCGCCGTTCGGCATGCTCTACGCGGTACGGCCGGCCGAACGGTTGTCGGCGACACCGCCGTCGCTAGCGCGCCCGCCCGTGCCGCTCGGCTCCGACGATGCGTGCTGGCTGTGAGCGCCGGCGGTGCGGCCGGCGCTACTTGCGCAGCTCGACGACGAAGTCGTAGTAGTCGTTGCGGCAGTAGGTGTCGGTCAGTTCGATCGCACGCTGGTCCGACGTATAGCCGATTCGTGTGATCAGCAGCAGCGCGTCGTGCGGTGCGATGCCCATCTGCTCGGCGATCTCGTCGGTCGCATTGACCGCGCGGAAATGCTGCAGCGCGCGCACGATCGGCGTGCCGCGTGCCTCGAGATAGCTGTACAGCGAACCGCCGATCGCCTGCGGATCGGGGATCAGCGTGGCGGGAAACGTCGAATTCTCGACGGCCATCACGATGCCGTCGGCGAGGCGCAGGCGCTTCAGGCGCGTGACCGATGCGGCCGGCGACAGCCCGAGCTGGATCACTTCGTCGCGGTTCGCCGGCTGGATCTCGCGCGCGAGCCATTGCGAGCTCGGCTTGAAGCCGCGCCGTTCGAGCATTTCGCTGAAACTCGACAGCCGCGACAGCGGATCTTCGTAACGCGGCTGAATGAAGTTGCCCGCGCCCTGCGTGCGGCGAATCAGGCCTTGCTCGACGAGCAGCGCGATTGCCTTGCGCGCGGTGATGCGCGATACGCCGAGCGCATCGGACAGCACGCGCTCGGAGGGCAACGCCTCGCCGGCCGTCCAGCGATTGTCGTGGATCACGTCGCCGAGCTTGCGGGCGAGCTGCAGGTAGAGCGGCGTGTCGTTGTCGGGGTCGGGGCGCAGGTCCTGCCAGCGGTCGTCCGTGGATGCCTTCATGGAGTGGGTATCGGTCTGATTGCGGCCATTCTAAGTCATCGCGTGGCGCCGTTATAGCCGGTTTTTGCCGTGCCGTAGGTGAATTGCGCGCGGATTGACTACACTGATGCGTCGTATTCCATGCCTGGGCCGCGGTGCGCGGCCACGCATCCGCAACGAGGAACGCATGACAGACACGATCGCCACGGTTGTCCTGCCCGACGGCGAGACGATTCCCAAGCTTGGCCTGGGCACGTGGGAAATGGGCGAGCGGCCGGCCCGGCGCGCGGACGAGATCGCCGCGCTGCGCGAAGGCGTCGCGCTCGGGATGACACTGGTCGATACGGCCGAGATGTACGGCGACGGCGCGACCGAGGAACTGGTCGGCGAGGCGCTCGCGGGCCTGCGCGACGACGTGTTCCTCGTCAGCAAGGTCTATCCGCACCATGCGAGCCGGCGCGACGTCGTCGCCGCATGCGAGGCGAGCCTCAAGCGCCTGCGTACCGATCGCCTCGACCTGTATCTGCTGCATTGGCGTGGCTCGGTGCCGCTCGAGGAGACGGTCGAAGGCTTCGAAGCGCTGCAGCGCGCGGGCAAGATTCGTCACTGGGGCGTCAGTAACTTCGATACGGCCGACATGGCCGAACTCGTCGATGAAGCCGGTGGCGGCGCGTGCGCGACCAACCAGATCCTCTACAACATCGCGCGGCGCGGCCCGGAATTCGACCTGCTGCCGTGGCTCGCCGAGCACCGGATGCCGGCGATGGCGTACAGCCCGGTCGATCACGGGCGGCTGCCGAAGCGCTCGCCGCTCGACGAGATCGCGCGGCAGCGCGGGGTGTCGGTGATGCGCGTCGCGCTCGCGTGGGTGCTCGCGCAGCCGGGGGTTTTCGCGATCCCGAAAGCGTCGCGGCTCGAACACGTGCGCGACAACCGGGCCGCGCTCGACTTCGTGTTCAGCGATGACGAGCGCGCGCAGCTTGATGCGTACTTCCATCCGCCACGCAGCAAGCGTGCGCTCGAGATGCTCTGACCGCAACCGGCCGGGCAACGCAGCAGTTCAGCGGCTGCCTCCGGACGGCCCGCCGTTGCCGTGACCGCCGCCATTGCCATTTCCGCTACCGGGGCTGCTGCTGCCACTGCCGCTCGCACCGGCGCCTTGGCCATCAACGTGCCTGCCGGTGAAGACGTGCGCCGCGCGCGCAGCCGGATTGGCGGCGCACGGCGAAAGGTCGTCGACCAGCGTCATGATGAGGGCCGCGCTGGCAACTGCATCCGCTGCGGCGTCCGGTGTCGCATCTCGTGCGACGGCATACGAGCAGCAGCGCGCGAACGCGGCTGCGGCGAGCAAGGTTGCGCGACAACGCCGTCCCGTCGTGTGGAACGGTTGCTTCGTCTTGAGCGTCATGGCCTCCCCATGCGCGTGATGCCTCGTCGCCGCGCGGCCATCGACGTGTGATGCAGGAGGAGTGGTAAAGATTCGTAGTCCTGTCGGCAGCCGTTTCGCCTTCGCGCGGGCGCCGGACGCCAGCCGCGAGGGGGGAACGGCATGTGGGCCCGCCGTGCGAATCCCTATCCGCGAGATCCGTGCCGCCGGCCGCTGGCGTCCGCCGGGCAACGCGCACACAAGTGCGCGTCGCCGCATGCACCGTCAGCTTTGTTCCCGGAACGAAACGTCCGAGCCAAGTTCAGCGCGCAGGTGCATCGGCCGCGCGCTGCCAGCGGTGGAACAGGATCGACGCGATCCAGCAGACGAGGAACAGCGCGACGATGCCGTAGCCGATCGAGCCGAAGCGTTCGCCGAGCGCATCGAGCGCGTCGCGCACGGGGCCCGTCAGCGACAGCTTGTCGGCCAGCAGGCCGGCTGCCTCGATCCCGCCGATCGCCAGCGCGACGGCCGCCGACACGAACGTGATGCTCGCGTTGTAGAGCAGCTTGCGCTGCGGATCGTCCATCGCCCAGCCGTACGCGTGAATCATCAGCACGTTGTCGGTCGAGTCGATCAGCGTCATGCCGGCGGTGAAAAGCGCGGGAAACAGCATGACCGTATAGACCGGCAGCCCCTGGCTCGCCTGCGCGGCGGCGATCGCGAGCAGGCCGATTTCGGTTGCGGTATCGAAACCCAGCCCGAACAGCACGCCGACCGGATACATGTGCCAGCTCTTCGACACGAACCGGAACAGCGGACGCAGCAGCCGGGACACGAGCCCGGCAGGACGGTGCACATGCGCGGCATCGCGCCCGTGCCCGTGCCCGTGCCCGTGCGTGCCGCGATAGCGCCGCCACACGTCGCGCAGGATCACCAGGTTCACGCATGCGAGCACGAGCAGGAAGGTGGCCGACACCGCCGTGCCGATCGTGCCGCCGATCTCGCGGAATGCATCGAACCGGTCGCGCAGCGCGAACGCGGTCAGCGCGATGCCGAGCGTCGCGGCGATCACGATCGTCGAATGGCCGAGCGAGAAGAACAGGCCGACGCTCACCGGACGCTGGCCTTCCTGCATCAGCTTGCGCGTCGCCACGTCGATCGCGGCGATGTGATCGGCGTCGACCGCGTGACGCAGCCCGAGACCGTAAGCGATCGCCGCGGTGCCGAGCAGCAGCGGATGATCGCGCAACACGGCGAGCGCCCACAGCCAGACGGCGGCATTTGCGGCGATCAGGCCGGCATAGAGGATTAGCAGGCGGCGCAGGGCAGGGGTGGGCGGCATCGGGATGGTTCCATCTGACGAATCGCGATGCATTGTGGCACGCGAAAAAAGACGCAGGGTGTGCCGGTCAAAAAAGCCGCGTGCACGGCGCGCGCGAATGAAAAAAGGCCCGTCCGGGATCGGACGGGCCTTGCCTGCATGCGGCAGCGCGAGCGCGCCGCGCTTACTTCACTTTCGCGTTGATCACGCCTTCCGATACGTTGGCCGGCGTTTCCGCGTAGTGCTTGAACTCCATCGTGTAGGTCGCGCGGCCCTGCGTGGCCGAACGCAGCGACGTCGAATAGCCGAACATTTCCGCGAGCGGCACTTCGGCGCGCACGAGCTTGCCGCCGCCGCCCGCGATATCCTCCATCCCCTGCACGATGCCGCGCCGGCTCGACAGGTCGCCCATCACGTTGCCCATGAAGTCCTCGGGCGTCTCGACCTCGACGGCCATCATCGGCTCGAGCAGCACGGGCTTCGCGCGGCGCATCGCTTCCTTGAACGCCATCGAGCCGGCCATCCGGAACGCGTTTTCGTTCGAGTCGACGTCGTGGTACGAGCCGAACGTCAGGTGCACCTTCACGTCGACGACCGGGTAGCCCGCGAGCACGCCGCTCTTCAGCGTTTCGGTGATGCCCTTGTCGACGGCCGGGATGAATTCGCGCGGAATCACGCCGCCCTTGATCTCGTCGAGGAACTCGTAGCCCTTGCCCGGGTTCGGCTCGAGCGTGATCACCGCGTGGCCGTACTGGCCGCGGCCGCCCGACTGCTTGACGAACTTGCCCTCGACGTCGGACGCCGTCGTGCGCACCGTCTCGCGGTACGCGACCTGCGGCTTGCCGACCGTCGCTTCGACGCCGAATTCGCGCTTCATCCGGTCGACCAGGATTTCGAGGTGGAGCTCGCCCATCCCCGAAATGATCGTCTGGCCGGATTCTTCGTCGGTCTGTACGCGGAACGACGGATCTTCCTGCGCGAGGCGGTTCAGCGCGAGGCCCATCTTTTCCTGGTCGGCCTTCGTCTTCGGCTCGACGGCCTGCGAGATCACCGGCTCCGGGAATTCCATCTTCTCGAGGATGATCGGCTTGGTCGGATCGCACAGTGTATCGCCGGTGGTCGCCTCCTTCAGGCCGACGGCCGCCGCGATGTCGCCCGCGCGCACTTCCTTGATTTCCTTGCGCTCGTTCGCGTGCATCTGCAGGATCCGGCCGAGCCGTTCCTTCTTGTCCTTGGTCGCGTTGAGCACCGTGTCGCCCGATTCGACGACGCCCGAATACACGCGGAAGAAGATCAGCTGGCCGACGAACGGGTCGGTCATGATCTTGAACGCGAGCGACGAGAACGGCTCGTCATCGCTCGGATGGCGTTCCGCCGGCTTCTCCGGATCGGCGAAGTCGTGGCCAAGGATGGCCGGCACGTCGACGGGCGACGGCAGGTAGTCGATCACCGCGTCGAGCATCGCCTGCACGCCCTTGTTCTTGAACGCGCTGCCGCACAGCATCGGCACGATCTCGTTCGCGATCGTGCGTTTGCGCAGCGCGGCCTTGATCTCGTCCTCGGTCAGCGATTCATGGTCGTGCAGGTACTTCTCGAGCAGTTCCTCGCTCGCTTCCGCCGCGGCCTCGACCATCTTCTCGCGCCATTCGTGCGCGAGCTCGACGAGATTCGCGGGAATCTCCTCGTACGAGAACTTCACACCCTGGCTTTCGTCGTCCCACACGATCGCCTTCATCTTCACGAGATCGACGACGCCCTGGAAATGATCTTCCGCGCCGACCGGAATCTGGATCGGCACGGCGACGCCCTTCAGGCGCTCGCCGATCTGCCGCTGCACGCGGAAGAAATCGGCGCCGACGCGGTCCATCTTGTTGACGAACGCGATACGCGGCACCTTGTACTTGTTGGCCTGGCGCCAGACGGTTTCGGACTGCGGCTGCACGCCGCCGACCGAGTCGTAGACCATGCACGCGCCGTCGAGCACGCGCATCGAGCGCTCGACTTCAATCGTGAAGTCGACGTGCCCGGGCGTGTCGATGATGTTGATCCGGTGCTCCGGATAGTTGCCGGCCATGCCCTTCCAGAAAGCCGTGGTCGCCGCCGACGTGATCGTGATGCCGCGTTCCTGCTCTTGCTCCATCCAGTCCATCGTGGCCGCGCCGTCGTGCACTTCACCGATCTTGTGGCTCACGCCGGTGTAAAACAGGATGCGCTCGGTCGTCGTGGTTTTGCCGGCATCGATGTGAGCGCTGATCCCGATATTGCGATAGCGCTCGATGGGGGTTTTGCGGGGCACGTGAACCTCCTTGGGTTCGGATCGTAAGCGGGCCGGCGGTGCCGGCCCGGGCTGGACAAGCGAGACTTAAAGCATAGCGCTTGCGCGTGGCTTTTGCAGATGCGGCCGGCAATGGCGGAATCAAGCCGGGTGCCGCCGCCGGCGGCCGAAAAAAAAGCCGGCGCGCAACGGGCGGCCGGCTTCGGTCGGTGCGCGGCGCGACGCCGCGGCGATGGCCGTTACTGGGCCTGCGGCAGGCCTTCGAGCTTCATGCCGGGCTTGATGCCCTTCGCCGCGAACCAGCCCTTGCTCATTTCGAGCGCATAGACGCCGTTGTTGCGCGGGCAGTGGTTGTCGGTCGTCTCGGCCTTCATCTCGTCGATGTCGGTGATCGTGCCGTCCGCGCGGATGAACGCGATCGACAGCGGGATCAGCGTGTTCTTCATCCAGAAGCAGTGCACCGCGTTCTCGTTGAACACGAACAGCATGCCTTCGTTCGGCGCGAGTTGCGAACGGTACATCAGCCCTTGTTCGCGGTCGGGGTCGTTTGCGGCGACGGCCGCGTCGATCACGTACATGCCGGCGCGCAGCTTCACGCGCGGGAATTCGCTCGGCTGCTTGGCGCCGGGCGGCATTTGCGCGCTGGCGGCCTGCATGCCGAGCGCCATGACGGCGAGCGCGGCGGGAAACACGGCGGCGCGCGCAAGGCGGCCGAGCGACGAACGCAGGGAGAATTGCACAGCAAGGCTCCTATCTGGAAAACAAGACCCGCATGGTACGCGATGCGCGCCGGCGGGCACAAAAAGAAAAAGGCAGATCGCCTTGCGGTGATCTGCCTTTCAACGCCGTAAGAACGGCAAGACTGCGTGTTCTTGACTGCGTTATTACAGCAAGCTTGCTTAGTTCGAAGCAGCTGCCGGTGCTGCTGCTTCGCTTGCTGCAGCCTTCTTCGATGCCTTGTGGTGCTTCTTAGCTGCGTGGTGCTTCTTGGCAGCGTGCTTAGCCGGTGCCGAAGCAGCTTCAGCAGCAGCCGGAGCAGCTTCCGGAGCCGATGCTTGTGCGAAAGCAGCCGTTGCGAAGAGGCCAGCGACCAGAGCGGCGATCAGTTTGTTCATGTTGTGTTCCTCAGCTTTAGTTAATTAACCAAATGACCCGGCAATAGGAGTCATGTCGTCTAACGGTGCCATCCACCTTTCGGTTGACAGACGCTTCGAGAAATTTCTCATTGCGCTGCGGGCGCCGAATCGTATTCGATAAAAACGTCGCTTTCGTGACGCAAACACGGCTTCGGCTGCCAATGCCGGATAGCTAAGGTTGGCATCTGCGAGGTTTAACGCGCGATCTTCGCAGGCGGTTGACGAAAAAGATGACGAAAATTCGCGCGTCCCGAATTCGTCACCCGGCGGTTGCGAAACCGTCCCACGGCGCGCGCGGCGGCAGCGCGATTGTTTCTCCCGGTGCAATGCCGAGCGCGAATATATCCAGTGCGCCGACGCCGACGCGCACCAGGCGCAACGTCGGGAAGCCGACGGCCGCCGTCATTCTGCGCACCTGCCGGTTCTTGCCCTCGGTGATCGCAAGCTCGATCCACGTCGTCGGGATCGCGGCGCGGTAGCGGATCGGCGGATTGCGCGGCCACAGCGTGTCGGGCGGCTCGATGAATTCGGCGCGGCACGGGCGCGTCACATAGTCGCCGAGGTCGACGCCGCGCGCGAGCGCCTTCAGGTCCGCCGGCCCGGGCGCGCCCTCGACCTGCGCCCAGTAGCGCTTGACGAGCTTGTGGCGGGGCTCGGCGATACGCGCCTGCAGCGCGCCGTCGTCGGTGAGCAGCAGCAGCCCCTCGCTGTCCGCGTCCAGCCGGCCGGCCGCGTAGACGCCGGGCGTTTTTACCCAGTCGCCGAGCGATGGGCGCGTCTCGTGCGCGGAAAACTGGCAAATCGTGCCGAACGGCTTGTTGAGGGCGATCAGGTTCATGGCGGGGCGTCCGCCCGGCGCGCCGCGGGAAGCGGCGGCGGGCGGTCTATGGCAAATGGCGGAATCTTAATGCATAATACGGAACGGCAAGTCCTCTGTCTTATATAAGATATAAGTGGGGTCTTGATACGCGGTGCCGCGCTTCGTGCCGAAGTGCCCGGTTGGGGCGCTAGAATAGCGGCTCGCTGTTGCCGTCACGGGGTGGCCATGCCGCGCCCCCGCCGCGCGCGCAGCTTCGACCAGCATCACCTGCTCAGCCACGTCACTGGAGTCGATCATGCCGTATCAGCACATCAAGGTTCCGGAAGGCGGTGACAAGATCACCGTCAACAAGGACTACTCGCTCAACGTTTCCGATCAGCCGATCATTCCCTATATCGAAGGCGACGGTACGGGCTTCGATATCACCCCGGTCATGATCAAGGTCGTCGACGCGGCGGTCGCGCATGCCTACAAGGGCAAGCGCAAGATCCACTGGATGGAGATTTTCGCGGGCGAGAAGGCGACGAAGGTGTACGGTCCGGACGTGTGGCTCCCGGACGAAACGCTGCAGGTGCTCAAGGAATACGTGGTGTCGATCAAGGGGCCGCTCACGACCCCGGTCGGCGGCGGCATCCGTTCGCTGAACGTCGCGCTGCGCCAGGAACTCGACCTGTACGTGTGCCTGCGCCCGGTGCAGTACTTCAAGGGCGTGCCGTCGCCGGTGCGCGAGCCGCAAAAGATCGACATGGTGATCTTCCGCGAGAACTCGGAAGACATCTACGCGGGCATCGAATGGGCCGCGGGCTCCGAGCAGGCGAAGAAGGTGATCAAGTTCCTGCAGGACGAGATGGGCGTGAAGAAGATCCGCTTCCCGGAAACCTCGGGGATCGGCGTGAAGCCCGTGTCGACCGAAGGCACCGAGCGTCTCGTGCGCAAGGCGATCCAGTACGCGATCGACAACGATCGCAAGTCGGTCACGCTGGTGCACAAGGGCAACATCATGAAGTTCACGGAAGGCCTGTTCCGTGATGCCGGTTACGCGCTTGCACAGAAGGAATTCGGCGGCGAGCTGATCGACGGCGGCCCGTGGATGCGCGTGAAGAACCCGAAGACGGGCAACGAGATCGTGATCAAGGATTCGATCGCCGATGCGTTCCTGCAGCAGATCCTGCTGCGCCCGGCCGAATACGACGTGATCGCCACGCTGAACCTGAACGGCGACTACATCTCCGACGCGCTGGCCGCGCAGGTCGGCGGCATCGGGATCGCGCCGGGTGCGAACCTGTCGGATTCGGTCGCGATGTTCGAAGCGACGCACGGCACCGCGCCGAAGTACGCGGGCAAGGATTACGTGAACCCCGGTTCCGAGATCCTGTCGGCGGAAATGATGCTGCGCCACCTCGGCTGGACGGAAGCCGCCGACACGATCATCGCCGCGATGGAGAAGTCGATCCTGCAGAAGCGCGTCACGTACGACTTCGCGCGCCTGATGGAAGGTGCGACGCAGGTGTCGTGCTCGGGCTTCGGTGAAGTGCTGATCGAGAACATGTAAGTCCCCTTCCGGGGTGGGCCGGCGCGTGTCCGGCCGCCCCGGCGCCTACTGCCGGCGCCGGAGCGTTTCGTGGATGGCAGGTTTGTTGGCAGGGCGGTCCGGCATGCGGGCCGCGGCGCCGCGATGCGGCCCGGAGCCCCTGCAAGGTAGAACATGACGGCCCTCGCAACACCACCGCCCGGCTGAGCCGGCGCGCCCCTTTCGCGACCGACCCGGTCGCTCCCCGCCGGTTACCGCCGGCGCTCCCAGTCCAACAATCACGTAGCAATGCTTTGACCACCATGTCCACTTCGCCCAAGATCATCTACACCCTCACTGACGAAGCGCCCGCGCTCGCGACCTATTCGCTGCTGCCGATCGTCAAGGCCTTCACGCGCTCGTCCGGCGTCGCCGTCGAGACGCGCGACATCTCGCTCGCCGGCCGCATCATCGCGGCATTCGCAGACGCCCTGCCGCCCGAGCAGAAGGGTTCCGACGATCTGGCCGAACTGGGCCAGCTCACGCTGAAGCCGGAAGCGAACATCATCAAGCTGCCGAACATCAGCGCATCGGTGCCGCAGCTGAAGGCCGCGATCGCCGAACTGCAGGCGCAGGGCTACACGCTGCCGGCCTACCCGGAAGATCCGTCGACGGACGAAGAGAAGGCGGTCAAGGCCCGCTACGACAAGATCAAGGGCAGCGCGGTGAACCCGGTGCTGCGCGAAGGCAACTCCGACCGCCGCGCGCCGCTGTCGGTCAAGAATTACGCACGCAAGCATCCGCACAAGATGGGCGCGTGGCAGGCCACGTCGAAGGCGCACGTCGCGCACATGAGCGAAGGCGACTTCTACGGCAGCGAGAAATCGGCGCTGATCGCCGAGGCCGGCAGCGTGAAGATCGAGCTCACGACAACCGACGGCGCGAAGAAGGTGCTGAAGGAAAAGACGGCCGTGAAGGCCGGTGAAGTGATCGACGCATCGGTGATGAGCCGCAACGCGCTGCGCAGCTTCATCGACGCGCAGATCGCCGACGCGAAGGCGCAGGGCGTGCTGTTCTCGGTGCACCTGAAGGCGACCATGATGAAGGTCTCCGATCCGATCCTGTTCGGCCATTTCGTATCGGTGTTCTACCGCGACGCGCTCGCGAAGCACGCGGACGTGCTGGCGCAGGTCGGCTTCAACCCGAACAACGGGATCGGCGACCTGTACGCGCGCCTGAAGGACCTGCCGGCCGACACGCGCGAAGCGATCGAAGCCGACGTCAAGGCCGAATACGCGGTGCGCCCGCGCCTTGCAATGGTCAACTCGGACAAGGGCATCACGAACCTGCACGTGCCGAGCGACGTGATCGTCGACGCGTCGATGCCGGCGATGATCCGCGAGTCGGGCTGCATGTGGGGCCCGGACGGTGAGCTGTACGACGCGAAGGCCGTGATTCCGGACCGCTGCTACGCGGGCGTCTACCAGGCCGTGATCGAGGATTGCAAGCAGCACGGTGCGTTCGACCCGGTCACGATGGGCAGCGTGCCGAACGTCGGCCTGATGGCGCAGGCGGCTGAAGAATACGGTTCGCACGACAAGACGTTCCAGATCCCGGCGGACGGCGTCGTGCGCGTGATCGACGAAGCGGGCAACGTGCTGCTCGAGCACGCGGTCGAGTCGGGCGACATCTGGCGCATGTGCCAGACCAAGGACGCGCCGGTGCAGGATTGGGTCAAGCTCGCGGTGAACCGCGCCCGCGCGACCGGCGCGCCGGCCGTGTTCTGGCTCGACCCGGCGCGCGCGCACGACGCGCAGATCATCGCGAAGGTCGAACGCTACCTGAAGGATCACGACACGAACGGCCTCGACATCCGCATCATGACGCCGGTCGAAGCGACGCGTTTCTCGCTCGAACGCATCCGCGCAGGCAAGGACACGATCTCGGTCACCGGCAACGTGCTGCGCGACTACCTGACCGACCTGTTCCCGATCATGGAGCTCGGCACCAGCGCGAAGATGCTGTCGATCGTGCCGTTGATGGCCGGCGGCGGGATGTTCGAAACGGGGGCGGGCGGTTCCGCGCCGAAGCACGTGCAGCAGTTCGTCGAGGAAGGTTTCCTGCGCTGGGATTCGCTCGGCGAATTCCTTGCGCTGGCTGCGTCGCTCGAACACCTCGGCAACGCATACCAGAACCCGAAGGCGATCGTGCTTGCGAAGACGCTCGATCAGGCGACCGGCAAGTTCCTGGACGAGAACAAGTCGCCGGCGCGCAAGGTCGGCGGCCTCGACAACCGCGGCAGCCATTTCTACCTGTGCCTGTACTGGGCGCAGGCGCTGGCCGAGCAGACCGACGACGCGGCGCTGAAGGCGCAGTTCGAAGGCGTGGCGAAGGCGCTGTCCGACAGCGAAGCGCGCATTCTGGAAGAGCTGGCGGCTGCGCAGGGCAAGGCGCAAGCCATCGGCGGCTACTACCGTCCGAACGTCGAGCTGACGAGCCAGGCAATGCGCCCGAGCGCGACGCTGAACGCCATCGTCGACGCGGTTGCCTGACGCAGGCCGCGCGATCGCGCGGGTCGATGCGTGTGCCGGCGTGGCGGGCAATGCTACCTGCCGCCGGCCACAAAAGAACAACGCCCCGGACGCCCGGGGCGTTGTTCGTTGCGGGCTTGCCATTCAGACGTGAACGATTTCCCATTCGGCGATTTCGTGTGGCACTTCGAGCGTTGCCGTGTCCAGTTCGGACAGTTGTTCGCAGTCGCCGCGGGAGATGTGGTCGGCAGCCACTTCGGGGCACGAGAATGCGCCGAGCAGGGCGTTGCCGAACGTCGCTTCCCAGCCGCCGTTACCCGGCAGGATGTAGAACGACCCGAGCGCTGAACCAAAGCGAAATCCCTTCATTTCCGTTCTCCCTTTCTGATCACACGCGATTCTGTTGTGCCCCTGCCGGTTCGGCCGGCTGTGGCCCGACTGGCTGCTTGCGCCGGCTTGCGTATCGAACGTCGTGGCGAAGCGTCAGTGCATGGGACAAAGTCTACGTCCGCGACCCGCTCGGATGGTGCATGTAGAACGGCTTCACTAAACAAAAATTTCCTTTTAAAAACAAATAATTATTTTCTCTGTTTTGTATTGCGGAACGTTTTTTGGCATCGCGAAACGGGGATTTTGTGCCCTGCACCACGAATTTTTACAACGCAGAGACTTGTTCCGCATCGTGAAATATTGACGGGTTTGCGGATCGGTGAAGCGCCGGGCGCCGTGGCGGGGCCGGACCGCAGGCGCGAGGCGACCGCTTCGGAACTGCCTGGGGCAGGATTGAGTGGCGCTTCGGCCGCGAGTGGAGGGCCGCTCGTCGTCGATCGGCGATGCGGGTCGGTGCGTGCCAAATCTGGTGCGGTGTCGTCGGGTCCTGCGGCGTATCGCCGCCCGGCCGGCCGCGGCATTTCTCGATTGGGGCCTACGGTTATGATGACGCGGGCATCAGGATTTGCGTCGCGCATCGGCGCTTCAGCGGGCTGGCACGGGCGTCGTGGCGGCCGCGCGACCCAGCATGGATAACGAGGAACGATTGATGATACGGAGAACCTTCCTGTCGCGCGCCATCGGTGGCGTGGCCGCGTCGCTGTTCGCGCGCGCCGCGTGGGCGCAGCATGCAGGTCACGCTGGCATGGATTCGATGGACGACATGCCTGGCATGTCAGGGATGGCGGATCACGGCCAGCACGGCAAATCCGCACCGGCCGGGCTCGCGGCCGCCGATGCGCTGCCGGCCGGCGCGCCGCTCGTGGCGCTGCGCACGCTTGCGAACGAAAGCCGCGAGCCCGGCACGTTCCGGGCCACGCTGGTGGCGCAGCCGGTGGCGCGCCCGATGCTGCACGGCGCACGGCCGACCACGTTCTGGCAGTTCGGTGCGGGCACGCAGGGCCCCGTCGTCGGTCCGCTGATCGACGTGCGCGAGGGCGACACGGTCGAGATCAGGTTCGTGAACAAGCTGCCGCAGCCGTCGACGATCCACTGGCACGGCCTGCCCGTGCCGCCTGACCAGGACGGCAACCCTTCCGATCCCGTCGCGCCCGGCGCGTCGCGCACGTACCGCTTCACGTTGCCGAAGGGGAGTGCCGGCACCTACTGGTACCACCCGCATCCGCACATGATGACGGCCGAGCAGGTCTTCCGCGGGCTGGCCGGCCCGTTCGTCGTGCGCGCCGCGGACGATCCGCTGGCGGGCTGGCCCGAGCGCAACCTGTTCGTGTCGGACCTGAAGCTTGCGCGCGACGGCACGATTGCACCGAACGACATGATGGACTGGATGAACGGCCGCGAGGGCCAGTTCGTGCTGGTCAACGGCGCACGCCGGCCGCGGATCGACGTCGCGGGCGACGAGCGCTGGCGCGTGTGGAACGCGTGCAGCGCGCGCTACCTGCGCGTCGCGTTCGACGACGGCCGCGCGTTCGAGCACGCGGGCACCGACGGCGGGCTGTTCGATGCGCCGCGCCGCGTCACGTCGCTGCTGATCGCGCCGGGCGAGCGTGCGGAACTGCTGGTGCGCGCCGGTGATCGTGCGTCGCGCGCAGTGCTGCAGGCGGCCGAATACGACCGCCGCAAGATGTCGATGTCGCACGATGACGGACATGGCAGCCTGCCGCCCGATCCGGCGCTGGCCCTGGCTGACGTCGTATTCGCGCCGGCCGCCGCACGTGCGCTGCCGGAGACCCTGCGCGCGGTGCCGCCGCTGGGCGAGCCGGTCGCGCACAAGGAGGTCGCGTTCGGCGAAGAGATGGACATGGACGCGATGATGAAGGGCGCGGCGCACGGCCGCCCGGCGGGCATGCGCTTCACGATCAACGGCGACACCTACGCGCCGCATCGCGCGACGCTGACGAGCCGTCGCGGCGACGTCGAACGCTGGACGATCCGCAACGGCACCGACATGGATCACCCGTTCCACCTGCACGGCACGCAGTTCCAGGTAATCGAGCGCGCGTCGGGCGGCTCGCGTACAAGCGAACCGTTCCGCGCATGGCGCGATACCGTGAACGTGCGCAGCGGCGAAACCGTGACGATTCTCGTCACGCAAGACATGTCCGGCGAGCGCATGTTTCATTGCCACATTCTCGAACACGAGGATCTCGGCATGATGGGCACGCTGAAGGTCGTGTAACGAAGTGGCGATTATGTTTCACGTGCCGGACGAGTATCCGATTTGCACGCGAGACAAGACAATGTGTGTTCAATTATCGGGATTGAACGAAAAGGCTGGCCAATCGATAATCGATTGGCCAGCCTCGAATAAAAAGAAACCCGGCGCGATGCGCCGGGTTTCTTCGTCTGATATCCGGTGCCTTATACGGCCTGGATGTTCGACGCTTGCTTGCCCTTCGGCCCTTGGACGACGTCAAAGCTCACCTTCTGGCCTTCCTTCAGCGTCTTGAAGCCATTCATGGTGATAGCCGAGAAGTGCGCAAACAGATCCTCACCGCCCTCGTCGGGAGTGATGAAACCGAAGCCCTTCGCGTCGTTGAACCACTTAACGATACCAGTTGCCATTTCCTACTTCCCCTGTCACACAGTCGCTGCTACTTACCACGAGCACGCTCGAAAAGCTAAACGACCGGAAAATGCAGCCGTTCCCCCCTCACAAGCTCACCTCGGCCTCTTTCATTTTGCCAACCGGCAAATTGAAAAAAGTGCCAGCTTGATTGTTGGCGCTCTTTATTGGAGTGTCAAGTGGAATTTTTAGACGTTTAGAGGGACGTTGTAAAGAACCCATTTTCAGGGTTTTTCCGGCTTTGCTTAGCAGCAGGCGGCCAAGCGCGAGGTCTTGAAAAGCCGCATAATCGGCTCATATACCAGGCTCGAGTGACGCGCGTTCGAGCCGTCCCGGCTTGTGGGATACTGGATGCGGACACGACGTTCCGGTGCTGTTCCCCCAGACGGTTCGTGTTCCGCGCCACGCGTGAAAGCCGGCACCGCAGCCGGCTTTCGTATGGCGCGAAGAAGATCGCGTGTTCCGGGATTCCGGGGAGGGCGCCGGCCGGTCGGTCGGGTAATGGCAGGATTGCGGGCCTGTCCGAGTTGTTTAGAATGGGTGTATGGCGATTATCCCGGACAAGCAGGACAGCACCGTCCTGGAACGCAAGCAGCAGAAGCTCAAGCCGCCTTCGATGTACAAGGTGGTGCTGCTGAACGACGACTTCACGCCGATGGAATTCGTCGTGATGGTGGTCCAGGAGTATTTCAAGAAGGATCGCGAGACGGCCACGCAGATCATGCTGAAGGTTCATCGCGAAGGGCGAGGAGTTTGTGGGGTCTATACGCGGGACATCGCGTCGACCAAGGTTGAGCAAGTCGTTACCCATGCGCGGCAGGCCGGGCATCCGCTGCAGTGCGTGATGGAGGAAGCATGATTGCCCAGGAATTGGAAGTCAGCCTGCACATGGCGTTCATGGAAGCACGCCAGGCGCGCCATGAGTTCATTACGGTCGAGCATTTGCTGCTGGCCCTGCTGGATAATCCGACGGCAGCCGAGGTGTTGCGCGCGTGCGCGGCGAACATCGAGGACTTGCGTCAGAACCTGCGCAATTTCATCCACGACAACACACCTACCGTCCCGGGTACCGACGATGTCGATACCCAGCCGACGCTCGGTTTCCAGCGCGTGATCCAGCGCGCGATCATGCACGTCCAGTCGACGTCGAACGGCAAGAAGGAAGTCACCGGCGCGAACGTGCTGGTCGCGATCTTCGGCGAGAAGGATTCGCATGCCGTGTACTACCTGCAGCAGCAGGGCGTCACGCGCCTCGACGTCGTGAACTTCATTTCGCACGGCATCGCGAAGACGAACAACGGCGAAGCCGCGAAGTCGGCCGACGCGAACGCGGAAAGCGAAGACGCGAATGCGCAGAAGGAAACGCCGCTCGCGCAATTCACGCAGAACCTGAACCAGATGGCGAAGGACGGCCGCATCGATCCGCTGATCGGTCGCGAGCCCGAGGTCGAGCGCGTGGTCCAGGTGCTGTGCCGTCGCCGCAAGAACAATCCGCTGCTCGTCGGCGAGGCCGGCGTCGGCAAGACCGCGATCGCGGAAGGGCTCGCCTATCGCATCACGCGTGGCGAAGTGCCGGACATCCTCGCGAACGCGCAGGTCTACTCGCTCGACATGGGCGCACTGCTTGCGGGCACCAAGTACCGCGGCGATTTCGAGCAACGTCTGAAGACGGTGCTGAAGGAGCTGAAGGAGCGTCCGCACGCGATCCTGTTCATCGACGAAATCCACACGCTGATCGGCGCGGGCGCCGCGTCGGGCGGCACGCTCGATGCATCGAACCTGCTGAAGCCGGCGTTGTCGTCGGGCACGCTCAAGTGCATCGGCGCGACCACGTTCACCGAGTATCGCGGCATCTTCGAGAAGGACGCGGCGCTGTCGCGGCGCTTCCAGAAGGTCGACGTGACGGAGCCGACCGTCGAGCAGACGGTCGCGATCCTGCGCGGGCTGAAGTCGCGCTTCGAGGAGCATCACGGCGTCAAGTATTCGTCGGGTGCGCTGTCGGCCGCGGCCGAACTGTCGGCGCGTTTCATCACCGACCGTCACCTGCCGGACAAGGCGATCGACGTGATCGACGAAGCGGGCGCCGCCCAGCGCATCCTGCCGAAGTCGAAGCAGAAGAAGACGATCGGCAAGAGCGAGATCGAGGAAATCATCTCGAAGATCGCGCGTGTGCCGGCCCAGAGCGTGTCGCAGGACGATCGCAGCAAGCTGCAGACGCTCGACCGCGACCTGAAGAGCGTCGTGTTCGGCCAGGATCCGGCGATCGACGCGCTGGCCGCCTCGATCAAGATGGCGCGTGCGGGCCTCGGCAAGATGGACAAGCCGATCGGCGCGTTCCTGTTCTCGGGCCCGACGGGCGTCGGCAAGACCGAAGTGGCGCGCCAGCTCGCGTTCACGCTCGGCATCGAGCTGATCCGCTTCGACATGTCGGAATACATGGAGCGTCACGCGGTGAGCCGCCTGATCGGCGCGCCGCCGGGCTACGTCGGGTTCGACCAGGGCGGGCTGCTGACCGAAGCCGTCACGAAGAAGCCGCACTGCGTGCTGCTGCTCGACGAAATCGAGAAGGCGCATCCGGACATCTTCAACGTGCTGCTGCAGGTGATGGACCACGGCACGCTGACGGACAATAACGGCCGCAAGGCGGATTTCCGCAACGTCATCATCATCATGACGACGAACGCGGGCGCCGAGTCGATGCAGAAGGCGACGATCGGCTTCACGACGCGCCGCGAGACGGGCGACGAGATGACCGACATCAAGCGCCTGTTCACGCCGGAGTTCCGCAACCGCCTGGATTCGATCATCAGCTTCCGCTCGCTCGATGAGGAAATCATCATGCGCGTGGTCGACAAGTTCCTGATCCAGCTCGAGGAACAGCTGCACGAGAAGAAGGTCGACGCGCTCTTCACCGACGCGTTGCGCAAGCATCTCGCGAAGCACGGCTTCGACCCGCTGATGGGCGCGCGGCCGATGCAGCGGCTGATCCAGGACACGATCCGGCGCGCGCTGGCTGACGAGCTGCTGTTCGGCAAGCTCGTCAACGGCGGCCACGTGACGGTCGATGTCGACGAAAACGACAAGGTGCAGTTGTCGTTCGACAAGCTGGCAAATCCGCCGCACAAGCCGAACGAAGAGGCTGTCGAAGTCGAGTAAGCGATAATCGGGTAGTTCATGCGAACGGCGCGGGATGTTTTCCGCGCCGTTTCGTTTTATCTGGCGCCGGCGGCGCGATGGTGGTGCAGGGGAGTGGCAACGCAGTGACACAACAACAACGGACGTTCGACGACATCGTCGCGCGCGAACAGGGTTTGCGCCATGCGCTGACGTCAGGGCAGATGGCGATGATCGCGATCGGCGGCGCGATCGGCACGGGGCTGTTCCTCGGCAGCGGGTTCGCGATCGGGCTGGCCGGCCCGAGCGTGCTGGTCTCGTATGCGATCGGCGCGCTGATCGCGCTGCTGCTGATGGGCGCGCTCGCGGAAATGACGGTCGCGCATCCGACGGCCGGCTCGTTCGGCGCCTATGCCGAGCACTATGTCGGCCCGTTGGCGGGCTTCCTGGTGCGCTATGCGTACTGGTTCGCGGTCGTGTTCGCGATCGGCACCGAGATCAGCGCGATCGCCGTGTTCATGAAGTACTGGTTCCCGGCCGTGCCCGGCTGGTACTGGGTGATCGGCTTCTCCGCGCTGCTGATCGCCGTGAACCTCGCGAGCGTCACGCTGTACGGCACGGTCGAATACGCGTTCTCGCTGCTGAAGATCGCGGCAATCGTCGTGTTCATCGTGCTCGGCGCATATCTCGTGTGGTCGGCGCCGGCCGCATCGGGTATCGGTTTCGCGAACTACACCGCGCACGGCGGCTTCATGCCGAAGGGGCCGTGGGGCACGTGGGTCGCGGTGATCGTCGCGATCTTCAGCTACATGAGCATCGAAGCCGTCGCGATCGCGGCCGGCGAGGCGCGCGATCCGCAGCACGCGGTCACGCGCGCGTTCCGCTCGACCGTGTTCCGGCTCGTGCTGTTCTATCTGTTGACGCTGTCGCTGATGCTCGCGATCGTGCCGTGGACGCAGGCCGGCACCGACGAAAGCCCGTTCGTGAAGGTGATGGCCGCGACCCACGTGCCGTACGCGGCGGGCGTGATCAACTTCGTGCTGCTGATCGCGGCGCTATCGGCGATGAACAGCCAGCTTTACGTGACGACGCGGATGATGTTCAGCCTGTCGCGCGCGCGGCTCGCGCCCGCGGTGTTCGGCCGGCTCGGGTCGAACGGCGTGCCGCGCGCGGCGCTGTGGATCTCGACGAGCGGCGTCGCCGTCGCGGCCGTGCTGGTCGCGCTGGCGCCCGACACGGCGTTCACCGTGATGATGGCGATCGCGATGTTCGGCGCGCTGTTCACGTGGCTGATGATCTTCGTCACGCACCTGCGCTTTCGTGCGCAGTATCGCGGCCCCGCGCTTGCGTTCCGGATGTGGGGGCACCCGTTCGGCAGCCTGCTCGGTGCGGGGCTCGTCGCGGCGATCCTGTTCACGACCGCGTTCACGCGCGAATTCCGGATGACGATGGTGGTCGGCGTCGTGTTCGTCGTGCTGCTGACGCTCGCATACGCACTGCATTACCGGCACCAACATGCGCGTTGATGGTCGCGGCGGCGGCTGCCCACTGCGTTTTCCCGCTCGCTAAGGTGCTGTTAAGCCCCGCGGCGACTACATTCGATCCTGTCTGCAAGGCAGGCCCGGTGCGACGGTCGGCGACCTGCTGACGAAGCTGGTTGCGAAGGGTGGCCTCGCGCTCGACACGATCGGTTCGTCGGCCGTGCTGCTGGTCGCGATGGTGATCTACGCGATCGCGACTCAATCGCGGCAGCGCGACCTGACGCCCGCACGGATCGCGCAACCCGTCGAGGAATGATGGGCGAAGAAAAAAGGGCCGCGAGGCCCTTTTTTCGTTGTGTCGTTCAGTGGCGGCCAGTGCTGCCGAACCCACCCTCGCCACGATCGCTTTCCGCGAAATCGTCGACGATGTTGAACTGCGCCTGCACGACCGGCACGATCACGAGCTGGGCGAGCCGCTCGAACGGATTCAGCACGAACTCGGTCTGGCCGCGGTTCCACGTCGAGATCATCAGCTGGCCCTGGTAGTCGGAATCGATCAGGCCGACGAGGTTGCCGAGCACGATGCCGTGCTTGTGGCCGAGGCCCGAGCGCGGCAGGATCAGCGCCGCGTAGCCGGGATCGGCGAGGTGGATCGCGAGGCCGGTCGGCACGAGCGTCGTTTCGCCCGGCTTCAGCGTCAGCGGCGCATCGAGGCACGCACGCAGGTCGAGGCCCGCGCTGCCGGTCGTCGCGTAGGCGGGCAGGTAGTCGCGCATGCGCGCGTCGAGAATCTTCAGGTCGAGTTTCATGCGGTCGTCGGATGGGGCGGGAAGGGCGCGGCAGCAACGCCGCCGCGCGGGAGATCAGATCAGGCGGTTGTCGGGCAGGCGCTTCGCGATTTCCGCGACGAGCGTGTGCGCGAGTTCGTCCTTCGGTGCACGCGGCAGGCGCGTGAGGCCGGCGGCCTCGAACAGCACGACTTCGTTGTCGTCGCGACCGAACGTCAGCGGGCCGAGGTTGCCGACGAGCAGCGGCACGTTCTTGCGTTTGCGCTTCTCGTCGCCATGCACGTCGAGATCGCCGCTTTCGGCCGCGAACCCGACGCAGAACGGCGGATCGGGCAGTGCCGCGACCGACGCGAGGATGTCGGGATTCTCGACGAACGCGAGCGTGGGCACCTTGTGGTCGGCCGTCTTCTTCATCTTGTGCTCGGCCGGCTGGGCGACGCGCCAGTCGGCCACGGCGGCCACCGCGATGAAGATGTCGGCATCGGCGACGGCATGCATGACCGCGTCATGCATCTGCTGGGCCGTCTGCACGTCCTGGCGGTAGACGCCCCACGGCGTGTCGAGCGCCACCGGCCCCGCGACGAGATGCACGTCGGCGCCGGCCTGCTGTGCGGCCCGCGCGAGCGCGAAGCCCATCTTGCCGCTCGAGCGGTTCGTGAGGCCGCGCACCGGGTCGAGCGGTTCGAACGTCGGGCCGGCCGTGATCAGCACGCGCCGGTGCGCGAGCACCTTCGGCGCGAAGTGCGCGACGATCGCTTCATAGATCGCCTCGGGTTCGAGCATGCGGCCGTCACCGACTTCACCGCACGCCTGCGCGCCCGAATCCGGGCCGAGCACCGACACGCCGTCCGCGCGCAGTTGCGCGACGTTGCGCTGCGTGGCCGGGTTCTGCCACATCTGGCGGTTCATTGCGGGAACGACGAGCAGCGGGCAATCGCGCGCGACGCACAGCGTCGACAGCAGGTCGTCCGCGAATCCGTGCGCGAGCTTGGCGAGGAAGTCCGTCGACGCGGGCGCGATCACGATCGCGTCGGCTTCGCGCGACAGGTCGATGTGCGCCATGTTGTTGTCGACGCGCGCGTCCCACTGGCTCGTGTAGACGGGCCGGCCAGACAGCGCCTGCATCGTGACGGGCGTGATGAACTGTGTGGCGGCTTCGGTCATCGCGACCTGTACGGTCGCGCCGGCCTTCGTGAGCAGCCGGGTGAGCTCGGCGATCTTGTAGCAGGCGATGCCGCCCGTCAGGCCGAGAACGAGGTGTTTTCCTGCGAGTTCTGCGTGTGCCAACTCAGGCCTCCAAGGGTCGAACGGAACGGCCGGCGCGAAGCCGGCCGTCGACGCCGAGTATGCGCGCTTAGCGCGAGCCGCGCACGCGACGCAGTTCGTCGTAGATCAGCAGCACTGCGCCGACCGTGATCGCGGAATCGGCGAGGTTGAACGCCGGGAAATGCCAGGCGCCGAGATGGAAATCGAGGAAGTCGATCACGTGGCCGTAGACGAGCCGGTCGATCACGTTGCCGAGCGCGCCGCCGAGGATCATGGCGAGCGACAGGCTGAACAGCCGCTGCTGGCCATGACGCTTCAGCAGGAAGCAGATCACGAGCGTCGCGCCGATGCCGAGCGCGGTGAACGCCCAGCGTTGCCAGCCGCCTGCGGTCGACAGGAAGCCGAACGCAGCGCCGCGGTTGTACACCAGCACGAGGTTGAAGAACGACGTCAGCTCGTGCTGCGCGCCGTACACGAACGTTTTCAGGATCGCGATCTTCGACAGTTGATCGAACAGGATCACGATCAGCGAAATGCCGAGCCAGGGCGCAAGCGCGCCGCTGGCCGGTTTCGACAGGGTTTTCGCCATATTTAAGCAGCGCTCCGGATTTCGCCGTTTTCGAACAGGTTGGAGAAGCAGCGGCCGCACAGCGTCGGATGATCGGCGTGCGCGCCGACGTCTTCACGGTAGTGCCAGCAGCGTTCGCACTTCTGGTACGTCGACGCGGCCACGTCGACGCTTTCTTGCGCTTCGTCGTCGACCTTGACGACCGTCGCCGCCGACGTGATCAGCACGAACTTGAGATCCTCGCCGAGGCTCGTGAGCGCGTCGTAGCGTGCGCCGCTCGCATGCACGGCGACTTCGGCCTGCAGCGACGAACCGATGCGGTTCGCGGTGCGCGCTTCCTCGAGCGCCTTCGTCACGTTGCCGCGCACATCACGCAGCAGCGCCCACTTCTCGATCAGCGCGGCCGAGCCGGCGACTTCCGGATACGCGTAGTAGGTTTCCGTGAAGATCGTGTCGCTGGCCGGCTGGAACACCTTCCACGCTTCCTCTGCCGTGAACGACAGGAACGGCGCGAGCACGCGCAGCAGGCCGTGCGTCAGGTGGTACAGCGCCGTCTGCGCGGAGCGGCGTGCGCGCGAATCGGCCGCGCTCGTGTACAGGCGGTCTTTCAGCACGTCGAGGTAGAAGCCGCCGAGATCTTCCGAGCAGTACGTCTGCAGTTTCGCGACGACCGGGTGGAATTCGTACTTTTCGTAGTGGCCAAGCAGTTCCGTCTGCAGTTGCTGCGAGAACGCGACCGCATAGCGGTCGATCTCGAGCCATTCCTCAACCGGCACCGCGTGCTGCGCGAAGTCGAAGTCCGACAGGTTCGCGAGCAGGAAGCGCAGCGTGTTGCGGATGCGGCGATAGCCTTCGGTCACGCGCTTCAGGATTTCCTCGGAGATCGCGAGCTCGCCCGAGTAGTCGGTCGAGGCGATCCACAGGCGGATGATTTCCGCACCGAGGCGGTTCGCGACTTCATGCGGGTCGATGCCGTTGCCGAGCGACTTGCTCATCTTGCGGCCTTCGCCGTCGACCGTGAAGCCGTGCGTGAGCAGGCCCTTGTACGGTGCGCGGCCGTCGATCATCGATGCCGTGAGCAGCGACGAGTGGAACCAGCCGCGGTGCTGGTCCGAGCCTTCGAGGTAGAGGTCGGCCGGGAACTGCAGCTGATCCTTGTGCGAGCCGCGCAGCACGTGCCAGTGCGTCGTGCCCGAATCGAACCACACGTCGAGCGTGTCGCGGTTCTTTTCGTACAGGTTCGCGTCGTCGCCGATCAGCTCGCGCGGGTCGAGCGTCTGCCACGCCTCGATGCCCGACTGCTCGACGCGCTTCGCGACTTCCTCGAGCAGCTCGAGCGTGCGCGGATGCAGCTCGCCGGTTTCCTTGTGCACGAAGAACGCCATCGGCACGCCCCACTGGCGCTGGCGCGACAGCGTCCAGTCGGGACGGTTCGCGATCATGCTGAACAGGCGCTGCTTGCCCCACGACGGGTAGAACGCGGTCGCGTCGACGCCTTCGAGCGCCGTTTCGCGCAGTGTCTTGCCGCCGTCGCGCGGCGTGACGTCCATGCCGGCGAACCACTGCGACGTCGCGCGGTAGATGATCGGCGTCTTGTGGCGCCAGCAGTGCATGTAGCTGTGCGTGTACTTCTCGCTGCGCAGCAGCGAGCCGGCCGCGTTCAGCGCCTCGACGATCTTCGGGTTCGCGTCCCAGATCGACAGGCCGCCGAACAACGGCAGCGATTCGATATAGCGGCCGTCGCCCATCACCGGGTTGATGAAGTCCGAGTCGGTCATCCCGTGCGCCTTGCAGGACATGAAGTCCTCGATGCCGTACGCGGGCGACGAGTGCACGACGCCGGTGCCGGTGTCGGTCGTCACGTAGTCGCCGAGGTAGACGGGCGCGGTGCGCTTGTAGCCGGGGTGGGCCGATGCGAGCGGGTGGTGGAAGCGCAGGTTCGCGAGCTTCACGCCCGGCGTGGTCGCGACGACGCGGCCGGTCAGCTTGAACTCCTCCATGCACGCGGCGACGCGCTCTTCCGCGATGATCAGCAGCCCGCGCTCGGTGTCGACCAGCGCGTAGACGATTTCCGGATGGAGGTTCAGCGCCTGGTTGGCGGGAATCGTCCACGGCGTGGTGGTCCAGATCACGATGCCGCCCTCGGCGCGCGGCAGGGCCGGCAGGCCGAACGCCTGCGCGGTCTTTTCCGGTTCCGCGAACGCGAACATCACGTCGATCGTCGGGTCGGTGCGGTCCTTGTACTCGACCTCCGCCTCAGCGAGCGCCGAGCCGCAGTCGAAGCACCAGTTCACCGGCTTCAGCCCGCGATACACGTAGCCCTTCTCGATGATCTTGCCGAGCGCGCGAATCTCCTCCGCCTCGTTGACGAAGTTCATCGTCTTGTACGGGTTGGCCCAGTCGCCGAGTACGCCCAGACGCTTGAAGCCGACCTTCTGCTTCTCGATCTGCTCGGTCGCGTACGCGCGCGCCTTGCTCATCACTTCGGCCGCCGGCAGCGACTTGCCGAACTGCTTCTCGATCTGGATCTCGATCGGCATCCCATGGCAATCCCAGCCCGGCACGTACGGTGCGTCGAAACCGGCCATGTTGCGCGACTTGACGACGATGTCCTTCAGGATCTTGTTGACGGCGTGGCCGAGGTGGATGTCACCGTTCGCATACGGCGGGCCGTCATGCAGGATGAACTTCGGACGGCCGGCGCTGGCCGCGCGGATCTTCTCGTAGATGCCGCGCTCTTCCCATTCCTTGACCCACTGCGGCTCGCGCTTGGGCAGGTCGCCGCGCATCGGGAACGGCGTGTCGAGCAGGTTGACCGGATACTTGGCCTGCGGTTTCGAATCGGCTTTCTTGTTGCTCATGATGGGATCGCTATCTAAATCTCGGGGGACGCGCGAGCGTCGTGAATCGGGTAGGCGCGCGAGTGAGCGGCGCGAGGGTGCGGCGCGAAGGCGCCGCCATCCGGATCAGCTAATTCGGTCGGTGGCCGACGTCGAGAAGCCCGTGGCGCGGCTGCCCGGCGCACGGTCGCGCTCGATGAAATACGCGCGCGCATTGGCGACGTCCAGCGCGATCGCGCGCGACAGCGCCTCGAGATCGTCGAATTTCGCCTCGTCGCGCAGCTTCTTCAGGAATTCGACGCGGATGAGCTTGCCGTACGCGTCGCCGTGCCAGTCGAGCAGGTGGACTTCGAGCAGCACGCGGCCCGAATCGTCGACGGTCGGGCGCAGGCCGAGGCTCGCGACGCCCGGCAGCGGGGCGGGGCCGAGGCCGTGCACCTGCACGACGAAGATGCCCGCGAGCGCCGGCCGCTTGTGTGCGATCGGCAGGTTCAGCGTCGGGAAGCCGAGGTCGCGGCCGAGCTTCAGCCCGTGCGCGACGTGGCCGCTGATCGCATAGCCGTGGCCGAGCGCCTGCGCGGCCGCATCGAGATCGCCGGCCGCGAGCGCGGCGCGCACGCCCGAGCTCGAGATGCGCGTGCCGTCGCTGCCCGCCACCGTGCCCATCTGCTCGACCTCGAAGCCGTATTGCTCGCCGGCCGCCTTCAGCGTGTCGAAGGTGCCCGCGCGCTTCGCGCCGTAGCAGAAATCGTCGCCGACCATCATCCAGCGCGTGTGCAACCCGTTCACCAGCGTGCGTTCGACGAACGCCTGCGGCGACTGGCTCGCGAACGTGTGGTTGAAGTGCTCGACGACCACGCGGTCGACACCGTGATCGCGCAGCGCCTCGAGCTTGTCGCGCAACATCGCGATGCGCGGCGGCGCACCGGCCGGGTTGAAGAATTCGCGCGGGTGCGGCTCGAACGTCATCACGCACACGGGCAGGCCGCGCGCGTCCGCTGCCGCGCGCACGCGCGCGAGCAGGGCCTGGTGGCCGCGATGGACACCGTCGAAGTTGCCGATCGTCAGCGCGCACGGGGCGCGGCTCTCGGCGTTGGGCAGGCCGCGGAAGACTTTCACGATAGCGGATGCAGCGTCGGGGAATGGGCGGTGGGGTGCCGCAAAGCACAAGATTATAAACGTTCGGGCGGGCCGGCGGCCGAGAAGGCGGGAAACGCGGGGGCGAATGGTAAAATTCGCGGATGAAAAAACTCGTGATCCTGATTTCCGGTCGCGGCAGCAACATGGAGGCCATCGTCCGCGCGTGCGCGCAGGAACGCTGGCCGGCCGAGATTGCTGCCGTGATCGCCAACCGGCCCGATGCGGCCGGCCTGGCTTTTGCCGCGTCGCACGGGGTGGCGACCGCGGTGGTCGACCACCGGTCGTTCGACGGCCGCGACAGCTTCGACGCGGCGCTTGCCGCCGAAATCGACCGCTTTGCTCCCGATCTCGTGGTTCTCGCCGGCTTCATGCGCATCCTCACGCCCGCATTCGTCAGACGATACGAAGGCCGGCTGCTGAACATCCACCCGTCACTGTTGCCGAGTTTCAAGGGCATCCACACGCACCAGCAGGCGCTGGATGCGGGTGTCGCGCTGCATGGCGCGAGCGTGCATTTCGTGATTCCCGAGCTCGACAGTGGCGCGATCGTCGCGCAGGGCGCGGTGCCGGTGCGCGCGGGCGACGACGCAGCCGCGCTCGCGCAGCGTGTGCTGACGGTCGAGCATGTGCTGTATCCGCGCGCGGTGCGCTGGTTCATCGAAGGCCGTCTGCGCCTCGAGAACGGCCGTGCAGTGGTCGCGCCGGAGGAGGCGCGCTGGATTTTCGCGGATCAACCGCATACCGAAACGAGTGAGGGCGTATGAAACTGCACGGATTCCTGATCGGCCAGACCGAGACTTTGCTGGCCGAGGTGCTGAAGTTCGCCGGCCCCGCCGATGCGACGACGAGCCGGTTCTTCCGCGCGCATCCGAAGCTCGGGCACGCCGAGCGCGGCGTGATCGCCGAGGCCGTGTTCGCGGTGCTGCGCCGGAAGATGGAGTTTTCGCACCTCGCCGAGAGCGGTACCGGCACGCCCGCGCGACGCCTCACGCTGCTCGGCCTGATGCAGACGGCCGGCCGCAATGCGCTGAAGCCGTTCCTGTCGGACACCGAGTCCGCGTGGCTCGAACACGTGTCGAAAATCGATCCGGCGAGCCTGCCCGTGCGCATTCGCACGAATCTGCCCGACTGGATTTACCAGGCGCTGTCGGCCCGTTTCGACGGCGAGGAGCTCGCGCAGCTTGCCGCCGCGCTGAACTACCCGGCGCCGCTCGACCTGCGCGCAAACGCGCAGAAGGCGACGCGCGACCAGGTGATCGAAGCGCTGCGCGTGAGCGGCATCGATGCGGGCGCGACGCCGTTCGCGCCGTTCGGCGTGCGCGTGGTCGGCAAGCCGGCGCTGACGCGCCTGAAGCTGTTCGAGGAAGGCGCGATCGAGGTGCAGGACGAAGGTAGCCAGCTGCTGTGCTCGCTGGTCGCGCCGCGCCGTGGCGAGATGGTCGTCGATTTTTGCGCCGGTGCGGGCGGCAAGACGCTTGCGCTGGGCGCGATGATGCGCTCGACCGGGCGCCTCTATGCGTTCGATGTGTCGGAAAAGCGCCTGGCGAAGCTGAAGCCGCGCCTCGCGCGCAGCGGCTTGTCGAACGTGAATCCCGTGCTGATCGACAGCGAGCACGACGCGAAGATCAAGCGGCTCGCCGGCAAGATCGACCGCGTGCTGGTCGATGCGCCGTGCAGCGGCCTCGGCACGCTGCGCCGCAACCCGGATCTGAAGTGGCGCCAGACGCGCACGGCAATCGACGAGCTGACGCCGAAGCAGGCGTCGATCCTCGCGAGCGCCGCGCGCCTGGTGAAGAAGGGCGGCCGGCTCGTCTACGCGACCTGCAGCGTGCTCGACGCGGAGAACGAACGCATCGTCGAACAGTTCCTGGCCGACCATCCCGAGTTCGTGCTGGTGCCGGCGCAGAAGGTGCTGGAAGACCAGCGCATCGAGCTGGAGACGGGGGACTACCTTTCGCTGTGGCCGCACCGTCACGCGACCGACGGTTTCTTCGCCGCGGTGCTCGAACGGCGCGCCGCGCAATAACGGCAGGCCGGACGGACGATGGAGAATCTGCAGAGCCGCCTGCTGTCGCACCGGCTGGCCTCGGTCATCCGCGATTTCCACCAGCCGGTGATGATCTGGCAGGCGGCGATCCTCATCGGCGCGCTGTGCTTCGCATGGGTGGCCGCGCGCTTCGTGCACGGCCGGATCGATGCGCGCCGCCGGGCGGCCGGACGTGCGCCCGGGGCGGGCGCGCAAAGCCTGAAGCGCGCGTTGTTCCCGTTGTTCGGCAGCGTGTTCGTGGGCGGCGCGCAGCTTGCGTTCGACCCGTTCATGTCGACGTCGCTGCTGTCGCTCGCGCTCGTGCCGCTGTTCGGCATCGGGCTGATCTACGTGCTGTTCTTCTTTGCGCGGCGCGTGTTCGCGCGCGATGGCCACACGCATGCGTGGCTGTCGATCGTCGAGAAGATCGTGTCGACCGTCGTGTGGGCCGCGATGGTGCTGACCGTGCTCGGCATTCAGCGTGACGTGCTCGGCTGGCTCGACAGCGTGCAGTTCCGTGTCGCCAATGCGCACCTCACGCTGCTGTCGGTGATTTCCGGCGCGCTGTGGGTATGCGTGACGCTGATGGTCGCGATGTGGCTCGGCTCGGTGCTCGAGGATCGTCTTGCGCGCGCGACCACGCTCGACGCGAACCTGAAGGTCGTGCTGTCGCGGGTCGGCCGCGCGCTGCTCGTGTTCGCGGCGATCCTGATCGGGCTGTCGCTGGTCGGCATCGACGTGACGGTGCTCGGCGTGTTCGGCGGCGCGGTGGGTGTCGGCCTCGGTTTCGGGCTGCAGAAGATCGCCAGCAACTACGTGTCGGGCTTCATCATCCTGCTCGACCGCTCGCTGCGGCTCGGCGATGCGATCAGCGTCGGCGGGCTGCAGGGCGTCGTTACGCAGATCCGCACGCGCTACACTGTCGTGCGCGGCCTCGACGGCAACGAGACGCTGATCCCGAACGAAAAGTTGATCACCGACGTCGTGCAGAACCAGTCGTCGTACCTGACGCGCGGCTACGCGAAGGTCGCGGTGCAGGTCGCGTACACGAGCGATGTCGAGCACGCGCTCACGCTGCTCGCCGATGCAGCCAAGGGCGTGCCGCGCGTCCTGGCGGAGCCCGCTCCGACCCCGTATCTGGTGGGTTTCGGTGCGGACGGGATCGACCTGGAGCTCGGTTTCTGGATCGAGGATTCGGCGAAAGGCACGTCCGGCGTGCGTTCGACCGTGAACCGCAACATTTGGCGCCTGTTCAGCGAGCACGGGATCTCGATTCCGTTCCCGCAGCGCGAAGTGCGCGTCGTCGGGTTGCCCGACGGCTTTGCCGCCGCGGGCGCGGCGGCCGGCAACGGCGCCGTGAACGGGCACGCACCGGCCGCGTGACGCGCGCCGGTCGCCAAACGTATCGACCCCGCGGCCGGAACCGGATCGCGGGCCTTTCCAAGTCCGCTCATGGACTGGGTTTGTTGCGTCAGGGCAAGAAAATGTTCATTTTTTACAAAGACTTGGAACGGTTGAAGTAAAATTCTGGTCTACACGCGGTATGCTTTCATTTTTCTGACGTCTGGCGCGGGCCGGCGTCGCTCTCATCACAGGTAACTGCCTTGTTGAATTCCCTGCTCGATTTTCTTTCCCACGGGCTCCTGCATTTTTCGTGGTGGCAGGTCGCGCTGTTCGCGCTCGCCGTCACGCACGTCACGATCATCGGCGTGACGGTCTACCTGCACCGCTGCCAGGCGCACCGCGCGCTTGAACTGCATCCGATCGCGAGCCACTTCTTCCGGCTCTGGCTGTGGATGACGACCGGCATGCTGACCGGCCAGTGGGCCGCGATTCACCGCAAGCACCACGCGAAGTGCGAGACCGAGGAAGATCCGCACAGCCCGCAGACGCGCGGCATCTGGAAGGTGTTCCTCGAAGGCGCCGAGCTGTATCGCGCGGAAGCGAAGAACGAAGAAACGATGCGCAAGTTCAGCCACGGCACGCCGAACGACTGGATCGAGCGCAATATCTACTCGAAGTACCCGATCCTCGGCGTGAGCCTGATGATGGTGATCGACGTCGCGCTGTTCGGCGTGCTCGGCCTCACCGTGTGGGCCGTGCAGATGGTCTGGATTCCGTTCTGGGCGGCTGGCGTCGTCAACGGCTTCGGTCACTTCTGGGGCTATCGCAACTTCAACTCGGCCGACGCGAGCACGAACCTGTTCCCGTGGGGCATCGTGATCGGCGGCGAAGAGCTGCACAACAACCACCACACGTTCGCGACATCGGCGAAGCTGTCGAACAAGTGGTACGAGTTCGACATCGGCTGGATGTACATCCGCATCATGTCGGCGTTCGGTCTTGCGAAGGTGAAGAAGGTCGCGCCGACGCCGCGCCTGAACAAGCCGAAGACGGTGCTCGACCAGGAAACGCTGCAGGCCGTGCTGTCGAACCGCTACGAAGTGATGGCGCGCTACGGCAAGGCCGTGAAGCGTGCGTACCGTCAGGAGCTCGCCCACCTGAAGGAAATCGGCGGCGAGAAGTACCAGATGATGCGTGGCGCGCGCAAGTGGTTCCACAAGGACGCCGACGGCCTCGACGAGCCGCAGAAAAAGCTGCTGCCGGAAATCTTCGCGAACAGCCAGAAGCTGCACACGTACTTCCAGCTGCGCCAGGATCTCGCCGCGATCTGGGATCGTTCGACCGCATCGCGCGAACAGCTTCTCGCACAATTGCAGGATTGGTGCCATCGCGCAGAACAAAGCGGCATCAAGGCGCTGCAGGAATTCGCGACGCGCCTGCGCCGCTACGCCTGATTCGAAATCGATTAGAATCTAAGGACGTCAAAAACCCCGCGTTGGCGGGGTTTTTTTATTTGGTCCGCCGGTTTTTGAAGGGTGATCGGCAGGGCCGGATTGGTATGAGGCTTGGGACAGCGTGGAAGTGTTGTTCCGGGGCGAGATCAGGGATGGGGTCAGCGTTGGCGCCAAAGCGCGAACTCGGATCGACCGCGAAGCATGGGACCGGCGTCAGCGCTCAAGCGCCAACGCTGGTCGACTGGAGATATGGAGATGCAATCGACGATCAAACCCGTCGAGTACGACCGGCCCGTTGCAGCAGGGACCGTGTGCGGCGTGGGGCAGGCATGGGCCAAGGTGCCCGATGCACCGTCCGCCGAAGAGCGGGCTGCGCTGAAGGAGCGCATCAAGGCATTGCTCGTGCGTGAAAAGGCCGTGCTGGTCGCGCACTACTACGTCGACGCAGAGTTGCAGGAGCTCGCCGACGAAACCGGCGGCTGTGTCGCCGATTCGCTTGAAATGGCCCGCTTCGGCCGTGACCACGACGCGCAGACGCTGATCGTCGCGGGCGTGCGCTTCATGGGCGAAACCGCGAAGATCCTGAGCCCGAACAAACGAATCCTGATGCCCGATCTCGACGCGACCTGCTCGCTCGACCTCGGCTGCCCGGTCGACGAATTCTCGGCGTTCTGCGATGCGCATCCGGACCGCACCGTCGTCGTCTACGCGAATACGAGTGCCGCCGTGAAGGCGCGCGCGGACTGGATGGTCACGTCGTCGATCGGCCTCGAGATCGTGGCCGACCTGCACGCGCGCGGCGAGAAGATCATCTGGGCACCGGATCGCCATCTCGGTCGCTACATCCAGAAGAAAACCGGCGCGGACATGCTGCTGTGGCAAGGCTCGTGCCTCGTTCACGACGAGTTCAAGGGCATCGAGCTCGACCTGCTGCGCGCCGAGTATCCGGACGCGAAGGTGCTCGTCCACCCCGAATCGCCGGAAAACGTCGTCGCGCAGGCTGATGTGGTCGGCTCGACCACGCAGCTGATCGACGCGGCGGTCAAGTTCGACGCCACGCATTTCATCGTCGCGACCGATCTCGGCATCCTGCACAAGATGCAGCTTGCGGCGCCCGGCAAGACCTTCATCGCCGCGCCGACGGCGGGCAACAGCGCCACCTGCAAGAGCTGCGCGCACTGCCCATGGATGGCGATGAACGGCCTCGCGAACCTTGCCGACGTGCTTGAGCGCGGTCACAACGAGATTTTCGTCGATCCCGCGATCGGCGAGCGCGCACGCCTGCCGATCGACCGTATGCTCGATTTCGCGGCCGCACACAAGAAGCGCGTACAGGCGAGCGGCGATCTGCAACGCGATCAGCAACTGTTTGCGAACGTGGGGGCTGCATGACGAGTTCGGCCGTATCCCCGCTGTTCGACATCGTCCGCGAGCAATACGGCGCGGCATTCGACGACGCGATCGCGCGCAACGTGGCCGATGCAATCGCGGAAGACGTCGGCACCGGCGACCAGACCGGGCGGCTCGTACCGGCCGGCGAGCGTCGCCGTGCCCGCATCATCGTGCGCGAGGAGGCCGTGCTGTGCGGTGTGCCGTGGTTCGAGGCCGTGATCGCCCGGATCGATCCGGCGATCGCCGTGCAATGGCGCTATCGCGAAGGCGACCGGATGATGCCCGATTCGACCGTCTGCGAACTCGAAGGGCCGGTGCGCGCGCTGCTGACGGCCGAACGCAACGGGTTGAACTTCCTGCAACTGCTGTCGGGCGTGGCGACCGCCACGCGTCGTTACGTCGATCGTGTCGAAGGTACGCGCACGAAGATCCTCGATACGCGCAAGACGCTGCCGGGCCTGCGGCTTGCGCAGAAGTATGCGGTGCGCGTCGGCGGCGGCGAGAACCAGCGTCTCGCGCTGTATGACGGCATCCTGATCAAGGAGAACCACATCGCGGCGGCAGGCGGGGTCGGCGAGGCGCTCGACGCGGCGTTCGCGCTGGAGTCGGGCGTGCCCGTGCAGGTCGAAGTCGAGACGCTTGCGCAACTCGATACGGCGCTCGCGCATCGCGCGCAGTCGGTGCTGCTCGACAACTTCACGCTCGACATGATGCGTGAAGCGGTGCGCGTGGCGAACGGCAAGGCCGTGCTCGAAGTGTCGGGCGGCGTCAATTTCGATACGGTGCGTGCGTTCGCGGAGACGGGGGTCGACCGGATCTCGATCGGCGCGCTGACGAAGGACGTGCGCGCGACGGACTATTCGATGCGGATCGTCGACTGACCGAACGCCGTCGATCAGACAAAAAAGCCGTTGGCGCTGAAACGCCAACGGCTTTTTTTGTGCGGCCGCCGCCCGGAAGGGCGTACCGCTCAGCGACGCGCGCGCGGCGTGAGCACGCTCGGCAGCGCCTTCGGCAGCGAGTTAGGCCAGTCGCGGCTGTAGTGCAGCCCGCGGCTTTCGTGGCGCGAGTGTGCGCTTTTCACGATCAGCGTCGCCACGTCGACGAGGTTGCGCAGTTCGAGCAGGTCGCGCGTCACGCGGAAGTTCGCGTAGTACTCGTGGATCTCGTCGCGCAGCAGCGACAGCCGGTGCTTTGCGCGCTCGAGGCGTTTGTCGGTGCGCACGATGCCGACGTAGTTCCACATCAGGCGGCGCAACTCGTCCCAGTTGTGCGCAACGACGACTTCCTCGTCCGCATCCGACACGCGGCTTTCGTCCCAGGCGGGCAGCGTGGCCGGCGTATCGGCATCGAAGCCGGCTGCCTCGATCGCCTCGGCCGCTGCGCGGCCGATCACGAGGCATTCGAGCAGCGAGTTGCTGGCGAGCCGATTCGCGCCGTGGAGCCCCGTGTACGACGTTTCTCCGACCGCATACAGGCCCGCGAGATCGGTGCGCCCGGCGAGGTCGGTGACGACGCCGCCGCACGTGTAGTGTGCGGCCGGCACGACGGGAATCGGCTGTTTCGCGATGTCGATGCCGAATTCGAGGCAGCGCGCGTGGATCGTCGGGAAGTGTTCGCGCAGGAATGCTTCCGGCTGGTGGCTGATGTCGAGATATACGCAGTCGATCCCGCGCTTCTTGATCTCGAAGTCGATCGCGCGCGCGACGATGTCGCGCGGCGCGAGTTCGGCGCGCGGATCGTGCGCGGGCATGAAGCGCGTGCCGTCGGGCAGCTTCAACAGGCCGCCTTCGCCGCGTACGGCTTCCGAAATCAGGAACGATTTCGCATACGGATGGAACAGGCAGGTCGGGTGGAACTGGATGAACTCCATGTTCGACACGCGGCAGCCCGCGCGCCACGCCATCGCGATGCCGTCGCCGGTCGCGGTGTCGGGGTTCGTCGTGTACAGGTAGACCTTGCCGGCGCCGCCCGTCGCGAGCACCGTATGCGGCGCCTCGATCGTGATCGTGCGGTCGTTGTCGACGTCGAGCACGTACAGGCCGTGACAGCGGCGGCCGGGCAGGCCGAGCCGGTCCGACGTGATCAGGTCGATCGCGTGGTGGTTTTCGAAGAACGTGATGTTCGGATGCTGGCGCACACGCGCCGACAGTGTTGCGAGCACCGCATGGCCGGTCGCGTCGGCCGCATGAATGATCCGGCGGTGGCTGTGGCCGCCTTCGCGTGTGAGGTGGAAGCCGAGCTCGGCCGCGTCGTCCTTCGTGAACGGCACGCCCTGCGAGATCAGCCATTCGATTGCTTCGCGGCCGTGCTCGACGATATAGCGCGTCGCGCCTTCGTCGCACAAGCCGCCCCCGGCGACCAGCGTGTCGTCGACGTGGTTCTCGATGCTGTCCGCCGAATCGAGGACAGCCGCGATGCCGCCTTGCGCGTTATCGCTCGCGCCCTCCATCATCGAACGTTTCGCGATCAGCGCGACACGTCGCGTGCTGGCCAGGTTGAGCGCGACCGACAGCCCTGCCAGGCCGCTGCCGACGATCGCCACGTCGAATTTCATGCTGCATCTCCATCGTTGCGCTTTTGATCTTGTGCGTTCCGGCGGCCGTGGCCGCGGAAAGGGGAGAGCATACCGCGTCGCGCCGGAGCGTGCGTGCAAAACAAAAAGCCCCGCAGGTGCGGGGCTTTTCGGTCGCCGTCAGGCTGGCAGAAACCGGAGATTACTTGATCTTGGTTTCTTTGTATTCCACATGCTTGCGGACGACGGGATCGAACTTCTTGATCGCCATCTTTTCCGGCATGTTGCGCTTGTTCTTCGTGGTCGTGTAGAAGTGACCCGTACCAGCGGTCGACTCGAGCTTGATCTTGTCGCGTGCGCCTTTTGCCATGATTGTGCTCCTTGGGCTTAGGCTTCGCCGCGTGCGCGCAGGTCAGCGAGCACGGAATCGATGCCGTTCTTGTCGATCAGGCGCAGGCCGGCGTTCGAGACGCGCAGGCGCACCCAGCGGTTTTCGCTCTCTACCCAGAACCGGCGGTTTTGCAGGTTCGGCAGGAAGCGGCGCTTCGTCTTGTTGTTGGCGTGGGAAACGTTGTTGCCGCTCATCGGCGCTTTCCCAGTTACTTGGCATACGCGTGCCATGAGAGCACTCCTAATACGCTAAATTCGGGGTTCGATCGCCGATGAAGGTTCCATCGTACCGCCACGTGATCCATGGCTGCACTCAGAACGCCGAAGCCCTTACAGACAAGGCCCTTCGATGGCTAGAACTGGTTGGAAAAAAGACAGACGGCGATTCTAGCAGAAAAAGTTCAGAAAAATCAAACCTAATTTCGCATCGCCGTTGCGGCGCCCTTGGGCGGGCCGCAACCGCACAGTCTACAGCCAACCGGCCCGTGCGAACGAAAAAGTATCGCTGGTGCCGATCACGACGTGATCGAGCAGCCTGACATCGACGAGCGCGAGCGCGTCGTGCAGCACGCGGGTCAGGCGGCGATCTTCCGCGCTCGGCTGCACCGCGCCCGACGGATGGTTGTGCGCGACGATCAGCGCCGCGGCGTTGTGCGCCATCGCGCGGCGCACGATCTCGCGCGGGTAGACGGCCATGCGCGTCAGCGAGCCGCGCGTGATTTCCTCCATATCGATCACGCCGTGGCGCGCGTCGAGGTAGACGGCGGCGAAGACTTCGTGCGGGCGCGCGCCGATCTTCAGCCGCAGATAATCCTCGACCGCGCCGGGCGAATCGATCTGCTTCTTCTCGCGTGCTTTCTCCTTCAGCACGCGCCGCGCGATCTCGAGGACCGCAACCAGTCGTGCGGAGCGCGCAGGCCCGATGCCGGGGTGCGCCTCGAAATCGTCGGCGGTTGCCTCGAGCAGCCCGCGCAGCGTCTTGAACTGCACGACCAGTGCGCGGGCGGTGACGAATACGTCGTGCCCGGGCTTGCCGGTGCCGAGCAGCAGTGCGATCAGTTCGTCGTCGGTCAGTGCGTCCGGCCCGCGCTCCAGCAATCGCTCGCGCGGCCGCTCGGGCCGCCAGCCGCGCGGGCGGCGCTTGCGGCGGTGGATCGGGAGGGCACGGCCGGGCGGATCGGCCGGCAGGTCGGTGCTGTCGCGGCATTCGACGGGCGGCAGGGCTAGGCAGGGTGACAGCATGCTCGAAACTCCGTTGGCGGCGGGCAGTGTGCGCGACGTCGTCGCACTTTCCGCCTTGCGCGCTCAGGTGACTTACAATATTGGCTTTGCGCCGGGCCTTTCGGCCGTATCGGGCGCCGACTGAACGAGTAATTCATGAGCCTCATCGATCTATCCGAAGTGAAGCCCGGTTCCCACGTCACGTTGCATTACCGGCTGGCACTGGCCGACGGCGCCGATATCGTCAACACCTTCACCGACAAGCCGGCCACGCTGCTGCTGGGCGCGGGGCAACTGGCGCCGTCGCTGGAACAGATTCTGATCGGGCTCAGGGTTGGCGACCATTCGACTTTTCAGCTAACGCCCGAACAGGGGTTCGGTCCCCGCAATCCCGACATGCTCCAGCGCGTCACGCTGTCGACGCTGCGCGAGAACGGGATGGTCGGCGACGATTTCACGCCGGGCGAACTGATCGAGTTCAACGCGCCGGACGGCGGCCGATACGCGGGGGTGCTGAAGGAAGTCGGCGAAACCTCGGCACTGTTCGACTTCAATCATCCGCTCGCGGGCCAAGCGCTCACGTTCGAAGTGAAAATCATCGGAATCCTGTAATCATGAGCACCACCGATACGCTGTCCGGGCAGACCGTCGCCGCCGATGCCGAAATCCTGCTGGCCCAGCCGCGCGGTTTCTGCGCGGGCGTCGATCGTGCGATCGAGATCGTCGAGCGCGCCATTGCGATGCACGGTGCGCCGATCTACGTTCGTCACGAGATCGTCCACAACAAGTACGTGGTCGAGGATCTGAAGAAGAAAGGCGCGATCTTCGTCGAGGAACTCGAGGAAGTGCCGGCCGGCAATACCGTGATCTTCAGCGCGCACGGCGTGTCGAAAGCCGTGCGCGACGAAGCCGACGTGCGCGGGTTGCGCATTTACGACGCAACCTGCCCGCTCGTCACGAAGGTGCACGTCGAAGTGGCGAAGATGCGCCAGGACGGCGTCGACATCGTCATGATCGGGCACAAGGGCCATCCGGAAGTCGAGGGCACGATGGGGCAGGTCGAGCGCGGCATGCATCTCGTCGAGAGCGTCGAGGACGTGCAGAAGCTCGAACTCGCCGATCCCGAACGCATCGCGCTCGTCACACAGACGACGCTGTCCGTCGACGACGCAGCCGAGATCATCGGAGCGTTGAAGGCCAAGTATCCGAAGATCCGCGAGCCGAAGAAGCAGGACATCTGCTATGCGACGCAGAACCGCCAGGACGCCGTGAAGTTCATGGCGCCGCAGTGCGATGTCGTGATCGTCGTCGGCAGCCCGAACAGCTCGAATTCGAGCCGCCTGCGCGAAGTGGCCGAGAAGCGCGGCGTGGACGCGTACATGGTCGATGCGCCTGACCAGATCGATCCGGCATGGGTCGCAGGCAAGCGTCGTATCGGCGTGACGGCCGGCGCGTCGGCCCCCGAAGTGCTCGCCCAGGCTGTAATCGCGCGGCTGCGCGAGCTCGGTGTGCGCAATGTGCGCGCGCTCGACGGCATCGAGGAAAACGTGTCGTTTCCGCTGCCGCGCGGGTTGAACCTGCCGCCCGCTGCCTGATTGACGCATCGCACCTGCGGAACACCGAAGCGCGCCTTACGGCGCGCTTTTTTTTGCCTGTCGAAATGGCAATCGCAACCATTATTCGGATTAATGGTGCAACCGGGTTGCCCCGAGCGTTTTCAAGCGTCTCTCAAAATTGGTTGCAATGCAGGAAAACCCCATCGAATCAGGATTATTGGCGTCCTATAAATGGAGTTACAATGCGCCCGTTTTCAGGCCTGAACGGCCTTGAAATCGGGTTTGGGCAAGGCGCGGGAGACCATTCAATGCATGTGAAGTTGGCTTACGCCGTGTCCGTCGCCGCACCGGTTGCAATGCTTGCCGGCTGCAGCAAAAAGAGCGACGACGGGGCGGGGAGGGAGGCTGCGGTGCTCGCGGCATCGCCGACCCGTGGCGTGCGCGTCGCCGGAACCGGTCGTGCGGCACCGTTCGCGTGCTGCATCGCGCAATTGGGCAAGGACAAGGAAAACGGGGCACGTTTGGCGATCGAGGAAATCAACGCGCTTGGCCTGGCGAACGGTCAGGCCGCGGGTACGCAGGTTGCAACACAGCAAGCCGCCGGTCGTGGCGTGACAGCGACCGTCCGCGCCGCTCGACGCAGGCCGGCCATGGTGCCCGGCGCTACGGGCAGCGTGCCGATGCCGCCGGCCCCCTTTCATTTCGATTCGACGAAACAGCGCGTTGCCGCGAGCAATGATGTCGCGGCGCGCGGTCTGGTTCGCACGATGGATTCCGACGCAGTCCTGACGAATGTCGGGCGCGGTGTTCACGCTGCCTTGCGAGGTGGCGCGGCACGGAATCCGAACTGCCCGCGTGCGGGGCGTGCCTCGCACCGGACGGGAAAAGGCACGGATGCCGGGCAACCGGACGATGGCCGTCTCGGCATGCTGCCCTACGACTTCAAGGAGGCCACGAACACCGTCCTCGACGTCGTGACGATTTAGCGACGGGACTCATGACGGCACCGGAACAGTGCGGTGCCGTTTTTGTATCCGCTCCGGCGGCAGGTCCGGCCGTACAGGCCGGGCGGCGCGCGCCGGGACGATCCACCCTTACCGGTATCGACTAGTACCCGCAGTGTCGCCGAGAAGGCGCGATTCCTCGCTTACCCGCGGGGCGCAACGTCCTCCGGCTGCACGGGCCAAGGAGCTTTAAATGGATATTTTCGTCCAGCAGGTTCTCAACGGGCTGGTGCTCGGCAGTGTCTACGCCATCATCGCGTTGGGCTACACGATGGTGTACGGCATTCTCGGCATCATCAACTTTGCGCATGGCGACGTGCTGATGATCGGCGCGATGGTCGCCCTGTCTGCCATCACCGTGCTGCAGAACCATTTCCCCGGACTCGGCAACGTCGCGACGCTGACGATCGGCCTGGGCATCGCCGCCGTCGTCTGTGCATTCGTCGGCTTCACGATCGAGCGGGTCGCATACCGGCCGCTGCGTCGCGCACCGCGCCTCGCCCCGCTGATCACCGCGATCGGCGTGTCGATCCTGCTGCAGACCGCCGCGATGATCATCTGGTCGCGCAACCCGCTGCCGTTCCCGCAATTGCTGCCGACCGATCCGATCAACGTGATCAAGGCGACCGACACGACGCCCGGCGCCGTGATCTCGGTGACTGAAATCGTGATCATCGCGGTGGCGTTCATCGTGATGGCCGGCCTGCTGCTGCTCGTGCACAAGACCAAGCTCGGCCGTGCGATGCGCGCGATCGCCGAAAGCCCGAACACCGCGAGCCTGATGGGCGTGAACCCGAACTTCGTGATCTCCGCGACGTTCATGATCGGCTCCGCGCTCGCCGCGCTGGCCGGCGTGATGATTGCATCCGAATACGGCAACGTGCACTTCTACATGGGCTTCATCCCCGGCATGAAGGCATTCACGGCCGCGGTGCTGGGCGGGATCGGCAACCTCGGCGGTGCGATGGTCGGCGGTGTGCTGCTCGGCCTGATCGAGCAGCTCGGGGCCGGCTACATCGGCAACCTCACGGGTGGCGTATTCGGCAGTAACTACCAGGACGTGTTCGCCTTCATCGTGCTGATCATCGTGCTGGTGTTCCGTCCGTCCGGCCTGCTGGGCGAACGTGTCGCGGATCGCGCGTAACGGAAGGGAGCAAACAACATGACATCCATTCAACCGATCGAATCCTCGACGTCGCTCGTCGAAGAGCGCAACACCGCCAAGACCGTCATCATCGGCCTCCTGACCGCGGTCCTCGTGATCGCGGCGCCGATCGTCATCGGCTCGGCCGGCGGCAACTACTGGGTCCGCGTGCTCGATTTCGCGATGCTGTACGTGATGCTCGCGCTGGGCCTGAACGTGGTGGTCGGCTTCGCCGGCCTGCTCGACCTCGGCTACATCGCGTTCTACGCGGTGGGCGCTTACACGGCGGCGCTGCTGAGCTCGCCGCACCTGACCTCGCAATTCGAGTGGATCGCGGCGCTCGCGCCGAACGGCCTGCACATCCCGTTCCTGATCATCGTGCCGATCGCGATGGCGCTGGCGGCGACCTTCGGGATCCTGCTCGGCGCGCCGACCCTGCGCCTGCGCGGCGACTACCTGGCGATCGTGACGCTCGGCTTCGGTGAAATCGTCCGGATCTTCATGAACAACCTCGACCGTCCGGTGAACATCACCAACGGCCCGAAGGGGATCACGGGCATCGATCCGGTGCACCTCGGCGACTTCAGCCTCGCGCAGACGCACTCGCTGTTCGGGATCCAGTTGCCGTCGGTCTACATGTATTACTACCTGTTCGTGCTGTGCTCGCTGCTGGTGATCTGGGTGTGTACGCGCCTGCAGCACTCGCGTATCGGCCGCGCATGGGCGGCGATCCGCGAAGACGAGATCGCGGCGAAGGCAATGGGCATCAACACCCGCAACGTGAAACTGCTCGCATTCGCGATGGGCGCGTCGTTCGGCGGCCTGTCGGGTGCGATGTTCGGTTCGTTCCAGGGCTTCGTGTCGCCGGAATCGTTCACGTTCTGGGAATCGATCGTCGTGCTGGCCTGCGTGGTGCTCGGCGGCATGGGCCACATCCCGGGCGTGATCCTGGGTGCGGTGCTGCTCGCGATCTTCCCGGAATTCCTGCGCTCGACGATGAGCCCGCTGCAGCATGCGCTGTTCGGCCACGACGTCGTCGATACGGAAGTGATCCGTCAGGCGCTGTACGGCCTCGCGATGGTGGTCATCATGCTGTACCGCTCGGAAGGCCTGTGGCCCGCGCCGAAGCATGAGGACAGGATCGCGAAACTGGCGAAGCGCAACAGCAAGAAGCCGGTGCGCGCTTAACCTACGGACACAGGGGATACACACATGAGCGACAAACAAATCCGGCTGTCCGTCAAAGGCGTGAACAAGCGCTTCGGTGGCCTGCAGGCGCTGTCCGACGTCGGCCTCGAGATCAAGGAAGGCGAGATCTACGGGCTGATCGGCCCGAACGGCGCCGGCAAGACGACGTTCTTCAACGTGATCACGGGCCTCTACACGCCGGACTCCGGCGAGTTCAAGCTCGACGGCACGGAATACAAGCCGACCGCGGTGCATCAGGTCGCGAAGACGGGTATCGCGCGCACGTTCCAGAACATCCGCCTGTTCGGCGGGATGACGGCCCTCGAGAACGTGATGGTGGGCCGCCACGTGCGCACCAAGCACGGGCTGCTCGGCGCGGTGTTCCAGACGCCGGCCGAACGCCAGGAGGAGCGCGAGATCAAGGAACGCGCGATCGAGTTGCTCGAATACGTCGGCGTGCTCCAGTACGCGGACTACACGTCGCGCAACCTGTCGTATGGCCACCAGCGCCGTCTCGAGATCGCGCGCGCGCTGGCGACCGATCCGAAGCTGCTCGCGCTCGACGAGCCGGCGGCCGGGATGAACGCGACCGAGAAGGTCGAACTCACGCGCCTGCTCGACAAGATCCGCTCGGATGGCCGCACGATTCTCCTGATCGAGCACGACGTGAAGCTCGTGATGGGGCTGTGCAACCGGATGACGGTGCTCGATTACGGCAAGGTGATCGCCGAGGGTCTGCCGCAGGACGTGCAGAAGAATCCGAAGGTGATTGAGGCATATCTCGGCGCAGGGGTGCACTGATGGCAGCGGCAATGTTGAAAATCAAGGGCTTGCAGGTCAACTACGGCGGCATCCAGGCCGTCAAGGGCGTTGACATGGAAGTTCGTCAGGGCGAGCTCGTGACGCTGATCGGCGCGAACGGCGCAGGCAAGACCACGACGATGAAGGCGATCACGGGTCTCAAGGCGTACTCGGCGGGCGACATCGAGTACGACGGCAAGTCGATCAGGGGCATTCCGACGCACGAGCTGCTCAAGCGAGGCCTCGCGATGGTGCCGGAAGGTCGCGGGATCTTCGCGCGGATGTCGATCGTCGAGAACATGCAGATGGGCGCGTACCTGCGCAACGACACCGAGCAGATCAAGAAGGACGTCGACCGCATGTTCGGCTTCTTCCCGCGCCTGAAGGAGCGGGCGACGCAGCTCGCGGGCACGCTGTCGGGCGGCGAGCAGCAGATGCTGGCCATGTCGCGCGCGATCCTCTCGAAGCCGAAGCTGCTGCTGCTCGACGAGCCGTCGATGGGCCTGTCGCCGATCATGGTCGAGAAGATCTTCGAAGTGGTGCGTGAAATCTCGAAGGAGGGCATCACGGTGCTGCTCGTCGAGCAGAACGCGCGCCTCGCGCTGCAGGCGGCCGACCGCGGCTACGTGATGGATTCGGGCACGGTCACGATGGAAGGCGATGCGAAGCAGATGCTCGACGATCCGAAGGTGCGTGCCGCGTACCTGGGTGAATGAGTGAGTGAATGAGCGGGCCCGGTGGTGTGCGACGGCAGGTGCCGGGCACGCCGCACACGGGCTGTCGAAAGGCTGTCACGGGATGCCGTGACAGCTTTTTTTTCGTGTCATGAGATTCGGGTCGAACTTGTGCGTGCGAGTGCGACTCCATTCGACTGGTGCGCCGCGCACGCGGCGCGGGAACGATGGGGCGGCCGCCCGTTGCCGGTCGCCCGCAAACCGACACACGGGCCGTGTAGCATCGACGGCCCATCGGGACACGGAGAGCACGCATGAGTCTGGACTACGGTTTTGTGAAGGCGAAGGTGACATCGGTGGCGACGCTGAAGGGCTCGCCGCACGGCAGCGAGATCCAGTATCACATCCACCTGACGCTGGCGTTGCCCGGCGGCGACTGGGACGTCGCGATCAACGTCGGCACCAACGACGCGGACGACCTGCTGAACTACAAGCTCGTCTACGATTTCCACCACCCGATCACGCAGACCCTCGCGGCCGCGGCCGAAGGCTATACGGACCTGACGGGGCAGGCCGCGCTGCCCGCGCTCGACTACCTGCGCAGCGACATCCTGAACGAAACGGGCGCGTGGCGCCCGAGCGCCGTGATGGACGGCACGGAGAATCAGGAGCCGATCCCGTCGCTGCTGCGGCTGGTGAACGCCGCGCAGTCGCAGGGGCTCGACGTCGTCGTGTTCGGCCGCTCGTATGCCGAAGGCAACGGCATCCACGACACGCACATGAACCAGGGTTCGACCGGTTCGACCTACCTGCATCGCGCAGGCGACGACCATAACGACCACAACGACATCTGGCAGGACGGTGCGCTGATCGTGCGCGTGAGCGACACGCAGTGGGCCGCGTATTTCGCCGCGTTCGAGCAGCAGGCCGTGCCGACCGACGCGCTCGGCAATCCGCTGCCGGGCGCGGGGCCGATTACCCGCTGAAGTGGCGGGCTGCCGGCCTTCGCTTCATGCGGCCGGCAGCGTCTTGCCGAACGAGATGCGTTCCTCGACGCGATAGCCGAGCGCCGCGTAGAAGCGGCACGCATCGTCGTTGCCGGGCAGCACCTGAAGATTGACCTTCAGGCAGCCGCGCGCGGCGAGCGCGCGTTCCGCATGCGCGATCAGTGCGCGGCCGATGCCGAGCCGGCGCGCGTCGTTCGATACGCCGAACGAGTAGAGCCAGCCGCGATGCCCGTCGAAACCCGCCATCAGCGTGCCGACCACGCGTGCGCCGCTGGTCGCGACGAAGAACAGTTCCGGTTGCGTCGCGAGCTTCAGCTCGATGGATCGCAGCGGATTGCGGTGCGGTGGCGCGTCGGCGTCTTCGTACTGCGGGAACGCGTCGCGCCATACCGCGAGCACGGCATCGGTGTCGGCGCGTTCGAACGGGCGGATGGCGACAGCTTCGGCGACGGCATTCATTTGCGGGCTCTCCTTAGAGCGTGTCGAGAACCGACCGCAGCATCGCCATCATCTGGTCGATTTCCTCGGTCGTCACGTTCAGTGCGGGCATGAAGCGCAGCAGGTTCGGCCGCGCGGCGTTCAGCAGCAGGCCGTCGGGCTGCATGTCGCGCGCCTTCTCGACGATCTGCGGGCCGATGTCCTTGCCGAGCAGCAGCGCGCGCAGCAGGCCTTCGCCGCGTTCGCCTTCGAAGCCACGCTCTTCCGACAACTCCAGCAGCTTGCGCTTCAGGTATTCGCTGCGCGCACGCACACCTTCCAGGAAGCCCGGCGCGACGAGTTGCGAGATCACCGAATAGCCGACCGCCGTCATCAGCGGGTTGCCGTTGTACGTGCCGCCCTGGTCGCCGGCCTCGAACACCGCGACCTCGGCCTTCGACAGAAGCGCGCCGAGCGGGGCGCCGCCGCCGATGCCTTTCGCGAGCGTCATGACGTCCGGCTCGATGCCGGACAGCTCGTACGCGAACAGCGTGCCCGCCCGGCCGCAGCCGCTCTGCACTTCGTCGACGATCAGCAGCAGGTTGTGCTGCTTCGTCAGTGCGCGCAGCGCCTGCATGAATTCACGCGTGGCCGGAATCACGCCGCCTTCGCCCTGGATCGGCTCGAGCATCACCGCGACGGTCTTGTCGGTGATCAGCTTCTCGACCGAGTTGATGTCGTTCAGCTCGGCCTTCGGGAAGCCCGGCACCTGCGGTGCGTAGATCGTGTCCCAGCCCGGCTTGCCGCTGGCCGACATCGTCGCGAGCGTGCGGCCGTGGAAGCTGTGGTCGAACGTGATGATCTCGTACGCGCCGTTCTTGAACTTGCGGCCCCACTTGCGTGCGAGCTTGATCGCGCCTTCGTTCGCTTCCGCGCCGCTGTTCGTGAAGAACACCTTGTCGAACACGCTGTGCTGCGTGAGCAGGCCCGCGAGCTTCGCCATCGGTTCGTTGTAGAACGCGGGCGACGGGTTCAGCAGCTTTTCCGCCTGCGTCTTCAGCGCTTCGACGATGCCTTCGTTGCAGTGGCCGAGGCTGTTGACGGCCCAGCCCTGGATGAAGTCCAGATAGCGCTTGCCCGTGTGATCGTAGAGCCACGAACCCTTTCCGTGCGTAAACACGATGTCGGGGCGGTTCGTGATGTACATCAGCGAGTCGATCGGATAATCGTTCAGGGGCATGGCAGCAGACTCCAGCGGAGGGTGGACGGAAAATGGGCAATAAAAAAGCCACGGAAGGCCGTGGCTGGTGGGTCGAACAGCTTGTGCGTAACCGGTGAAGCAGTGTGGGGGTTACGCGCGAGTCCGTGACGAGCCTGCGGCATCCGGGCGGAGCGGCGAGCGGCGACGTCGAAGGGCGGACAGGAAGCAGTTCATGTGCGCAAGCATAAGGCATCCCGCGCCTCACTGTAAACCGCCGCGATGCCATGGATGTGACATCGCGGCGTGCGGTGCCGTACGCGGATGGGCGGACCTTAGACCGGATGCGCGAGATCGGCAGCGCTCGTGAACGAGTCGGCGTAGAACTCGTCGGCCGGCAGTGCGTGGTGCTGCGTGAAATCGCGCTGCGCGGATTCGACCATCACCGGCGCGCCGCAGGCATACACCTGGTGGCCCGACAGATCGGGGAGGTCCTCGATCACCGCGCGATGGACGAAGCCGGTGCGGCCCGTCCACTGGTCGCCTGCGTCCGGCTCGGAGAGCACCGGCACGTACTTGAAGTTCGGAATCTCGCGCGCCCACTGCTCGGCGAGCTCGCCGAGGTAGATGTCCTTCTTGCGGCGCGCGCCCCAGTAGAGCGTCATCGGGCGCGTGATGCCCGTGTGCTTCACGTGCTCGATGATCGCCTTGATCGGCGCGAAGCCCGTGCCCGATGCGAGCAGCACGATCGGCTTGTCGGAATCCTCGCGCAGGAAGAACGTGCCGAGCGGGCCTTCGAAGCGCAGGATGTCGCGTTCCTTCATCGCGCCGAACACGTGGTCGGTGAACTTGCCGCCCGGCATGTGGCGGATATGCAGCTCGATCGGGCCCTCCTCGTGCGGCGCGTTCGCCATCGAGTAGCTGCGGCGCGAGCCGTCCTTCAGGATGAACTCGACGTACTGGCCCGCGAGATACTGCAGGCGTTCGTTGGCGGGCAACTGGAGCTTCACGACCATCACGTCGTCGGCCTTGCGCTCGAGTGCGGCGATCCGGCACGGCAGCTTCTTGACCTGCACGCCGTCGACGCCGGCGATTTCACGCACGTCGATTTCGAGATCGCACTGCGCCTTCGAGCAGCACAGCAGCGCGAGGCCGCGCGTGCGCTCGTCATTGGACAGTGCCGACGCGGCGTGCGGGCCCTGTTCGATCTGGCCCGACACGATCTGGCCCTTGCAGGAGCCGCACGCGCCGTTCTTGCAGCCGTACGGCAGGTGGACGTTCTGGCGCAGCGCAGCGGCCAGCACGGTTTCGTCCGACTCGACCTGGAATTGCCGGCCGCTTTGCTTGAGAGTGACGTTGAATGCCATAGAACCAAACTAGAACAAAATGTGGGGACCGTGCATGTCGAGCACGGCAGCTACAATGCAAACCCGTTGCGCGTCGCGCAACGGTGGCTACTGATTTCGCAACCAACATGATCGCGACTCGAATCCTGCGCCGGCCGCGCGCACTGATCGTCGGCTGTGGCGACGTCGGCATGCGCTGCGTCGCGCAATGGCGCGACACGCGCCGCAACCTGCGGGTCTTCGCGCTGACGAGCCATCCGGCTCGCCGCGACGAACTGCGCGCCGCGGGCGCGATACCGATCGTCGGCGATCTCGATCGCCGGGCGACGCTCGGCCGCCTCGCGGGCCTGGCCCGCACGATCCTGCATCTCGCACCGCCGCAGTCCGACGGCCACGACGACCGGCGCACACGTGCGCTGATCGCCGCAACGACCGTGCCTGCACGACGGCCACCGGTGCCGCCGGCACCGGCGGTCGGCCGGCTCCGAACGCTGCGCACCGCTGCCCGCCAGGCCGGCGCGCCCGTTCGGGCAGCGCGTATTGTACCCGACGGCCTTTGTGCGCCGAGGCTCGTCTACGCCAGTACGACGGGCGTTTACGGCGACTGCGGTGGCGCGCGCATCGACGAAACGCATCCGCTGCGCCCGGCGAATCCGCGCGCGTTCCGGCGCGTGTCGGCCGAGCGGCAACTGCGTGCGGCGACGGTGCGCGGCGTGCTGTCCGCACGCATCGTGCGCATTCCGGGCATCTACGCGGCAAACCGTCTGCCGGTCGCACGGCTCGAGCGCGGCACGCCGGCGCTCGAACCGGCCGACGACGTCTACACGAACCACATCCACGCGGACGATCTCGCGGCGATCCTGCGCCGCGCGGCCGAGCGGGGCAAGCCGGCGCGCGCCGTGCATGCGTCGGACGACAGCGAACTGCGGATGGGAGAGTATTTCGACCGGGTCGCGCAGGTGCTCGGCCTGCCGAGGCCGCCACGCGTCAGCCGCGCCGACGCCGAGCGTCAGCTCGAACCGACACTGCTGTCGTTCATGCGCGAGTCGCGGCGCCTGTCCAACGCACGGCTGAAGGCCGAATTGTGCGTGACGTTGCGCTATCCGACCGTAGACGATTTCCTTCAAACGCTCGCGCCGGGCAGCGCGTCAGGTCAGCGCCGGTAACGCCTCGATCAGCAGGAAGCACAACAGCGCGCCGATCAGTGCGCCAATCAGGTTCGGATGATATTTGTGCTTCAGGTGCATCGCGGCCAGCAGCCCGCCGATCACGATGACCCCGACGACCGCGAACGCGATCATCACGTACGACAGTTCAAAAGAATGGTCGATGTTCATGATGTCTCCCCTGCATCGCTGCTCGTACAGCTTGTGATTCGAGTATAGCGGGGGAACATGCTGCCGAGATGCGGCCGGGCGTCGAACGATCGTGCGGATTTTCCCTTACAGGGTTTTGACGGGATTGCGCAACGCTGAAAGGTCGGCGTCATCGAGCCAGCGCCACGCACCGGGTGCGAGATCGCCCGGCAGCGCGAAGCCGCCGATGCTTTCGCGATGCAGCGCTTCGACGCGATTGCTCGCCGCCGCGACCATGCGCTTGACCTGGTGATACTTGCCTTCGAGGACGGTCAGCACGAGCGCGTGCGTGTCGCGCGCGTCGGCGGCGACCGCCGCGATCGGCTTCGGCTCGCCGTGCAGCTGCACGCCGGTGCGCAGCATGTTCAGCTGCGTGTCGTCGAGCGGGTGGCGCACGGTCGCCACGTAGGTCTTCGGCACCTTGCGCTTCGGCGACGTGTACGCGTGCACGAACTGGCCGTCGTCGGACAGCAGCAGCAGGCCCGTCGTGTCCTGGTCGAGACGACCGACGCACTGCACGCCGCGCGCGACGAGCGGCGCGGGCAGCAGGCTGAACACGCTCGCGTGGTGTTGCGGATCGCGCGAACACTCGTAGCCGGCCGGCTTGTTGAGCGCGAGATACGCGCGCGCGTGGAACGGCCACGCCGTATCGTCGACCGAGAACACGAGGCCGTCGGTATCGAAGCCGGCGTCGGGGTCGGTCGCGCTGGCGCCCGCCACGGTGACGCGGCCCGCTTCGATCAGGCCGCGGCACTGGCGGCGCGAGCCGAAGCCCTGGGTGTAGAGAATGCTTTCGAGATCCATAGCGCGCGCATTCTATCAAGCGATGGCGCGCGCCCGGCGTGAACGCGCATGCGCTGGTAAGCTGCCGGTACGCCGCGCGGCGCGCGGCGCCCGTTCATTCTTCACGGAGAGTCCATGCCCTTTGCCACGTTCCCGTTCGGCCGCAAGGCGGCCGCCGTCATCGTTGCCGCGACCGTATCGTCGGCCGCGTTCGCGCACGCGCACCTCGCGAAGAGCGACCCGGCGGCGGGCGCGGCGGTGGATGCCGCACCCGCCGCCGTCACGATCGACTTCACCGAGCCGCTGGAGCCGGCGTTCAGCTCGATCGTCGTGGTCGACGGCGGCGGCAAGACGGTGTCGGACGGCCGCGCGCGCATCGACGCGTCGAACCGCAAGCGGATGACGGTGCCGCTCACGGCGGTCGGCACGGGCGCCTATACGGTGAAGTGGGTGGCCGTCGCGACCGACGGGCACCGCACGCAGGGCGCGTACGGCTTCAGCGTGAAGTGACGCAACGGCGGCGGCAGGCCCGTGCCAGGGCTGCCGCCGCTCCCATCGGACCGGGAGTCCCGCATGAATCCGACGACGCTCGACGCACTCGCCGATTTCCCCCGTCTGCTCGAAGCCCATTTCGCGGCCGTGCCCGACGGCTACGCGCGCTGGACGCCCGACGACTGGGCCGGGATTCCGAGCGAGCACTTTTCGCCGCTCGGGCAGCTCTGCCACGTGCGCGACATCGAGATCGACGGTTATCACGTGCGGCTGCGGCGGATGCTCGACGAAGACCGGCCGCTGCTCGCGTCGATCGATGGCGACGCGCTCGCGATCGAGCGCCGCTACAACGACGCGTATGCGTCCGACGTACTCGCGGCGATCCGCGAAGCGCGGCGCGAGACGCTGGAGCTCGTGTCGCGCCTCACGCCCGAACAGCTCGCGCGCACCGGGGCGTTCGACGGCTACGGTTCGCTGACCGTGCGCGGGCTCGTCCACTACCTGTGCAGCCACGACCAGCAGCATCTGGCCGGCATGCAATGGCTGCTCGGCAAGATCGACGCGACGCTGTACGCGCGCTGAGCCGGCCGGCATTGGCGCAATCCATCGATTGCAGATTCCGGTGCGGCTGTCGGTGCGGCAGGCCGCACTGCCGCGCTTCGATTGGATCGTTTTTCTGGATAATCCATCCAGTCGCGACCGGCTGACCGGTGCGTCGCGCGTGCCTACACTCCAAGCTTCGTTCAACGAGAAAAGGAGTCAACCGTGGCAACGCATACGCTCGCAGGCAAGGTCGTCCTGATCGCAGGCGGCGCCAAGAATCTCGGCGGCCTGATCGCGCGGGACCTGGCGAGCCACGGCGCGAAGGCCGTGGCGATTCACTACAACAGTGCCGCATCGCAGACGCAGGCCGAGGAGACGGCTGCCGCGGTGCGTGCGGCCGGCGCGCAAGCCGCAACGTTCCAGGGCGACCTGACGACGGCCGCCGCGGTCGAGAAGCTGTTCGACGACGCGAAGCAGCGCTTCGGCAAGATCGACATCGCGATCAACACGGTCGGCAAGGTGCTGAAGAAGCAGTTCACCGAGATCAGCGAGGCCGAGTACGACGACATGTTCGCGGTCAACAGCAAGTCGGCGTTCTTCTTCATCAAGGAAGCGGGGCGGCACCTCGAGGATCACGGCAAGCTCGTCACGCTCGTGACGTCGCTGCTCGGCGCGTTCACGCCGTTCTATGCGGCGTACGAAGGGTCGAAGGCGCCGGTCGAGCATTTCACGCGCGCGGCGTCGAAGGAATACGGCGCGCGCGGGATCTCGGTGACGGCCGTCGGGCCGGGCCCGATGGACACGCCGTTCTTCTACCCGGCCGAAGGCGCCGATGCGGTCGCGTATCACAAGACGGCGGCCGCGCTGTCGCCGTTCAGCAAGACGGGCCTGACCGACATCGAGGACGTCGTGCCGTTCATCCGCCATCTCGTCACCGACGGCTGGTGGATCACGGGCCAGACGATCCTGATCAACGGCGGCTATACGACCAAGTAACCGACCCGGCAACGGGCCGCGCGGCGCACCGCAATGGCGCGTTTGCGTGGACAATGGACGGGCGCGTGGCCTCGCGGCTGCGCGCCCGTTTTCTTGGTGCCACCGGACCTCGCCGCGACGCGCGACGGCTGGCGGCGGCATTCGTCCGAATCTACGTTCCCTGCCGATGGACAAGCTGGATCAGGTCAGAATCTTCCTGCAGGTTGCCGAGATGGGCAGCTTCATCAAGGCCGCGCATGCGCTCGACGTGCCGCGCGCGACCGTGTCGGCGGCGGTTCAGCAGCTGGAGACGGGGCTCGGTACACGTCTCTTGCACCGCACGACACGCCAGGTGCAACTGACCGCCGACGGCGTGCTGCTGCTTGAACGCGGCCGGCGCCTGCTCGCGGAGGCCGACGAACTCGACCGCCTGTTCCGCCGCCGCGACCGCGACGTGATCGGCCGGCTGAACGTCGACGTGCCGAGCCGGATCGCGCGCCGCATGGTGGCGCCTGCGCTGCCGTCGCTGTTTCAGCGGTACCCGAAGCTGCAACTGTCGCTTGGTTCGACGGATCGTTCGATCGACCTGGTGCAGGAGGGCGTCGACTGCGCGATTCGCGTGGGGCGGCTCGCGGACAGCAGCCTCGTCGTGCGGCCGCTCGGGCAGTTCACGCTGATCAACTGCGCGAGCCCCGACTACCTGCGCGAATGCGGCGTGCCCGAGCATCCGGATGCGCTCGCGCACGGGCACTGGGCGATCGGCTATGCGTCGCCGACGACAGGGCGCGAGCTCGACTGGGAATACTGCGCGGACAGCCAGCGGCACACGCTCACGCTGCCGAGCCGGGTGATCGTCAACAACGCCGAAACCTATATCGCCAGCTGTATCGCCGGGATGGGGCTGATCCAGATTCCGCGCTTCGACGTCGAACATCTGCTCGACAGCGGCGCGCTCGTCGACGTGATGCCCGGCCACCGCGCGGCACCGATGGACGTGTCGGCCGTGTACCCGCACCGGCGGCACCGTTCGCGCCGGCTCAATGCGTTCATCGAATGGTTCGGGGAGCTGATGGTGAGCGCGTTGACGAGGAGCGGGGAGGGGGCGGGCGCGGAGGGCGACTGACCGGCACGGCCGGTTTGCGTCACGTGCCGTCGCGCGTGTTTCAGCCGGGCTGCGCCGCGAAGTGCCGGCTGCGCCCGGTTTCCCGCACCGCATCGATCAATGCCGCGCCGGCGCCGTCCGGTTTCGCCGCGAACGCGTAGAAGCGCGCGGCCGGCAGCGCCGGCAGACCGTCCTGCGGGCCGCATTCGCGCAGGCCGTCGCGCAGCTGGCTGCGCGCCAGTGCGGTGACCGCGAAGCCCGCGAGCGCGGCCGACACGCAGCCGGCCATGCTGCTGCTCTCGAACAGCACGCGGAACGGCCGCAGTGCAGCGGCAAGTGCCGCGACGGCGGCCTCCCGATAGACGCATGGCTGCGGAAACAGTGCGAGCGGCACGTCGTCGCCGGCGTCGAGTGTGCGATCCGACGCGAACGCCCACACGAGCGGTTCTTCCCACAGCAGTTCGCCTGGCGTGTCGACCTGCCGGCACTGCTTGCCGAACACGACGTCGAGCCGGCCGAGCGTCTGTTCGTGCAGCAGGGACGCGGTGATGCCGACCTTCAGCTCGATCGACGTGCGCGGGTGGCGGTCGCGAAACGTGCGCAGCACCTGCGGCAGCCACGCGCCCGCGAAATCTTCCGACGCGCCGACCCGCAGCGGCCCGTGCGCCGGCGCGCCGCGCAGCCGCGCGCGCACTTCGCGCTCCATGTCGACGATGTTGCGCGCGTATGCGTACAACGTGTCGCCGGCTGGCGTAAGCGCGACGCGGCGTGTCGTGCGCGCGAGCAGCACCGTGCCGGCTGCCTGTTCGAGCCGCTTGATGTGGCCGCTGACGGCCGACGGCGTCAGCGCGAGCCGTTCGGCGGCCGGCGCGAACCCGCGGCTGTCGACGACTTCGAGGAAGGTGCGCAGCAGCGTGATGTCGAGCGACGTCGACGCGGGGTCGGTCAGCGGTTCCATGGATCGATTCAACGCAATATTCGAAGAATTGACAATGATACTCAATGAATCGTGATGAAAGACCGGCCTACCATCGTGTACTCGGATCGATCCCACGGAGTGCACGATGACGACCTATGCGCATGCGACGACCGCGTCGCTCGACATTGCCTATCTCGAATGGAACCCGCGCGGCGAACGCGTGGCCGTGCTGCTGCACGGCTGGCCGGACAGCCCGGTCGGCTGGGACGCCGTGGCGGGCGCACTCGCCGCGCGCGGCTACCGGGTGCTCGCTCCCGCGCTGCGCGGATTTGCGCCGACCCGCTTTCGCGACGCATCCGCGCCGCGTAGCGGCCAGCTTGCGGCGCTCGGGCGCGACCTGCTCGACTTCGTCGATGTGCTCGGCATCGAGCGGCCCATGCTGGTCGGGCACGACTGGGGCGCGCGGGCAGTCGCGAACGCGTGCGGGCTGCGCGATGGCGCCGCATCCCATCTCGTGATGCTGTCGGTCGGGTATGGCACCAACGATCCGGGACAGCCGCTGTCGCTGCAGCAGGCGCGCAACTACTGGTATCACTGGTTCATGGCGACGCCGCGCGGCGAGCAGGCGTTGCGCGACGATCGTCGCGCGTTTGCCCGCTTGATGTGGGATACGTGGTCGCCGCCGGGCTGGTATCGCGACGGCGATTTCGAGGCGGCCGCCACCGCGTTCGACGGGCCCGACTGGCTCGACGTCGTCCTGCATTCGTACCGGCATCGGTGGGGATTCGCGCCGGGCACGCCGGCCTATGCCGACGACGACGCACGGCTGAATCCCGCGCCGGTGCTGGCGCTGCCGACGCTTGTACTGCACGGCGGCGCGGACACCTGCAATCATCCGGACAGCTCGGCCGGGCGCGAGCAGTTCTTCGCGGGGCGCTACGCGCGACAGGTGCTGGATGGCGTCGGCCACTTTCCGCAGCGCGAGGCGCCGGCGGCGGTCGCCGACGCGATCCTCGGGTTCTGCGGGCAAGGCTGATGCGCGCCGGCGTGGCCGGCGCGCAGCGGATCGGCAGCCGACACAGGGCGCGCACGCGTCGCGGCGCGCATGGCAAAAACAAAAAACCCGCGAAGCGGCGAGCTTGCGCGGGTTTCGGGAGGCGCAGCGCGTCACGCTGCGAGAATGCTGGTGCCCAGGGCCGGAATCGAACCGGCACGCCTTGCGGCGGGGGATTTTGAGTCCCCTGCGTCTACCAATTTCACCACCTGGGCTTGATCCTGTCCGCGCATGCGATTGTGCGCGGCGAAACGCGGATTATGCCCGCAATTCCGACGCCGGGCAAGCTACCCGGTTGCCCGGCATATACGTCACTGGCTCAGGTAGACGAACCGGCCCTGTTTGACGATCCCCATCACGCTCGCGCGCTGGTCGAGCCCCACATGATCCTTGTTGCTCGTGTTGACGACGCCGTTCGGCACGACGAGCTCGTGCGCGCGTTCCAGCTCGCGCCGCAGCGCCGCGCGGAACGCGGGCGTGCCGGGCGGCGCTGCCTTCAACGCGCGGCCGACCGCGTCGGCGAGGCGCGGGTAGACGCCCGCCGCGTCTCCCGCGAACTGCGTGACCGTGCCGGCACCGTACTTCGCCTCGTACGCATCGACGAACGCGAGCGCGGACTTGCGGGCCGGATGATCGGCCGGCAGCGTGCGCGCGACGACCACCGGCTGGGTCGGGAACAGCGTCCCGTCGACGTCCTTGCCGCCAAGCTTGATGAATTCCGGCGTCGCGATCCCGTGCGTCTGGTAGACCGGGCCCTGGTAGCCGCGCTCGACCAGCGTGCGTTGCGGCAGGACGGCCGGCGTGCCGGAGCCCGCGATCAGGATCGCGTCGGGCTTCGCCGCGATCAGCTTCAGCGTCTGGCCCGTGACGCTCGCGTCGGTGCGGTTGAAGCGCTCGGTCGCGACGACGCGGATCTTGCGCAGGTCCGCGAAGCGCGTGAACTCGTTCAGCCAGCTGTCGCCATAGCTGTCCGCGAAGCCGATGAAGCCGACCGTCTTCACGCCGTGGTTGGCCATGTAGCGCGTCATCACGTCGGCCATCGCCCGGTCGCTCTGCGCCATCTTGAATGCCCAGGTCCGCGTGCCTTCCTGCGGCTCGACGATCGCGCCGGAGCCGACCAGCGTGATCATCGGCGTCTGCCCGGCGGCCACCGCATCGAGCGCCGCGAGCGCGGCCGGCGTGATGTTCGGCCCGACCACGACGTCGACATGATCCTCGTCGACCAGCTTGCGGATGTTGCGCACCGCGGTGCCCGGGTCGGACGCATCGTCGAGCACCGTCACCTGGACGGGCTGCCCGGCGATCGTCTTCGGCCACATCAGGATCGCGTTCTTGCTCGTGATGCCGATCGCGGCGGCCGGGCCGGTCGACGACAGGTCGACGCCGACCTTCAGGTCGGCATGTGCGGTGGCGCAGGCCAATACGAGGGCGCCGGCAGCGGCGGGGCGCAACAGGGCGGTAAGCGTCATGCGGAATTCTCCGTCGGACAGCAAAAAGGGGCGCGATGTGCGCCCCCGTGTTTATACACGCCGCTCAGAGTTCGTACGATTCGGATTCGCCCTTGAGCGCCTGCTCGATCAGCTTGCGGTTCAGCGTCGGCGACAGCAGTTCGACGAGCGTATACACATAGCTGCGCAGGTAGGCACCCTGCTTGAGCGCGACGCGCGTCACGTTGCTGCCGAACAGGTGGCCGACCGGGATCAGCCGCAGGCTGCGGTCGCGCTCGGGATTGAACGCGATGTCCGCCATGATGCCGACGCCGAGGCCGAGTTCGACGTAGGTCTTGATCACGTCGGCGTCGATCGCCTCGAGCACGATGTCCGGCGACAATCCGCGCAGCGCGAACGCATGGTTGATCTTCTTGCGGCCCGCGAATGCATCGTCGTACGTGATCAGCGGGTACTGCGCGAGATCGTCGAGCGTGACCGGCTTGCGTTCGAGCAGCGGATGGTCGGCCGGCACGACGGCCGCGTGGTGCCACTGGAAGCAGGGCAGCGACACGAGTTCCTTGTAGTCGGAGATCGCCTCGGTCGCGATCGCGAGGTCGGCCTGGTCGTGGATCACCATCTCGGCCACCTGCGTCGGGCTGCCCTGCAGGATCGACAGGTGCACCTTCGGGAAGCGCTTCTTGAATTCGGCGATCGCGGCCGGCAGCGAGTAGCGGGCCTGCGTGTGGGTCGCGGCGATGGTCAGGTTGCCCTGGTCCTGTGCTGCATAATCTTTTCCGACCCTTTTAAGGCTTTCAACCTCCTGGAGAATCCGCTCGACCGACGCAAGGATGATCCTGCCCGGCTCGGTGAGCGAGCGTACGCGCTTGCCGTGCCGCGTGAAGATCTCCACGCCGAGCTCGTCCTCGAGCTCGATGATCGCCTTCGATACCCCCGGTTGCGACGTGTAGAGCGCCTTGGCGGCCTCGGTGAGGTTGAAATTCTGCCGGACGGCCTCGCGCACGAAGCGAAATTGGTGCAGGTTCATTTATAACCCTTCCGCATATCAACAGAATTTTTTAGTCGTTTGAAATATAAGGCGAGTTTATTACGATTCACCGGAGTTTTTCAAATATGGATATCTGTTTTCGTCATTAGCAATCCACCCGGCAGCGGATGGCGGCAGTGACGACGCAACGGAGATTCGGGCGCGACGTGGCTAGGACGTCGCGCGGTCACCACGAAAACCCCTGGGGTCCCCGAATGTATCAGTACGACCAATACGACCAGACGATCGTCGACGAGCGTGTCGCGCAGTACCGCGATCAGGTGCGCCGCCGCCTGTCGGGCGAGCTGAGCGAAGACGAGTTCCGTCCGCTGCGTCTGCAGAACGGCCTGTACATGCAACGCCACGCGTACATGCACCGCATCGCGATTCCGTACGGCAACCTGCGCAGCGACCAGCTCCGGATGCTGGCGCGCATCGCCCGCGAACACGACCGCGGCTACGGCCACTTCTCGACCCGCTCGAACATCCAGTTCAACTGGATCCAGCTCGAAGACACGCCCGAGATCCTCGCGAAGCTCGCGTCGGTGCAGATGCACGGCATCCAGACCTCGGGCAACTGCATCCGCAACATCACGGCGGACCAGTTCGCGGGCGTCGCCCAGGACGAGGAGATCGATCCGCGTCCGTGGTCGGAAATCCTGCGCCAGTGGTCGACGTTCCATCCCGAATTCGCGTGGCTGCCGCGCAAGTTCAAGATCGCGGTGTCGGGCTCGACGCACGACCGCGCGGCTGTGCAGATCCACGACCTCGGCGTGTACCTGAAGAAGAACGCGCAGGGCGAGGTGGTCGCGAGCATCCTCGCGGGCGGCGGCCTCGGCCGTACGCCGATCATCGGCGCGGTGATCAAGGAAGACCTGCCGTGGCAGCACCTGCTCACGTACTGCGAAGCCGTGCTGCGCGTGTACAACCGCTACGGCCGCCGCGACAACCTGTACAAGGCGCGCATCAAGATCCTCGTGAAGGCCCTGTCGCCCGCGAAGTTCGCGCAGCAGGTCGAGGAAGAGTGGCAGCACCTGAAGGACGGCCCGTCGACGCTCACGCAGGCGGAAGTCGATCGCGTGTCGCAGTACTTCCAGCCGCCCGTCTACGAGAAGCTGGCCGACACCGACGCATCGTTCGAACAGCACCTGCTCGAGAACAAGGCGTTCGCGCGCTGGGTCGAGCGTAACGTCGCGCCGCACAAGGTGGCCGGCTATGCAGCCGTCACGCTGTCGCTGAAGGATCACCGTGTCGCGCCGGGCGATGCGACCGACCAGCAGATGGATCTGGTGGCCGACTGGGCCGACGCGTACGCGTTCGGCGAGCTGCGCGTGTCGCACGAGCAGAACCTGATTCTCGCGAACGTGAAGAAGCGCGACCTGTTCGCGCTGTGGGAAAAGGCGAAGGCCGCCGGCTTCGCGACGCCGAACATCGGCCTGCTGACCGACATCATCGCGTGCCCGGGCGGCGATTTCTGCTCGCTCGCGAACGCGAAGTCGATCCCGATCGCGCTGGCGATCCAGCAGCGTTTCGACGATCTCGACTATGTGTACGACCTCGGCGACCTGTCGCTGAACATTTCCGGTTGCATGAACTCGTGCGGTCACCACCACGTCGGCAACATCGGCATCCTCGGTGTCGACAAGGACGGCGCCGAGTGGTACCAGGTGTCGCTCGGCGGCGAGCAGGGCACGGGCCGGAACGGCGCGCGCCTCGGCCGCGTGATCGGGCCGTCGTTCTCGGCGGAAGAAGTGCCCGACGTGATCGCGAAGCTGATCGACACGTTCGTCGAATCGCGCATCGACGGCGAGCGCTTCGTCGAGACGTACGACCGCATCGGCATCACGCCGTTCAAGGAGCGCGTGTATGCGGCGCGCCAGGCAGTGAACGCGTAACCAACCGGGTACAAGGAATTAGCAGATGGCTTCGATTATCAAGAACCGTGCTGTGATCGACGATGCATGGCAGGTCGTGCGCGCGGCGGAAGACGGCGCACTGCCCGCGGTCGACGCGTTGCCGGCCGGCAAGGTGCTGGTGCCGTTCGCGTTGTGGCAGGCCGAGCGCGCCGCGCTCGTCGCCGCGAAGACGAAGGACGAGCTCGGCGTGTGGCTCGCGCCGGACAGCGAGCCGGCCGATCTCGCGGCCGATTTCGGTGCGATTTCGCTGGTTGCCGTCGACTTCCCGCGCTTCGCGGACGGCCGCGGCTACAGCATCGCGCGCCTGCTGCGCGAGCGTTACGGCTGGACGGGCGAGCTGCGCGCGATCGGCGACGTGCTGCGCGACCAGTTGTTGTACATGTCGCGCTGCGGCTTCGACGCATTCGCGGTGCGCGCCGACAAGGACATCCACGACGCGCTGAATGCGTTCACGGAATTCACGCAGCGGTATCAGGGCGCGTTCGACCAGCCCGAACCGCTGTTCCGCCGCCGCGCCGCGTCGGCAGAAGCGAAGGTGGGCGCATGAGCACCGCGACCGCCACCACGCTGACGCCGGAGCTCGCCGCGAAGGTCGAGCGCCTCGACGCGCTACTCGCGCAGATCGGTGCCCGTCACGAGAAGGTGAAGTTCGCGAGCAGCCTCGCGGCGGAAGACATGCTGCTGACGCATGCGATCCTGTCGAAGGGCGTGCGAATCGGCATCTTCTCGCTGAACACGGGCCGCCTGCACGCGGAAACGCTCGGCATGATCGACCGCGTGCGCGAGCGCTACGGCTACGAGATCGAGCAGTTCCATCCGCAGCAGGATGCGGTCGACCAGTATGTTGCGGAGCACGGCCTGAACGCGTTTTACGAGAGCGTCGAACTGCGCAAGTCGTGCTGTCACATCCGCAAGGTCGAGCCGCTGAATCGCGCGCTCGCGGACGTCGGCGCATGGGTCACGGGCCAGCGCCGCGAGCAGTCGGTCACGCGTGCCGAACTGCACGAGGAAGAACAGGACGAAGCGCGCGGGATCGCGAAGTACAATCCGCTCGCTGACTGGACCGAGAGCGATGTGTGGGCGTACCTTGAGGCGTTCGACGTGCCGGTGAACCCGCTGCATGCGCGCGGCTACCCGAGCATCGGCTGCGAGCCGTGTACGCGGGCGATCCGTCCCGGTGAGGACAGCCGCGCGGGCCGCTGGTGGTGGGAGTCGCGCGATACGAAGGAATGCGGGCTGCACATCACGACGATCACGCCGATTCCCGCAGAAGCCGGCGCCACGCACTGAAAGCCTGACAAGAAACTGACTATTGCGCCGCCTGCGACAGCGGGCGGCACGAACCCAGAAGAGAAGGACTGAAAACATGAGCACGACGCTCGAGCAATCCGCCTTTGCCCCGCCCGCCGGTGCCGACAGCCGCATGGGCCACCTCGACTGGCTCGAAGCCGAGTCGATCCACATCCTGCGCGAACTGGTCGCCGAATGCAGCAAGCCGGCGCTGTTGTTCTCGGGCGGCAAGGATTCGGTCGTCGTGCTGCATCTGGCACTGAAAGCATTCGGCCTCGGCGCGAACCGTAAGACGACGCTGCCGTTCCCGCTCGTGCACATCGACACGGGCCACAACTACGAAGAAGTGATCGACTTCCGCGATCGCCGCGCGAAAGAACTCGGCGCCGAGCTGGTTGTCGGCCACGTCGAGGATTCGATCAAGCGCGGCACGGTCGTGCTGCGCCGCGAAACCGATTCGCGCAATGCCGCGCAGGCCGTCACGCTGCTCGAGACGATCGAGCAGCACGGCTACACCGCGCTGATCGGCGGTGCGCGTCGTGACGAAGAGAAGGCGCGTGCGAAGGAGCGCATCTTCTCGTTCCGCGACGAATTCGGCCAGTGGGATCCGAAGGCACAGCGCCCGGAACTGTGGAGCCTGTACAACGCCCGCCTGCACAAGGGCGAGCACCTGCGCGTGTTCCCGATCTCGAACTGGACCGAGCTCGACGTGTGGCAGTACATCGCGCGCGAGAACCTCGAACTGCCGTCGATCTATTACGCGCACGAGCGCGAGATCGTGCGCCGCAACGGGCTGCTCGTGCCCGTCACGCCGCTCACGCCGATGCGTGACGGCGAGACGAGCGAGCTCGCCCAGGTGCGCTTCCGCACGGTCGGCGATATTTCCTGCACGTGCCCGGTCGAGAGCGACGCGGACGACGTCGAGAAGATCATCGCCGAGACGGCGGTGACCGAGATCACCGAGCGCGGCGCGACCCGGATGGACGACCAGGCGTCCGAAGCCGCGATGGAACAGCGCAAGAAGCAAGGTTATTTCTGAGGCACACGAGGACATTCACATCATGAGCATCATCGAGAACACCGAAGACCTCGGCGTGCTGCGTTTCATTACCGCAGGCAGCGTCGACGACGGCAAGAGCACGCTGATCGGCCGCCTGCTGTACGACAGCAAGGCCGTGCTGTCCGACCAGCTGTCCGCGCTGTCGCGTGCGAAGAACAAGCGCACGGTCGGCGACGAGCTCGACCTCGCGCTGCTGACCGACGGTCTCGAAGCCGAGCGCGAGCAGGGCATCACGATCGACGTCGCGTACCGCTACTTCGCGACCGCGAAGCGCAAGTTCATCATCGCCGATACGCCCGGCCACGAGCAGTACACGCGCAACATGGTGACGGGCGCATCGACCGCGCACGCGGCGATCATCCTGATCGACGCGACGCGCGTGACGGTCGAGAACGGCGTGGCCGACCTGCTGCCGCAGACCAAGCGCCACAGCGCGATCGTCAAGCTGCTCGCGCTGCAGCACGTGATCGTCGCGATCAACAAGATGGACCTCGTCGACTACAGCGAAGCGCGCTTCAACGAGATCCGCGATGCGTACGTCGCGCTCGCGAAGCAGCTCGGCCTCGCCGACGTGCGCTTCGTGCCGGTGTCGGCGCTGAAGGGCGACAACATCGTCGGCGCGAGCGAGCGCATGCCGTGGTACGCGGGCGAGCCGCTGCTCGACGTGCTCGAATCGCTGCCGGTCGAGACGCAGGCGCATGACGCGCTGCGCTTCCCGGTGCAATGGGTCGCGCGCCAGGACGGCAGCTCGGCCGACGATTTCCGCGGCTACATGGGCCGTATCGAGTCGGGTGAAGTGAAGGTCGGCGACGAGATCGTCGTGCTGCCGTCGAACCGCACGGCGACGATCGCCGAGATCGTCGCGCCGGTGCCGGGCGGCACGGCGTCCGTCCCGCAGGCGTACGCGGGCCAGGCCGTGACGATCCGCCTCGAGGAAGACGTCGACGTGTCGCGCGGCGACATGTTCGTCACGTCCGGAGAGCCGGTCGCGCCGGCGAAGAAGCTCGAAGCCGATCTGTGCTGGTTCGACGAGACGCCGTTGTCGCTGCAGCGCAAGTACCTGCTGAAGCAGACCACCAGCACGGTGTTCGCGAAGATCGGTGGGGTCAAGCAGGTGCTCGACGTGCACACGCTGTCGCACGCGACCGACCGTCACGAGCTGAAGATGAACGACATCGGCCGCGTCGCGCTGACGCTGCAGAAGCCGATCGTTTGCGACACGTACGACGCGCATCCGGGTACCGGCGCGTTCGTGCTGATCGACGAGGCGACGCATCACACGGTTGCCGCAGGGATGATCCGGGCGTTCTCGGCATAACCGGAAAACCGCGCCGCTTTGCGGCGGCGCGGGCCGGAGCCGACGCCCGCTGGAAGGTGAAGCGACAAACATGGGCAAGGTGTATCTGATCGGAGCAGGGCCGGGCGCGGCCGACCTCATTACGGTGCGCGGCGCGCGGCTGCTCGAGCAGGCGGATGTCGTGCTGCACGACGCGCTCGTCGAGCCCGCGATGCTCGACTACGCGCCGAATGCGCGCAAGATCGCGGTCGGCAAGCGCTGCGGGCAGCGCTCGACCGCGCAGCACTTCATCAACAAGCAGATCGTCGATGCGGCACGCGAGCATGCGTGCGTCGTGCGGTTGAAGGGCGGCGACCCGATGCTGTTCGGTCGCGCCGAAGAGGAGATGCGCGCGCTGGAAGCGGCCGGTATCGACTACGAGGTCGTGCCGGGCATCACCGCGGCGCTGGCCGGGGCGGCGACGCTGAAGCGTTCGCTGACGTTGCGCGGCGTGTCGCGCAGCGTCGCGTTCGCGACGCACAGCCGCGCGCCGGGCAGCGACGAGATTCGCGAAGCCGCGCGCGCCGATTCGATCGTCTACTACATGGGCCGCGACAGCGCGCCCGGCATCGCGCAGGAACTGATCGACGCAGGCCGTGCGCCGGCGACGCCCGTGGCGATCGTCGAGGCATGCAGCACCGCGCGCGAGCGCACGCTGACGCTGACGCTCGCGCGGATGGCGGCGGGCGACGCGCAGGCGTGGCTCGATCCCGCGGAACCGAGCCTGCTGATGATCGGCGATGCGTTCGCCGAGCGCGCCGGGCAGGCAGAAGCCGGCGATCCAATGCGGAATGCCGCCTGAGCGGAATCCGGCTGGAGTCCCAAACGAAAAAAGCGCTGGCGGAAGCCAGCGCTTTTTCTTTGTGGGCCGTGAATGCGTGGCTTACGCGCCGTCGCCGATCTGGTCGATGCAGTAGCGCGCGATCGCGTCGAGCACGCCGTCGTCCTCGCCGACGGCCGTGGCGCAACGGATCTCGACACCGGGATGCGCGACGCGGCATGCGTCGACGAGCTGCGGCAGGTCGCGGCGGACATGGCCGCCCTGGCCGAAGAACACGGGCACCACGGTGATGTGCGAGCAGCCGGCCGCGGCCTGCGCGGCAACCGCGTCACCGAGCGACGGCGTCATCAGTTCGAGGAATGCGAGCGACACGTGTGCAGCAGGGGAGGGGGCGCCGCGCAGCCGCGCGGCGAGCCGCTCGAACGGCTCGGCCCACCGCGGGTCGCGGGCGCCGTGGCCGAACAGGACGATGCCGTGCGAACTCATGTCGAAGCCTCCGTCGTGACGCGGCGCTCAGTGCCGATCGACCCACTTGAGTGCAAACAGGCCGAGCGCGAGATAGATCAGGCCCGGCGTCGCCGCGGTGAGCGGCGCGGGCCACGTGTTCAGCGTGCCGATGTGCGAGAACAGCGTATTGAGGAGCTGGAAGCTCATGCCGAGCATGATGCCGCCGAACACCTTCACGCCGACCACCCCCGCACGCGTGTGCAGGTATGCGAACGGCAGCGACAGCACGAGCATCACGAACACCGCGAACGGATACAGCAGCTTGCGCCACAGCGCGATGTCGTAGCGCTGCGTGTCCTGCTGGTTCTCGCGCAAGTGCTGGATGTAGCGAAACAGGTTGATGATCGACATGCGCTCCGGCGACACGAGCAGCACCGACAGGATCTGCGGCGTGAGGTCCGAGCGCAGCCGGTATTCGGGCAGCGATACCTGCTGCGACCGGTATACGGGGTTCAGCGCGTCGGGCGGCTGGCCGCTGACCGGCTTGATCGGCGTCAGCTCGGTCTCGGTGACGCCCTTCAGCAGCCAGTGGCCGGGCGGCTCGTAGCGGCCCGTCTGCGCGATCCGCACGTTGCGCAGCTGGAATTTCGAATCGAATTCGTAGATGCGCACGTTGCTGATCGTCGAGTCGGGCGACAGGCTGCCGACGTTGACGAAGCGCGTGACCTGCTCGCCGTTTTCACGGGCCGCGAGCGTGTCCTTCACCCACACGCCCGACTGGAAATTCGACGACACCGATGCGCCGAGCGCCTGCAGCCGCACGCGTTCGGACAGCTGGTCGGCGTACGGGCCGACGAATTCGCCGATCAGGTAGGTGACGATCACGAGCGGCACGCCGATCTTCAGGAGCGAGCGCAGCGCCTGGTTGGTCGCGAGGCCCGACACGCGGAAGATCGTGAATTCCGAGTTCGCGGCCATCTGCGCGAACACGTAGATCGCACTGATCAGCGCGGCGACCGGGATGATTTCGTAGAAGCGCGACGGTGTCTGCAGCGCGACACGCAACACCGCGTAGCCGAACTTGTAGTTGCCGTGCCCGACCGAGTTCAGTTCGCTGATCAGGTCGAAGAAGAAGAACAGGCCCGAGAACGCGAACAGGATGAAGACGAACGTGACGTAGATCTGCCGCGCGAAGTACTTTTCATAGAGCCGCATCGATCATGCTCCCGAGCGGCCGAACAGCGCGCGTGTGAACAGCGGACGATTGCGCACGCGCAACCAGAAGATGAACGCGACGATTACCGCGACAACCAGATGCAGGCCAACGAGCCCGACGCCGAACGACATCTTGCCCTGCTCGATCTGCGCCTGCACGACGTTCAGCAGGTTCGAGTACGTCAGGTAGATCAGCACGGCCATCACGAGGTTGATCGTGCGGCTGCGGCGCGGGTTCTGGTACGACAGCGGGATGCCGAGCACCATCAGGTTGATCGCGATCAGCGGCAGCCCCGCGCGCCACGCGAATTCCGCGAGGTTGTCGCGCGTCGGGCTGCGCAGCAGGTCCGGCGTCGGCGTGCTGTTGGTGGTCGGCACGTTGGTGACCGGCATGCTCGTGATCTTCACGCCATAGCGCTCGAACTCCATGATCTTGAAGTTCGGCTGGCCGGGCGTGCCGTCGTAGCGGCGGCCGTCCTCCAGGACGACGAAGCGGCTGCCGTCGCGTGTTTCCGTATGCCCCGTCTGCGACACGACCACGTTGACCTTGCCGTTCTCGGTCGAGGTCACGAATACGTTCTGCACCTTGCTCTGGTCGGGCGTCATCTTCTCGATGAAGAACACGCGGTGGTTCGCGGCCGACTCGCGGAACTGGCCCGGCGCGAGCAGCGAGATCTCGTCGCGCTGCTGGAAGCGCGCCTTGATCATCTTGCTTTGCTGGTTCGACCACGGCCAGCCGACGAACGCGAAGAAGGCGATCAGCAGGATGATCGGCGTGGCGAATACGCCGATCGGCTTGATGAGGCGCGTAAGGCTCACGCCCGACGCGAGCCACACGACCATTTCGGAGTCCCGGTACCACCGGGTCAGCACGAACAGGATAGACACGAACAGCGTGACGACGAGCATCACGGCAAGGTAGCCGATCACGGTGAGGCCGATCAGCACGAGGACGTCCCGCGGATCGATTTCACCGGACGCGGCGTAGCCGACGATGCGGATCATCATCGTCGTGAGCATGATCGTGAGCAGCACCATGAACACGGCGCCAGCCGTATACGCAAGCTCGCGCTGGAGGGAGCGTTCGAAGATCATTCTTGATGAGAAGAGGGCGGGAGGCTGCGCACGCGTGGTGGAGCGCTCGCGCCGCCACGGGAAAAATAGCGGATAATTGCGGCTTTCATCCTTAGCCCAGATTTTATCCGAGGACAAGCGCGATGGACTTTAGCATAAAAGGCTGTGATTGGAGCAAAGGCGAGGCGAAGGGGTTCCTGACCGGGAAGTCCGACTGCATCGTGCTCGGCATCTTCGAGGCGCAGACCCTTTCGGGCGCGGCGCTCGACATCGACACGGCCACCAAGGGGCTGATCTCGCGCGTGGTGAAGGCCGGCGACATGGACGGCAAGCGCGGCAAGACGCTGTTCCTGCACGAAGTGTCGGGTATCGGCGCGTCGCGTGTGCTGCTCGTCGGCCTCGGCAAGCAGGATGCTTTCAATCAGAAAGCCTATAACGATGCCGCGACCGCCGCATGGCGCGCGCTGCTGGCGACCAAGGTCGTCCAGGTCACGTTCACGCTCGCGCAACTGCCGGTCGACGAGCGCAGCTCCGACTGGGGCGTGCGCGCGGCGATTCTCGCGCTGCGCAACGAGACCTATCGCTTCACGCAGATGAAGAGCAAGCCGGAGCCGGCGTCGCACACGCTCAAGCGCGTCGTGTTCAGTGTCGATCCGTCCGACGAAAAGGCCGCGAAGGTCGCGGTCAAGCAGGCCGTCGCGCTCGCGAACGGGATGGATCTCACCCGCGACCTCGGCAACCTGCCGGGCAACGTCTGCACGCCGACCTACCTCGGCAACACCGCGAAGAAGATCGCGAAGGATTGGGGCCTGAAGGCAGAGGTGCTCGGGCTCAAGCAGATCCAGGCGCTGAAGATGGGCTCGTTCCTGTCGGTCGCGCGCGCATCGGTCGAGCCGCCGCAGTTCATCGTGCTGCACTACCAGGGCGCCGCCGCGAAGGCCGCGCCGGTCGTGCTGGTCGGCAAGGGCATCACGTTCGACACGGGCGGCATCTCGCTGAAGCCGGGCGAGGGCATGGACGAGATGAAGTACGACATGTGCGGCGCCGGTTCGGTGCTCGGCACGATGCGTGCGGTTGCCGAGATGGGCCTGAAGATCAACGTCGTCGCGATCGTGCCGACCTGCGAGAACATGCCGGGCGGCAACGCGACGAAGCCGGGCGACATCGTCACGAGCATGAAGGGCCTGACGATCGAGGTGCTGAACACCGACGCCGAAGGCCGTCTGATCCTGTGCGACGCGCTCACGTATGCCGAGCGCTTCAAGCCGGCCGCGGTGATCGACGTTGCCACGCTGACGGGCGCATGCGTGATCGCGCTGGGCGGCCACAACAGCGGCCTGTTCTCGACGAACGACGCGCTCGCGGGCGAACTGCTCGACGCGTCGCGCGAAGCGAACGACCCGGCATGGCGCATGCCGCTCGACGACGAGTACCAGGAGCAGCTGAAGTCGAATTTCGCGGATCTCGCGAACATCGGCGGGCGCCCGGCCGGCGCCGTGACGGCCGCGTGCTTCCTGTCGCGCTTCACGGAGAGCTATCCGTGGGCCCACCTCGACATCGCGGGCACCGCGTGGAAGGGTGGTGCGGCGAAGGGCGCGACGGGCCGTCCGGTGCCGCTGCTCGCGCAGTTCCTGATCGACCGCGCCGGCCAGTGATGGCGGGGTTGACGACGCTGCGGGTACGCGGGCAATGACGCGGATCGATTTCCACTCGAACGTCGGCGATTCGCTCGCGTACGCGTGCCGGCTGCTGCGCAAGGCCTACCTGGCCGGGCAGCCGGTCGTCGTGCTCGCCGAGCCCGCGCGCCTGCGCGCGCTCGACGAGCGGCTCTGGACGTTCTCGCCGCTCGATTTCATCCCGCATTGCGGTGTCGACAGCGAGCACGCAGCCGGCACGCCGATCGTGCTGGCCGCCGATCTCGACCGCGCGCCGCATCATCACGTGCTGCTGAACCTCGGCGCAGCCGTGCCCGCGCAGTTCGCCCGCTTCGAGCGTCTGCTCGAGGTGGTCGGCAACGCGCCGGACGAGCTGGCCGCGGGCCGCGACCGCTACCGGTTCTACCGCGACCGCGGATACGCGCTGAACAACTACAAGCAGGGCAGCTAGCCGCAACCGTCAACGGAGTGTTCCCGTGACAGAAGTCGATTCATCCTCGATCCCGACGCTGACCGACGTGCTGGTGCCGGGCAAGCCGGTGCCGCCGCGCGTGCCCGCGCCCGACGCACCGCGGCCGCCCGCCGGCGCGGCGATTCCGGTGCTCACCGACGTGGTCGCGCCGCACGCAGCGGCACTGGCCGATTCCTCGCAAAGTGAACTTGATCCCGATTCCGTCGTGGTCGAACGCGTGCCGACGCCGCATGTGCCGGCGGTCGAACTGCCGGGCGACGTGACGACAACGGCCGCGGCGATGGGCGAAACCGATGCGCCGGCCGAGCCCGATGCGCCGGCCGAACCCGCCGCCGCGGAGCATGTGGTCGCCGAAGATTCGGCGGCAATGAGTGCGCCGCTGCAATCGTCGCTGGCCGGCAACGACGAGCCGCAACCCGTGTTCGCCGCGGTGCCGCACGAGGCGGTGGGGCACGCGCGTGAAGCACACATGCCGGAGGCTGTCGTACCGGCCGCCGCGCCGCAGCCGGATACGCAGGCCGCAGCCGGGCTGACGCCGGAAGATGCCCAGCACATCGCCGAGCGCCTGCGCAATCGCCTGACGAACTATCTGACGGGAGAAGGGCGCGATGCCATCGAAGCGCGCTGTCGCGACGCGCTGCATGAGCATTCGGCCTGGCTGGTTGGCCAGATCACGCGCGAAGTGGCACTTGCGCTGGAAACCGAGGTGATGGACTGGGTCCGCGACGCGGTCGACGAAGAGATCGCACGCCGCGCCGGTCATTCCGGCTAAGCACCTGGTTGTTCCTGTGAAAAACAGGGTGCGATTTCAGTCAAAGCCGCTGAAGCTGCCGGTGACGCTGCACGGGTAGCCGGGGCGTGCCCGGCAGTCGGCGGAATCCGGCAGGCTGGCTATTCCCGCCGGGCCGTCCGGTTCAGCGCACCGACAGCACCCATTGCGCGAGCGTGTGGGCTTCGGTGTTCGTCAATTGCGTATTGGCGGGCATCGGCACGCTGCCCCATACGCCGACGCTGCCTTTCACGATCGACTGGGCAAGGTAGTCGACGGCGTCGCCGCGCGCCGCATACTTGCCGGCGATGTCGCGGAACGACGGCCCCATCAGCGGCTTGCCGATCGCGTGGCAGGCCATGCAGTTCTTGCGCTGGGCAAGCGCGAGCCCGTCGGCCTGGTCGGCGCGCGCCGCCGCCGCGCTGCCGATTGCCAGCGTGGCGAGCAGGACGCGCAATATCGAGTGTTTCATGCGGTTCTCCGCCGGCGGGGACGGCCGGCTACATGGTCCGCGCATTATAAAAGCAAAGGGAACGCGCGTTTTGCGCGTTCCCCGGCGGCCATGTTTATTGGGGTCGCATTTTTTGATGCGCCCGCATCACCCCGTGACGGCGCCCTGGTTCGCGGGCCGGGCGAGCGCCGCGAATTTCGCGAGCACGCCGCGCGTATAGCGCGGCGCCGGCTGTTTCCACGCGGCACGACGGCGCGCGAGTTCGGCATCGTCGACGTTCAACTGCAGCAGCAGCCGGTGCGCGTCGATCGTGATCGAGTCGCCTTCCTGCACGAGCGCGATCGTGCCGCCGACGAACGCCTCGGGCGCGACGTGGCCGACCACCATGCCCCAGGTTCCGCCCGAGAAGCGGCCGTCCGTGATGAAGCCGACCGATTCGCCGAGCCCCTTGCCGATGATCGCCGACGTCGGCGCGAGCATTTCCGGCATGCCGGGGCCGCCCTTCGGGCCGAGGTAGCGCAGCACGAGGATGTCTCCGGCACGGATCCGGTCGCCGAGAATCGCATCCATCGCGCTCTGCTCGTCGTCGAACACCCGCGCCGGGCCCGTGATCACCGGGTTCTTCAGGCCGGTGATCTTCGCGACCGCGCCGTCTTCCGCGAGATTGCCTTTCAGGATGGCAAGGTGGCCTTCCTTGTACAGCGCGCGGTCGATCGGGAAGATCACGTCCTGGTCCGCACGCGGCACGCTCGGCACGTCCTTCAGTTCGTCGGCGATCGTGCGGCCGGTGATCGTCATGCAGTCGCCGTGCAGCAGCCCCGCGTCGAGCAGGATCTTCAGCACCTGCGGAATCCCGCCGGCCCGGTGCAGGTCGGTCGCGACGTACTTCCCCGAAGGCTTCAGGTCGCAGATCACCGGCACGCGCTTGCGGATGCGCTCGAAATCCTCGATCGTCCAGTCGACCTCGGCCGCGTGTGCGATCGCGAGGTAATGCAGCACCGCGTTGGTCGAGCCGCCCGTCGCCATGATCACCGACACCGCGTTCTCGATCGACGCCTTCGTGATGATGTCGCGCGGCTTCAGGTCGCGCGTCACGGCCTCGACGAGCACGCGCGCCGATTCGGCGGCCGAATCGACCTTCTCCTGGTCGGGGTTCGCCATCGTCGACGAGTACAGCAGCGACATCCCGAGCGCCTCGAACGACGAACTCATCGTGTTCGCGGTGTACATCCCGCCGCACGACCCCGACGTCGGGCATGCGTTCTGCTCGACGCCTTCGAAATCCTCCTGCGACATCCGGCCTGCGGTGAATTCGCCGACGGCCTCGAACGACGACACGATCGTCAGGTCCCGGCCTTTCCAGTTGCCGGGGCGGATCGTCCCGCCGTACACGTAGATGCCCGGCACGTTCAGGCGCGCGAGCGCGATCATGCCGCCCGGCATGTTCTTGTCGCAGCCGCCGACGACGACCACGCCGTCCATCCATTGCCCCTGCACGCAGGTCTCGATGCAGTCGGCGATCACCTCGCGCGACACGAGCGAGTACTTCATGCCTTCGGTGCCCATCGACATGCCGTCCGAAATCGTCGGCGTGCCGAAGATCTGCGGGTTCGCGCCGGCGGCCTTCACCGCCGCGACGGCCGCGTCCGACAGGCGCTGCAGGCCGGAATTGCACGGCGTGATCGTCGAATGGCCGTTCGCGATGCCGACCATCGGCTTGTCGAAATCGTCCTTCTGGTAGCCGAGTGCGTAATACATCGAGCGGTTCGGCGATCGGGCCACGCCTTGCGTGATGTGCTTCGAGCGACGGTTGTAAGCCATGGGGGACTCCATCGTTGTCTGGGCGATGCCGGTGAGCGGCGCGCCGGTTCGGATCAGTCAAGAATGGAGTTTCCGGATTGGGATGTCCAATATATTATTTGTCGCGTATTAAGTCGTTTTCCGAATGAAAAAGGTATGGCCGATTCGATTCCCGACCTGCGCCAGTGGCGCTATTTCGTGACCGTCGCCGACGAGCGTCATTTCGGCCGCGCGGCCGAACGCCTGTCGATGACGCAGCCGCCGCTGTCACAGGCGATCCGTGCGCTCGAGGATGCGCTCGGCGTCGCGCTGTTCGCGCGCACCAAGCGCTCGGTGGCGTTGACTGCGGTCGGGGCGGCGCTGCTGCCCGACGTGCGCCGGCTGCTGGCATCGGCCGATGCGTTGCCGCCGCTTGCGCGACGGCTCGCGCGCGGCGAGGCCGGCTCGCTGTCGCTCGCGTTCGTGTCGACCGCCGATTACGGGCTGCTGCCTGCGCTGCTGCGTGCGTTCGGCGCGCGCTATCCGCAGGTGCGGCTGCAACTCGCGGAGGCGACGAGCGACGTGCAGATCGACGATCTCGTCGCGGGCCGCATCGACGCGGGGCTCGTCATTCCGCCCGTGCCGCCACGCCACGCGGCCGGGCTGTCGTACCTGCCCGTCGTGCGCGAGCCGTTGGTGGTGGCGATGCCGGCCGCGGCGAGCGATGCGCCGGAAGACGAGCCTGTCCGTCTCGCCGAGATTGCCGCGTTGCCGCTCGTGATCTTTCCGCGTCGTTTGGCGCCCGGCTTTTATGACATCATTACGGGCTGCTACGGCGCGGCGGGGGAAACTCCGCACATCGGCCAGGAGGCGATCCAGATGCAGACGATCGTCAGCCTCGTGTCGGCCGGCATGGGCGTCGCACTGGTGCCGCAATCGTTGCGTAACCTGCGGCGCACCGGCGTGGTCTACCGGCCGCTCGCCGGTCACGCGCCGGTCGTCGAGACGGGCCTCGTGTGGCGCACCGGCGACGTGAGCCCCGTGCTGGCCGGCTTCATCGACGTCGTGCGCGCGCAGGCCCTCGCCACGTGACGTGAACGATGACGCGCCGGTGCCGTCCAAAGCGCGGTGCCGTGCGTTTGCGACGGCCGTACCGCATTCGAAAACTTCTTCGCTAACCCATGATCATTCACCCGAATTTCGACCCCGTTGCGATCCATCTCGGGCCACTGGCCGTGCGCTGGTACGGGCTCATGTATCTCGTCGGCTTCATCGCGGCGATCGTCGTCGGCCGGATCCGGCTGAAGTTGCCGCACGTCGCGGCACAAGGCTGGACCGCGAAGGACATCGACGACATGATGTTCTACGGCGTGCTCGGCACCGTGCTCGGCGGCCGGCTCGGCTATGTGCTGTTCTACAAGGCCGATTTCTATTTCTCGCATCCGCTCGACGTGTTCAAGGTGTGGGAGGGCGGCATGTCGTTTCACGGCGGCTTCCTCGGCGTGACGCTCGCGATGATGCTGTTCGCGTGGCAGCGCAAGCGCCACTGGTTGCAGGTCACCGATTTCGTCGCGCCGATGGTGCCGACCGGGCTCGCGGCCGGGCGGCTCGGCAACTTCATCAACGGCGAACTGTGGGGCCGCGTGACCGATCCTTCCGCACCGTGGGCGATGCTGTTCCCGGGTGCGATGCGCGACGATGCGGCATGGTTGCCGAAGCATCCGGAACTCGTCGAGAAGTGGCATCTCGCCGACGTGTTCATGCAGTACCAGATGTTGCCGCGCCATCCTTCGCAGCTCTATGAAATCGCGCTCGAAGGCATCGTGCTGTTCTTCGCGCTGTTCTTCTTCTCGCGCAAGTCGCGGCCGATGGGCGCCGTGTCCGCGCTGTTCCTGATCGGCTACGGGCTCGCACGCTTCACGGTCGAGTTCGCCCGCGAGCCCGACGACTTCCTCGGCCTGCTCGCGCTCGGCCTGTCGATGGGGCAGTGGCTGTCGCTGCCGATGATCCTCGGGGGCATCGCGCTGATGGTCTGGGCGTATCGCCGTCGCGCGGCGCATGCCGCTGCATGATCCGATGCCGGTGCACGTGCGATCGGCGCGTGCATCGACAACACGCACGCAAATGAAAAACGCCGGCCCGAGGGCCGGCGTTTTTCATTTCGGGCTGCCGTGCGCTGCGCGTTACTTCATCTGCACGGAGCCGTTGACGGTGACCGACACGGTGGCCTTGCCGCCTTCGACCGCGATCGGTGCGCTCATCTTTGCGCTGTCCATCGGCGCGGCGGCCATCGCCATCATCCGAGGGTACGGCTGCACGTTGCGGCCACCGCCGACGTTCACGTCGCGGATCGTGTAGCTGCTGTAACCGAATGCCTTCGCGGCTTCGTCCGCGCGGGCGCGGAACGACTTGATCGCCTCGGTCGTCAGCTTCTGTTCGGCCGCGCGCTGCGCTTCGGGCGACAGCGAGAACTCGACGTTCGCGACCTGCATCAGGTTCGACAACTGGCCCGCAAGCTTCGACGCTGCAGCGAAATCGCGCGATTCGAGTGCGACCTCGGTGCGGCCGCGCCACGCGGAAATCTTGCCGTCGCGATCGGTGCTCGGGTACACGGAGAACGCGCCCGTGTGTGCGGTGACGCCCGATACGCCCTTCGCCTGTGACAGCGCTGCGTCGGCGCGCTGGTTCAACTGCGCGGTGAGGCTGCCCGGATCCTTGGCTTGCTGCTCGTAGAACAGCGTGATGTGGATGATGTCCTGCGGCACGTCGGCGCTGGCCTGCGACGACAGCGACAGCACGCCTGCCGGCTCCGGAAAGTGCGGGTTCGCGGTTTGCGCGTGCGCGGTGGTCGACGCGAGCGTCAGCGCGACGGGCACGGCGGCGGCAAGGGCGAGCGACAGCGCGAGTGCGGATTTCTTGGTCATTGTTGGACTCCTTGTGCGAGGGCGTGCACGCGGATCGCGCGTGCACGACGCGGGCGTACCGCGCGACGAAAAACGGCAGTCGGCCTGATCGGCCGACAGCGGTTGCTTAGGCCGCGCGAAAGCGCCGCGAGTTCCGTGGCGGCGACGCGTACTGACCAGATTTGACCTTTGGCATGCGCCTACTTCATCAGCTTTTCGGTGATGAAGCGCCATTCGGCGCGCGTGACAGGCGTGATCGACAGCCGGTTGCCGCGTGCGAGCACACGCATGTCGGCGAGTTCGTCGTGTTCGCGCAGTGCGGCGAGCGGCACGAGCGGCGTTTTTTTCACGTAGCGCACGTCGACGAGCAGCCAGCGCGGTGCTTCCTGAGTCGACTTCGGGTCGTAATAGGGGCTTTTCGGATCGAACTGCGTGGGGTCGGGGTAGGGCGTCGACGACACTTCGGCGAGACCCGCGATGCCCGGCTCGGGGCAGCTCGAATGATAGAACAGCACGCCGTCGCCGATCTTCATCGTGTCGCGCATGAAATTGCGCGCCTGATAGTTGCGCACGCCCGTCCACGGCAGCGAGCGCTGCGGTGCATTGGCGAGATCGTCGATGCTTGCTTCGTCCGGTTCGGACTTCATCAGCCAGTATTGCATGGATCGTGATCGACGCAGAAAGAGGCTGCTACAAAAGAAAACGGCACCGGGCTTCGCCCGATGCCGTTGGATAGGCCCCCGCCTTGGCCGCTAGGCCGGCATCCTGAACCTGAGGTTCAGAATTGGTCGCAGTTAGCAGCACTTCGGGTACATCAGACAGAGTGACGCGCGCGCCCGTGCTACAAATTTCCGCAACCGTGCACATGGCATTGGTTCAAGGAATATATGACCTTGGCGAACCAGGCAGGGAAGCTGACTGAACTGTGATTCGATGCGCCAATTTGACCACCGTTGATCGCCGAGATCAAGGGGAATCGACGCATCGATTAAAACGTTACTGCGTCTCGTGCTGTGCGAGCACCGCGCCGAGCTGTTCATTCATCTGGTGCATTGTACGACGGATTTCCTCCGCCGGAAATGCTTCACCGTGCCGCACGCTCGTTTGCAGCCGCAGCAATTCGGACGCGAGCGACAGCGCCGCCATCACGGCGATGCGATCGGTGCCGCGTACCGAGCTGTTCGAGCGGATTTTCGACATTTCGGCATCGACCCGCGCGACCGCTTCGAGCAGTGCCGCTTCGGTCTCGGCCGAGCAGGCGAGCCGATAGGCCTGACCGAGAATCGAGACTTCGATCTGCTTGGTGCTCATGCATGTTCTCCGTGGCTGGCCGCGTCATCGCCATCCGTACGCGCCTGCCCATCCAGCAGGTCGAGCTGGTTGTCGGCTTGCTCCGCACTTTTCGAGCGTGGCAGCTTTTCGAGAATCGCGTTCAGTTTCACCTGGGCGTCGTCGATCTTCGCTGACAGCGTGTCACGCTCGGCCGCAAGTGCATTGCGTTCATCGCGCAGTTGCGCGAGTTCCGCGCGGACAGCGTCCGCATCCGCGCGCAATTGCGCGACCTGCTCCTCGAGCGCGAGCCGTTCCGAGTGATAGCGCTTGTTCAGCGAAATCAGACGGCCAATATTTTGAGATAGGGTTTCGAGTTCGTTGAGCATTTGCTGCGTCCTCTAAAGACCCAGCATTTTAGCGCGGAATAACGCGCAATCCGACATCTGTAACGTTTCCAGTCGTAACACCCCTGCTTCTTGCCGCGAATCGGCGCGTCCCGTGCACGTCCGGACGCTTCCTTGACGCTCGCGCGACCCGCTCCTAAACTGGCGCCGCCTCGGTGCTCGCGCGTGGCACGCGCGGTTAAACGGGAAGCAGGGCGCGGGCGCCGGAAGCCCGCCAACCTGCGCTGCCCCCGCAACGGTAAGCGGCCGCGTCCCGTGACGCAGGCCGGCTCGGGCGCGTTTCGCGTGCAAGTCTTGCATGCGGACGCGGGCCACTGCGCGTCATCGCGCGGGAAGGCGAGCCGGACCGCCGCCAGCCCGGATACCGGCCGAGACGGGGAGCCCGCACGGGCTTCGTGACGCGCGGCCTGCGGGGAGGCGGGGCGCGCAACGCTTCACGGAACCTTCTTCGATGCTGACCCCAATCGTCCGCGCGGCGCTCACGTCACGACCGGCCGGTAGCCGAAAGCGTGCGCGCCGCACGTCGTGTGCGGCGCCGTGCGCGGCATGAGCGCCGCGCGCGCCACCGCGATCTGGGCCGCGCTGGCCGCGGCGGTCGCGTTGCTGTTCGTCGCGTCGCTGTCGATCGGCAGCGTGCCGATGTCGCCATGGCAGGCGCTTGCGTCGCTCGTGCCGCATGGCGGCGACGCGTTGTTCGCCGATATCGTCCGCACGTTGCGCCTGCCGCGCGCGCTCGCCGGTTTCGCGTGCGGCGCGCTGCTCGCGCTGGCCGGTGCACTGCTGCAGGTGCTGTTGCGCAATCCGCTCGCGGAGCCGTACGTACTCGGCGTGTCGGGTGGCGCGGCCGGCTTCGCGCTCGTCGCGATGATCGCGGGCGGCGCGTGGTGGCTCGTCGATGCGTCGGCGTTCGCCGGCTCGCTCGTGTCGGTCGCGCTCGTGCTCGGTCTCGCACGCCGCGAGCTGTGGCGCGGCGAAGCGCGCGATGCGTCGCCGCGGCTGCTGCTCACGGGCGTCGTGATCGCGGCGGGGTGGGGCGCACTCGTCACGCTGCTACTGTCGCTCGCGCCCGATGCACGGCTGCGCGGGATCATCTTCTGGTTGACCGGCGACCTGAACGGCGTGACCGCGCCGTGGTTCGCTTGGGGTGCGCTGTTGCTGGCCGCATGCGTCGCGCTGCCGGCCGCGCCGCAACTGAACGTGCTGCTGCGCGGCGACGCGACCGCGCTCGCGCTCGGCGTGCCCGTTGCGCGCCTGCGCGTGCGGATCTATCTCGTCGCGTCGCTGGCAGCCGCGGCCGCGGTGACGACGGCCGGCACGATCGGTTTCGTCGGCCTCGTCGCGCCGCATGCGCTGCGGCTCGCCTTCGGCAACGACCAGCGCATGCTGCTGCCGGCCGCGATGCTCGCGGGCGGCGGCGGCGTGATGGCGGCCGACCTGCTCGCACGTACCGTGATCGCGCCCGCGCAACTGCCGGTCGGCGTGATGACCGCGCTGATCGGCGTGCCGGTGTTCCTGTGGATGTTGTTGAGGAGGCCAATGCGATGACGGGGGCCGCACTGCATGCCACTGCCGGCGACATGAACTACGCGGCCGTCGGCCTGACGCTGAAGGCCGGTGCGCGCACGCTGCTCGACGGCTTTACCCGGGCATTCCGTCCCGGCGAGATCTGGTGCGTCGCGGGGCCCAACGGCGCGGGCAAGACGACGCTGCTCGCGACGCTCGCCGGGCTGCAGCCGCCGGCCGGCGGACACGTGGAGATCGACGGCCGGCCGCTTGCCGCATGGCCGCCCGAGCAACTCGCGCAGCGTCGCGCGCTGATGCCGCAGCAACTGCACGACGCCTTCAGCGCGACCGTCTTCGACACGGTGCTGCTCAACCGCTTTCCGTACCTCGGCGGCTGGGGATGGGAGCGCGACGGCGACCGCGCGGCCGCGCGCGACGCGCTGGCGACATTCGACCTGACCGCGCTCGCTTCTCGCGACGTGCTGTCGCTGTCGGGCGGCGAGCGGCAGCGTGTCGCGCTGGCCGCGACGCTGTGCCAGGACGCGCCGTTGATGCTGCTCGACGAGCCGCTCGCGCATCTCGACCTGCATCACCAGATCGATTGCCTGACCGCGCTGGCGGCATGGCTCGACGCAGGCCCGCGCACGGTGCTGTTCTCGTGCCATGATCTGAATCTCGCGCGGCGTTTCGCGACGCATGCGCTGTTGCTCGACGGCCGCGGCCATGCGTGGGCCGGCCCCGTGCACGACGTGCTGACGCCGGAGCGCGCGAGCGATGCGTTCGGTTATCCGCTCGTGCTGATCCGCGAGAACGGCCGCGATGCGCTACTGCCGGCGTGGCCCGAGCGACAATGACCTTTTCTTTTCCGATGCGCGGCGCACACCGCGCCAACGACCCGGCACTTCGATGACGACCCCAACCCACTTCCCGCCCGCGATCGCGCCGCTCGACGACGAACTGCGCAAGCGCCTGCAGCACGTGATCGACCACAAGACCAAGCCCCCCGGCAGCCTCGGCCAGCTCGAGGCGATCGCGCTGCAGATCGGCCTGATCCAGCACACGGAGCGGCCGGTCGTGCGGCGTCCCGTGATGATCGTGTTTGCCGGCGATCACGGGATTGCCGCCGAGGGCGTGAGTCCTTATCCGCAAGCGGTGACCGCGCAGATGGTCGCGAACTTCCTCGCCGGCGGTGCGGCGATCAACGCGCTCTCGGGCGTCGCGCAGAGCACGCTCGAGATCGTCGATGCGGGCGTCGCGTCGCCGCTGCCGCTGTCCGACCGGCTGGTGTCGCTGCCGGTCGCGCGCGGCACGCGCAACTTCGCGGCGGAGCCGGCGATGACGCGCGACGAGGCGATGACGGCGCTCGCGGCCGGCGCGGCGCGCGTGCGCCTGCATGCGTCGCTCGGCACGAACGTGATCGGCTTCGGCGAGATGGGAATCGCGAACACGTCGTCGGCCGCGTGCCTGATGAGCCGCCTGCTGAGCGTGCCGATCGACGCGTGCGTCGGGCGCGGCACGGGCCTCGACGACCAGGGCCTCGCGCACAAGCGCGCGGTGCTCGGACGCGCGCTCGTCAAGCACTCGCACGCGATCGCGCCGCTCGATGTGCTCGCGACGTTCGGCGGCTTCGAGATCGCGATGATGACGGGCGCGTACCTCGCGGCCGCGAGCGAGCGGATGACGATTCTCGTCGACGGCTTCATCGCGACGGCCGCGCTGCTCGTCGCCGAGCGCATCGTGCCTGGCGTGCGCGACTACTGCGTGTTCTCGCATACGTCGCACGAGGCCGGGCACCGGCGCATGCTCGAGCATTTCGGCGCGAAGCCGCTGCTCGCGCTCGACCTGCGGCTTGGCGAAGGCACGGGCGCGGCGCTCGCGCTGCCGCTCGTGCGTGCGGCTGCCGCATTCCTCACCGAGATGGCGAGCTTCGAATCCGCCGGCGTCGACAATCGTGGCGCCTGATCGCGCGCGCGGCGTGCGGGCCGAACTGCGTTACTTCTTCGTCGCGCTCGGCTATTTCACCCGCGTGCCCGTGCCGCGCGCGATCGGCTACGCAGCCGGCGATCTCGACCAGGCCGCGCGTTATTTCCCGCTCGTCGGCGCATGGGTCGGCGCATGGGGCGCGCTCGTCTATCTCGCTGCGCTGCGCGTGCTGCCGCCGTCGATCGCGGTCGGGTTGTCGATGGCCGCGACGCTGCTCGCAACGGGCGCCTTTCACGAGGACGGCCTGGCCGACAGCTGCGATGCATTCGGCGGCGGCTATACGCGCGACGACGTGCTGCGCATCATGCACGACTCGCGGATCGGCACGTTCGGCGCAGTCGCGCTCGTGATCTCGCTTGGCGTGAAATGGCAGGCGCTTGCGTCCATGCTGCCGTTGCGTGCCGCGTGGACGATGATCGCCGCGCATGCGGCGAGCCGCGCGGCGGCGGTGAGCCTGCTGATGACGCTCGATTACGTGCGGCCCGAAGGCAAGGCGAAACCGGTTGCGCAACGGATGGGCGCACGCGCGGCGTGCGTCGCGGCGCTATTCGGATTGCCCTGGCTGTTCTGGCCCGACTGGCGCATGGGCGTTGCCGCATGCGGTGCGCTCGTGCTCGTGCGCGCGTGGGCCGCCCGCTATTTCGTGAAGCGGATCGGCGGTTATACCGGCGACTGTCTCGGCTTCACGCAGCAACTGTGCGAACTGGCGATCTATCTCGTGGTGCTCGGATGGACGTCGTCCTGATCCGTCATCCTGCCGTCGGCGTCGAGCCGGGCATCTGCTACGGACGCAGCGACGTGCCGCTCGCTGCACCGGCCGACGCCGGCGCGCAGGCCGTGCGCGCGCATTTGTCGGCACTCCGCGTGCCGCTTCCCGAACAGGTCTGGACGAGCCCGCTGACGCGCTGCGCGTCGGTGGCCGAACGGCTCGCGCAGGCATGCGGCGTGCCGTTACGGTGCGACGCTGGCTGGCAGGAAATGGATTTCGGCGCGTGGGAAATGCGGCGCTGGGACGATATCGATCGCGCGGCGCTCGATGCGTGGGCGGCGGACCTGATGCATGCGTGTGCGCATGGCGGCGAAAGCGTTGCGCGATTTGCCGCGCGGGTCGCGGGGCGGGTCGACGCCGTGGTGCAGTTCGACCGGCCGCAATGGGTCGTCACGCATGCGGGCGTGATCCGGACGTTCGCATCGCATGTACTGCGCGTGCCGCTCGATACGCTGCTGTCGCGCCCCGTACCGCCAGTTGGCGTCGTCTGGCTGCGCATGGATGCCGCCACGCGAATGTGGGAAGCGGTGCACTGGGACGAATAGGTGCGCTGGCAACCGCGTGCGAACGACGCAGCGCGCGGTCAATTCGTCTCAGACATCTGACGCGCGACGAACGCGCAAGTCGCCGGCAATCAGTGCGGCCGCCGCGCACGCGCGGTATCGAGATCCTCGCACAGCGCAGCCGCGCCCAGCGCGATCCGCGGCGACGGCCGCGTCAGCAGATCGCCGTCGATCGCGAACAGGTTGTTGCGTGCCACGGCCGTCAGGGCGGGCCACATGCGCCAGCGCGCCAGGCTCGGCAGCGGTTCGTCCGTCCGCGATGCCCCCACGCCGGTCGTCACGATCGCCTCCGGATTCGCCGCGAGCACAGCCTCGTCGGTGACGGTCGGCACGAGCGGCTTGAGCGACGCGAATACGTTGCGGCCGCCGCACAGCTCGATCACGTCGTTGATCAGGTGCGCCCCGTTGAGCGTCATCAGCGGCCGATCCCAGACCTGGAAGAACATCGTGACCGGCGTGCGCGCGGCATAACGCGCGCGCAGCGCCGCGATGTCGCGTGTATAGGCGGCCGCGGCCGCATCGGCAGCCGGTTGCGTGCCGAGCAGCGTGCCGAGCCGGCGCAGCGACGACGATACGTCATCGAGATGCTTCGGTTCGCTGAAGAACAGCGGGATGTGCAGCGCACGCAGCGCGTCGGTCTGCCGCTCGGCGTTGCCGTGCCGCCAGACGACGATCAGGTCGGGCTTCAGCGCGGCGATCCGCTCGAGGTCGAGCGCCTTGTTGTCGCCGACGCGCGGTATCGCTTGCGCGGCGGGCGGATAGTCGCTGTACGTGACGGTGCCGACGAGCTTCGCGCCGCCGCCGGCCGCGTAGACCAGCTCGGTCGCGTGCGGTGCAAGACTGATCACGCGCTGCGCGGGCGCGGGCAACGTGACGGCATTGCCGGCGTCGTCGCGTGCCGTGACATCGGCGTGGACGAGTGGCGCGTCAGCGAGCGCGGCCAGTAACGCGACTGGCGCGAGCCGGCGAAACATGGACGGATTCATGTGGATTCCCGTTGCAGCGTCGGCACGCAGTGCGCGAGCGCGTCGCCGAGGCGCTGCCATTCCGCTTCGCTCCCCGGCAGACCGACGCGTACGCTCGACGGTGTCGGGAAGTGCCGCGTCCAGACCCCGCGTGCCGCGAGTGCCGCATGCAGCGCCGCGGCGCGCGGGTCGTCGGTCCAGCTGAAGAGCGGCGTCGCGCGAACCGCGAAGCCGTGCGCGCGCAGCAAGCCGGCCAGCCGCTCGCCGTCGGCCGCGAGCCGTTCGCGGGCGGCGGCCTGCCAGGTGCGATCGGCGAACGCCGCGGCGACCGCGTGGCGGGCGGGGCCGCCGACCGTCCATGCGCCGAGCATGTCGCGCAGCGCGACGATCCGGTCTGGGCGCGCGAGCACGAAGCCCGCGCGGATGCCGGCGAGCCCGAAGAACTTGCCGACCGAACGCAGCACGATGAGCCCGGGACGATCGACGTGCGGCGCGAGCGAGCGCGTCGTGCCCGTATCGGCGAATGCCTCGTCGACGATCAGCGTGCCGCCGCGTGACGCCAGTTGCGCGTGCCAATCGAGCAGGCGCTCGGCCGGCACGAACTCGGCAGTCGGGTTGTTCGGATTCCCGACGATGACGTGGCGCAGCGTCGCAGGCAGCGTATCCGCATCGATATCGAGCGCGACGACGCGATGGCCGTGGCGCGTGAAGGCAGGCGCGTATTCGCCGTACGCGAGCGGCGCGACGCCGGCGTCGCCGGTCGGCAGCAACGCGGGCAACGCGCGGATCGCGGCCTGGCTGCCGGCAACCGGCAGCACGTGTGCGGGATCGGGTGCGTGGTAGTACTGCGCGGCGCAGGCCGCGAGGCCGTCGCCGTCGTCGGGCAGCCGGCGCCACGCGTCGGCCGGGACGGGCGGGACCGGATAGCCGGCCGGATTGATGCCGGTCGACAGGTCGAGCCACGTGTCGTACGGAATGCCGTGGCGGCGCGCGGCTTCATGCAGGTTGCCGCCGTGCGCGATGCGGGTGTCAGACATGATGGATGGCCATGGCGAGTGCGCCGCTCGCCACCAGCAGCGCGAGCCACAGGGCAAGTGTGCGCGTGACGAGCGACAGCGCGGCGACGATGTGAATGGCGGTTGCCGTTGCGCCGGTGCCGAGCGCGGGACGGTCCTCGATCTCGCCGTGATAGACGGCGGGGCCGCCGAGCTGCACGTTCAGGCTGCCGGCGCCGGCAGCCATCACCGGGCCCGCGTTCGGGCTGTCCCAGTGGCGCGCCTGCGTGCGCCAGCAGCGCCATGCGGCGGCCGTGTCGCCGAGCAGCGCGTAGCTCGCGGCCGTGAGGCGCGCGGGAAGCCAGTTCAGCGCGTCGTCGAGGCGCGCGGCGGCCCAGCCGAAGGTTAGGAAGCGCGGCGTGCGGTAGCCCCACATTGCGTCGAGCGTATTCGCGAGCCGGAACAGCAGCGCGCCGGGGCCGCCTGCGACGACGAACCAGAACAGCGCGCCGAAGATCGCGTCGTTGCCGTTCTCGAGCGCCGATTCGACGGCCGCACGCGACAGCGCGCCTTCGTCCGCATCGCTCGTGTCGCGCGACACGATGCGCGCGGTCAGCGCGCGGGCGGCGCCGAGGTCATGCCGCAGCAACGCAGCCGCGATCGGCGCGACGTGGTCCGTGAGGCTTTTCGCGCCGAGGGCGAACCACAGTAGCGCGATGTGCAGCGCGGCCGCAAGCGGCCACGGCAGCACGGCCGTGAGCCATGCCGCGATGGCGACCGGCGGCACGACCGCCGCGATCCACGCGGCGACCCCGACCACGCGGCCGCGCCGGCCCGTGTTCAGCGCGCCTTCGATGCGCGCGGCGAGGCGGCCGAACGCGACGAGCGGATGCCAGCCGGCCGGTTCGCCGATCGCGCGGTCGATGATCGCGGCCGCGACCGCGAACATCGCGACGACGGGCAGCGACAGCATCAGCATGACGGCGCTCCCGTCTTGAGGTCGAGCGGCAGCCCGGCGACGAGCAGCGTCACGCGCGTCGCAAGCGCGGCGACGCGCTGGTTCAGGCGGCCGAGCTCGTCGACGTAGCGGCGCGTGACCGACCCGAGCGGCACGACGCCGAGCCCGATCTCGTTGCTCACGACGATCACCTTGGCGTGCGCGCTGCGCAACGCATGCTCGAGCCGGTCGACCTGCGCCGCGTACTGCGCATCGTCGAGCGGTTCGCCGTCGGCCGGGCACAGCAGGTTCGTGAGCCACAGCGTCAGGCAGTCGACGAGCAGGCACGCGTGCGGATCGTCGAGCCGCGCGAGCGTGCCGGCGAGATCGACGGGCGCGTCGGCGAAACCCCAGTCGGCCGGCCGGCGCGCGCGATGGTGCGCGATGCGCTCGGCGAATTCGGCATCGGCGGCAGTTGCGGTCGCAATGTAGGCGACGGGGCGGCCGCTGTCGGCGGCGAGCCGCTCGGCATACGCGCTCTTGCCCGAGCGCGCGCCGCCGAGGACGAAGGTGAGGTCGTGCGGAATCATCGCGTGATTGTAACGGCGCGGGCATACCGGCGCGGGGGATAATGCGGCCTTTGCCTCGCGACGACCTTTATACGATGAATGCACCCGAGCCGCGGCCGCGCGGCGCGCTGATGATCCAGGGCACGACGTCCGACGCGGGCAAGAGCACGCTGGTTGCCGGCCTGTGCCGGCTGGCACGCCGCGCCGGCGCGCGCGTTGCGCCGTTCAAGCCGCAGAACATGGCGCTCAACAGCGCGGTGACGGCCGACGGCGGCGAGATCGGCCGCGCGCAGGCGCTGCAGGCACTGGCCGCGGGCGTCGCGCCGCATACGGATTTCAACCCCGTGCTGCTGAAGCCGACGAGCGACCGCGGCGCGCAGGTGATCATTCACGGCAAGGCGCGCATGAATCTCGACGCACGCGCTTACCACGACTACAAGCCGGTCGCGTTCGATGCCGTGCTCGAGTCGTACGCGCGCCTGCGTGCCGGCTACGACACGGTGATCGTCGAGGGCGCGGGCAGCCCGGCGGAGATCAACCTGCGCGATGGCGACATCGCGAACATGGGGTTTGCCGAACGTGTCGACTGCCCGGTCGTGCTCGTCGCCGATATCGACCGCGGCGGCGTGTTCGCGCACCTGGTCGGCACGCTCGCGTGCCTGTCGGACAGCGAGCGTGCGCGCGTGCGCGGCTTCGTGATCAACCGCTTCCGCGGCGATATCAAGCTGCTCGAACCGGGGCTCGACTGGCTGCGCGCGCAAACGGGCAAGCCCGTGTTCGGTGTGCTGCCGTACCTGCACGGGCTGCTGCTCGACGCCGAGGACATGCTGCCCGCTCAGGCGCGTAGCGCAGCCGCACGGGGCGACGCCGGCGTGCTGCGCGTCGTCGTGCCGGCGCTGCCGCGCATCAGCAACCACACCGATTTCGATCCGCTGCGTGCGCATCCGCAGGTCGAATTCACGTACTGGAAGAGCGGCCCCGTGCCGGACGCGGACCTGCTGATCCTGCCCGGTTCGAAGAGCGTGCAGCGCGATCTCGCATGGTTGCGCGACGCGGGCTGGGACACGCTGATCCGTCGCCACCTGCGCTACGGCGGCAAGGTGATCGGCATCTGCGGCGGGATGCAGATGCTCGGCCGCGCGCTCGACGATCCGTTCGGCCTCGAAGGTGCGCCCGGCAGCGTGCCGGGGCTCGGGTTGCTCGATTTCGGCACGACGCTGCAGCCCGACAAGACGCTGAAGAACGTGACGGGGCGTCTCGCGCTGCCGGGCGGGGCTGCCGTGCGTGGTTACGAGATCCACATGGGCGATACGCACGGGCCTGCGCTCGAGTCGCCCGCGCTGGCGCTGGCGGCCGACGCCGCGCAGGACGGCACGCGCCCCGACGGCGCGGTTTCCGGCGATGGCCAGATCCTCGCGACCTACGTGCACGGGCTGTTCGACTCGCCGGACGCCTGCACGGCGCTGCTTGCGTGGGCCGGGCTCGACGGTGCGGAACGCATCGACTATCCGGCGCTGCGCGAGGCATCGCTCGAGCGGCTTGCCGATACGTTCGCCGAGCATCTCGACCTCGACGCGCTGTACGCGGAATTCCGCTGACGCGCGGGCCGGGGCCGGATGCAACAGGCCTCGCATTTTCCGCCGGATCGCGTACAACACAGGTGGGCGGTGGTTCGTCCGGAGGAGTGCGGCGATGAAGGTTCGGTGGTGGTGGAGCGTGCTGCTGGCGGCGCTGCTGGGCGCGTCGGCTTATGCGCAAGCGTGCGATTCGTACGGCGCGGGCGGCAGCCCGTCCGGCGCCGATTCGTCACAAGGCAAAAGCGGTTACTGAGGTTCGCACCGGGGCATGATCGGTCATGCCCTTTTTTATGACCTGATTCGTTCCATATGGGAATCAGTTAAAGCAGATTGGCGTGTTTATCGGTCGAATCGATTCGAATAGAGTGCGATCCATTCACACCACTCACGAAGGAATTCGCCATGAACCCCAATCGCCTCAACGAATTTGCCGCGACCCTGCTGCGCGTCACGCTCGGCGTGCTGTACCTCGCGCACGTCGCGCAGAAGGTGTTCGTCTTCACGCTGCCCGGCACCGCCCAGTTCTTTGCGTCGATCGGCCTGCCGGGCTGGCTCGCGTACCTGACGACGTTCGTCGAACTGGCGGGAGGCCTTGCGCTGCTCGCGGGCTTGCGCGTGCGCGTCGCCGCGCTCGTGCTGCTGCCGTTCATGCTCGGCGCGACCGCCGCGCATCTGCCGAACGGCTGGAGCTTCGCGTCGCCGAACGGCGGCTGGGAGTATCCGGCATTCTGGGCCGTCACGCTCGCCGTGCAAGCGCTGCTGGGTGGCGGCGCGTTCGCGCTCGGCGCACGGGAGGCCGCGGTTCGGCGTGTGTAAGGAGAAGGTAAGCCGACACGGCGCGGCGCAACCCGTTCCGGTGACCCCCTGTTTGCCGATATCATCGCTCCCTGTATCCGCAATCGAGCGGCGCCTGCCATGCGGCCGGCGCCGCGCGGCTCTTTCGGGGGAATTCATGACGGTGATCGTGGTGGCGAATCCGAAGGGCGGCGTGGGAAAGAGCACGCTGTCCACCAATCTTGCCGGCTATTTCGCGGCGCAGGGCGCATGGGTCGCGCTCGCCGACCTGGACCGGCAGCAGTCCGCGCATGCGTGGCTCGACCTGCGTCCGGCCGGATTGCCGGCGATCGAGGCATGGGAGCTTGATCCGGACGCGCCGACGAAGCCGCCGCGCGGCCTCGAATATGCCGTGATCGACACGCCGGCCGGCCTGCACGGCAACCGGCTCAACGTCGCGCTGCAACTGGCGGACAAGGTGATCGTGCCGCTGCAGCCGTCGCTGTTCGATATCCTGGCCACGCAGCAGTTTCTGGAGCGCCTCGCCGGCGAGAAGGCCGTGCGCAAGGGCAGCGTCGAGGTCGGGATCGTCGGGATGCGGGTCGACGCACGCACGCGCTCGTCCGACCAGCTTCACCGGTTCGTCGAGGGGCTCGGCCTGCCGGTGCTCGGCTACGTGCGCGACACGCAGAACTACGTGCAGATCGCCGCGCACGGCCTCACGCTGTGGGACGTCGCGAAGAGCCGGGTCGAGAAGGATCTCGAACAGTGGCGGCCGATCGTCGAATGGGCCGAACGCCGGGCGCCCAAGGCAGAGAAGACGGAGAAGGCCGCCAAGGCGTCCTGATCGCGCGGCCGCCGGACCGGCGCACGATGAAACGAGAAAGGGCCGGGTTCCGTGGCGTACGGAATCCGGCCCTTCGACCACAAGCGGCGCGGCTGCTCCCGCGCGCCAGGCCGCGCGGGTGGCCGTTCAGGTCAGGTCCAGTTCTGCGTCGGCACGTGATCGCGGTGGCCCTTGATCTTGTTGCCGTCGTCAATGAACACGAGCTTCGGCTTCCATCCGGCCTGCAGCTCGGCTTCGTCGACCATCGCGAACGCCGCGATGATCACGAGGTCGCCGAGTTGCGCGCGACGCGCGGCCGAGCCGTTCAGCGAGATCATCCCGCTGCCGCGCTCACCCTTGATCGCGTACGTCGAGAAGCGCTCGCCGTTGTTGATGTTCCAGATGTCGATCCGTTCGTTTTCGATGATGCCCGATGCGTCGAGCAGGTCTTCGTCGATCGCGCACGAGCCTTCGTAGTGCAGCTCGCAGTGCGTGACGGCCGCGCGATGGATCTTCGATTTGAGCATGTGGCGCTGCATGGTGTCTCCGTGATGCGTCGTGAGAGGCGCGGGCGGGGCGGCCCGTCAGATTTCCAGGTTGTCGATGAGGCGCGTCGCGCCGAGCTTCGCGGCGGCGACGACGACGAGCGGTTCGCCGGCTTCTAGCTCGGCCGCGCTCGGCGCGATCAGGTTCGCGCGGCGGCGGATCGAGATGTAGTCGGGCGCCCAGCCGCGGCCGGCCAGATGCGTGCGGGCCATTTCCTCGAGCTTGCCGAGGTCGCGTTCGCCGCCGAGCACGCTCTCGCGGATGCGCTGCAGCGTCTTCGCGAGTTCGGGCGCTTCGTTGCGCTCGTCGGCCGACAGGTAGCGATTGCGCGACGACAGCGCGAGGCCGTCCTCGTCGCGCACGGTTTCGGCGGCGATGACGTCGACCGGCAGCGCGAGCTGCTGGCACATGCGGCGCACGATCATCAACTGCTGGTAGTCCTTCTTGCCGAACACGGCGACGCGCGGCTGCACGCAGGCCATCAGCTTCGTCACGACCGTGCACACGCCGGTGAAGAAGCCGGGCCGGAATTCCCCTTCGAGGATCCCGCCGAGATCGTCCGGCGGCAGCACGCGGTATTCCTGCGGCTCCGGGTACATGTCGCGCTCGGTCGGCGCGAACAGCACGTAGACGTTTTCCTTCTGCAGCTTCTCGATATCGTCCTGGAGCGTGCGCGGATACTTGTCGAAATCCTCGTTCGGGCCGAATTGCAGCCGGTTGACGAAGATGCTCGCCACGACCGGGTCGCCGTGCTGGCGCGCGAGGCGCATCAGCGACAGGTGCCCTTCGTGCAGGTTGCCCATCGTCGGCACGAACGCCGTGCGGTTCTGTCCGCGCAGCTGGTCGCGCAGTTCATGGATCGAGCTGATGACTTTCATGATCGGGTAGCGGGTTCCTCGCGCTGGCGCGCGTTGGCGCCGCAGCAGCGGCGTCGGGGTCGAAGCGGAGAACGCCGGCGCGCGGGCGGCGCATCGGGCGTCGGCGGATTGTAGAGGATTTGGCCGCCAAACGCATCGGAAAAAGAACGATCGTTCACTTTTTAATCGGGCGTGCCGGTAACGGCTCGCACGGCCGTGCCGGGCTGCGCTGAGGCGGCGAGGGTGCCGGGATGGCTCGGGAGAACGGAAAGGCCGGGCGCGGGGGTTACGCGGGCAGGTACGCGAGACGCACGTAGATCGGCGCGAACGGTTCGGCCTGCGTGATCTCGAGGAGCGACTCGCGCGCGAGTTCGAGCATCGCGATGAAATTCACGACGACGACCGGCACGCCGCGCGACGTGTCGAACAGCTCGGCGAACTCCATGAAGCGCGCGTTCTGCAGCCGGCGCAGGATCAGGCTCATGTGTTCGCGCACCGACAGCTCCTCGCGGGAGATCTTGTGGTGCTGGACGAGCTTCGCGCGCTTGAGCACGTCGGCCCATGCGGCGCGCAGGTCGTCCGAATTCACGTCGGGGAAGCGCGGCGTGACGCTCTGCTCGATGTAGACCTCGGCGCGCAGGAAGTCGCGGCCGAGCTGCGGCAACTGGTCGAGCCGCTGCGCGGCGAGCTTCATCTGCTCGTATTCGAGCAGGCGGCGCACGAGTTCGGCGCGCGGATCCTCGGCTTCCTCGCCGGTGTCGGCCTTCTTGACCGGCAGCAGCATCCGCGACTTGATCTCGATCAGCATCGCGGCCATCAGCAGGTACTCGGCCGCGAGTTCGAGGTTCGACGTGCGGATCTGGTCGACGTAGCCCAGATATTGCGCGGTGACCTGCGCCATCGGGATGTCGAGCACGTTGAAGTTCTGCTTGCGGATCAGGTAGAGCAGCAGGTCGAGCGGGCCTTCGAAGGTCTCGAGGAAAATCTCGAGCGCATCGGGCGGGATGTAGAGATCCTGTGGCAGCTTGAAGAGCGGCTCGCCGTACAGGCGAGCGAACGCCGCGACACCGTCGACCGTGTCGGGCGTCGAATCGGCGCCCGCGGGCGCGGCGATCGCGTCGTCCTGCCGGGCGGCGTTGGCCTCGTCTGCCGCGCTCACGTCGTCAGAAGTTCTGGTAGTAGACGTACGACGTCTGCTTCACGCGCGAATCCTGCTGCTCGGCGCGCTCTTCGAGGTCGATCGGCTGCTTGTCCCACAGCAGGGAACGGCCCTTGCGCTGCTCTTCCTCGAGCGTCGGCTTCTGCTGCTTGAGCTGGTTCAGGAACTGCGTGACATCGGACTGGTACGGCATGGCTGGGTTTTCCGTTTCGGGCGGCGCACGATGCGCCGGATTCACGATGGCGGGATTTTACCGCATCGCGGGAACGGCCGGCGTCAATCGCGCGTCGAATCCGCGGGCTGGCATGCAGCCGGCACCGGGAAGCGCACCGTCACGCATGATGCCGCGGCCACGCGCGCTCGCTTGCGAAGCGGTTTACAAACATTAAGCTTTGGTGCCAGCACCCTGTGGTCAAATACAGGGTTTTCCACAAAACCGTGATAACCGAGGGCGGGGTGATATTTGGCGGGGCAGTCGAACCAGCAAGCACATGCGGCACATGACGCGGGCCCGCGCGTGGAACGCAATCGCGCCGGCGCCGCGCGGGTGGCCCTCGCGGGTTGCCTTGCCGCGTGCTTCGCGCTGCCGGCCCACGCGAAGTACGACGTCGACATCGACGCGCCGCGCTCGATTCGCAAGCTGCTCAAGTCGCATCTCGATATCGCGCGTTTCGCGAAGCGCGACGACATCAGCGACGACCAGTTCGACTTCCTCGTCACCGCCACGCCGCAGCAGGTGCGCGACCTGACCGCGACGGCCGGCTATTTCTCGCCGGTCGTGCGCACCGACGTGCGCACGCGCGACGGCAAGCGCGACGTGCGCATCGCGGTCGATCCGGGGAAGCAGACGATCGTGTCGAGTGTCGACCTGACGTTCAAGGGGCCCATCGACACCGAGGATCCGAAGCAGGAAGCGGCGACGCGTTTCGCGTTCTCGCTGAAGCCGGGCGATCCGTTCACGCAGTCCGACTGGGACGGCGCGAAGGGGGCCGCGCTCAAGCAACTGCAGTCGCGCCGCTATCTCGGCGGGAAGATCGTGTCGTCGGAGGCGCGCATCGACCCGCGCACGCAGCGCGCGACGCTCGCGGTCACGTTCGACAGCGGCCCGACGTTCACGATCGGCAAGGTCGACGTCGACGGCGTGCGGCGCTATCCGGAAAAGATCGTCACGAACGTCAATCCGCTGTCGGAAGGCGAGATCTACGACGTGCAGCGCATCACCGAACTGCAGCGGCAGTTGCAGAACACGCCGTATTACGCGAGCGTCGCGATCGACGTCGGCGATGATACGTCGAAGCCCGAGCTCACGCCCGTGCACGTGAAGGTCAGCGAGTTCCCGTACAACAACATCCGCGGCGGCGTCGGCTTTGCCACCGATACCGGGCCGCACGTGCAGGGCTCCTATACGTATCTCGACACGTTCGGCGCCGCATGGCCGCTGACCGTGTCGGGCCGGCTCGACCAGATCCAGCAATACGGGCAGGTCCAGCTGTCGATGCCGCCGGGCGAGAAGGGCTGGACCAACAGCGTGCTCGCGTCGTACACGAACACCAACGTGTCGGACACGCGCATCTACAGCGCGCGGATCGGCGCGCAGCGCACGCGCACCGGCCAGTTCATCGACTATTCGTATTCGCTGATGTACTACCAGGACCGGCTCGACCAGAACGGCGCCGGGCCGACCACGAGCCGCGCGCTCGTGCCGCAATGGGCGTGGACGCGCCGCAACGTCGACGATCCGCTGTTCCCGCGCTCGGGCAACCTGATCCACGCCGAGGCCGGCTTCGCGGTCAAGGGCGTGCTGACCGACCAGACCTTCATCCGCGGCTACGCGCGCGGCCAGCAGTACCTGCCGATCGGCAAGCGCGACCTGTTCGTGTTCCGCGCGGAACTCGGCGGCGTGTTCACGAGCGGCAGCTCGTCCGGCGTGCCGGCGTCGCTGCTGTTCCGCGCGGGCGGCTCGAACTCGGTGCGCGGCTACGGCTACCAGAGCATCGGCAACAGCGTCGACGGCTCCGTGCTGCCGACCAAGTACCTGATGACGGGCACCGCCGAATACCAGCACTGGTTCAACCGCGACTGGGGCGCCGCGACGTTCTTCGACATCGGCACCGCCACCGATGCGTGGGGCGAGAAGGTGTTCTACCCGGGTGTCGGCATCGGCGCGCGCTGGCGCAGCCCCGTCGGCCCGATCAACGTCGATGTCGCGTACGGGTTGCGCAACCATAGCGTGCGCCCGTACCTGACGCTCGGCATCGCTTTCTGACCATACCGCTTCACCGACGACGAACCGCATGACGAAGGACCCGAACGACACGCCGCCGCCTCACGATCCGGACGCGCCCGACGGCGCGCCCGACGCGCCGCCGCGCGCGCCGCGCCGCGGGCCCTTCGCGCGCATCGGGCGGGTCGCCGCGTGGGCGCTTGTGACGGTCGCGCTGCTCGTCGTGCTGGCGCTCGGGCTCGTGCTGGCCGCGGTGACCACCGAGCACGGCACGCGGCTCGCGTGGCAGGTGGCCGAGCGGGTGCTCGGCGCGCGGCTCGCGGGCACGCTCGACGGCGGCTCGCTCGCGACCGGCGTGCGGTTGCGCGGGTTCGCATGGACGAGCCCCGACGGCACCGGCACCGAAATCCGCATCGACCGGCTCGACGGCCGCTGGGCGCTGACCCGGGCGCCGTGGCGGCTGTCCATCGCCTATCTTCGCGCCGGCACGATCGACGTGCGAATCCCGCCGGGGCCGTCGACGCCAAGCGCGACGCCGCAGGACCTGAGCCTGCCGCTGCAGCTGCGCATCGACGACCTGCGCGTCGATCACCTTGCGATCCACGACGGCGGCTCGACGACGCAGCTCGACCATATCGCGCTGAACGGCCGCAGTGACGGCCGTCACCATGAACTCGTGCTCGACGGCGTCGATACGCCGTACGGCGCGCTGACCGCACGCGCGAAGCTCGATGGCGTGAAGCCGTTCGCGCTGACGGGGGAAGCCACGTATGCGGGCAAGCTGTCCGACGAGCCGGTTGACGCGCGCGCTCGCGTGTCGGGCTCGCTCGAGGCGCTCGTCGCCGACGTCGACGCAAGCGGGATGAAGCTGAACGGGCGCGCGCACGTCGAGGCCGCACCGCTCGGCGCGGTGCCGCTCACGCGCGCGTCGCTCGCGTTCGATCACGTGAACCCGCAGGCGCTCGCGCCCGGCGCACCGGCCGCCGATCTCGCGGTGCGCGCGGAACTCGCGCCCGTGACCGCGCCGGCCGGGGCCGAGCCCGCGAAGGGTTTCGCGGTGACGGGCCCGGTGTCGATCGTCAACGCGAAACCCGGCACGCTCGGCGATCACCTGCTGCCGGTGATCGACGCGCACGCGAACGTGCATCTCGACGCGCACGCGCAGCGGATCGACGCGCTCGCGCTGAAGCTGATCCGCGACGGCAGCGTGACGGGCAACGGCACGCTGACGGGCGGCAAGGGCCGCTTCGACCTGAAGGTCGCGAACCTCGACCTGAATGCCTTCGTCGCCGAGCTGCGGCCGATGCGCCTCGCCGGCCCGCTCGGCGTGACGCTCGCGGGCGACGTGACGACGGTCGACTTCAACCTGAACGACGCGAAGCTCGCGCTCGGCGCCCGCGCGAAGGTTGCGCTGACGCCGCAGCAGACCGTGCTGACCGACGCGCGCGTGACGGCGGGCAAGGGCCGGATCGACCTGACGGGCGTGTTCCGCCACGATGCGCATTCGAGCTACGACGCGAAGGCGACGCTGACCGCATTCGATCCGCTGCTGCTCGCCGCGATGGGTGCGCCGAAGGCGGGTGGCGGCAAGGCGCCCGCCAAGGTCGCGAAGGCGCCGGCCCAGCGCGGCGAGACGCGCGTGTCGGGCACGCTGACCGCATCGGGCGCGTTCGCGCCGCAGGTGTCGACGAAGGCGACCTTCAAGCTCGGCGACAGCCTGTACGACGGCGTGCCGCTGACCGGCGCCGGCGTCGTGCAGCTCGCCGGCTCGCGCATTCTGCCGAGCAACGCGAACCTGTCGATCGCGGGCAACCATGTCGACTTGCGCGGCAGCTTCGGCGCGCCGGGCGACCGGCTTCGCTTCGTCGTCGACGCGCCGCAACTCGACCGGCTCGGCTTCGGCGTGGAAGGGCTCGTGCAGGCGCAGGGCGACCTGACCGGCAGCTTCGCGCACCCGAACGTGACGGCCACCTACAAGGCCGAGCACGTGGTCGTCGGCTCGAACCGGATCGGCGCGGCGCAGGGCCGCGCGGACATCCGCGACGGCGCGCACGGCGCGCTCGTGTTGACGGCCGACGCGTCCGACATCGCGCTCGGCTCGCTGAAGCTGAAATCGCTGCGCGCGAATCTCGACGGCACGCGCGCAAAGCACACGCTCGACGCGTCGGCGCTCGGGACGGCCGGTGGCCGCGTGATCGACGTGACGCTCGCGGCGAACGGCGGCGTGGTCGAGAACCGCGACGGGATGCGTTGGGACGGCACCGTCACGCGTCTTGCGAACCGCGGCACGCCGGCCATCGCGCTTCAGTCGCCGCTGACCGTATCGGCAGGCGCCGGCCGCGTGACGCTCGGCGCGACGCGGCTCACGCTCGAGGGCGCGGCGATCGACCTGAAATCGTTCGTGTTCGATCACGGCCAGATGCGCTCGGCGGGCTCGGTGAGCGGCGCGTCGATCGCGCGTTTTCTCGAGGTCCGCCAGGAGCTGACGGGCCAGCGGCCGCCGGTGCGGACCGACGTCGTGCTCGACGCCGACTGGGATTTCTCGGTCGGCGCGAACTCGACGGGCTATGTGCAGGTGAAGCGTCGCGGCGGCGACGTGACGATCGAGAGCGGGCGCGGCATCGCATCGCTGGGGCTGACCGACCTGTCCGCGCGGGCGAGCTTCACGCCCGGCAACCGGCTCAACGTGACGGCGCTCGCGAAGGCGAACCGGATCGGCACGCTCGACGCGAACGTCACCGTGCCGTTCGCGCTGCGCGATGGCATGTTCGGCGTGGTCGACGACGGCCCGCTGTCGGGCCGCATCGACGCCGATATCCCGGCGCTGAAGACGACCGGCAACCTGTTCGGGCCGAGCTATCTGCTCGGCGGGCGCGCGGCGCTGAAGCTGACGGTCGCGGGCACGCCGGCGAAGCCTAACCTGTCGGGGATGCTGACGGGCGACGACCTGTCCGCGACGCTCATCGACCAGGGCGTGCAGTTGAAGGACGGTATCGTACGCATCAAGCTATCGGAGAACCTCGTCGAATTCCAGCAGGTTGAATTTCACGGCGGCGACGGTACGCTGCGCGCGCTCGGCCGCGTGCGCCTCGATGGCGAGGCGCCCGACCTGACGGCGAGCATCGTCGCGGACAAGCTCGAACTGTTCGCGGCGCCGGATCGCAAGCTGTCGCTGTCGGGCAAGGCAACGGTCGCGAACGACGGGCCGCGCGGCGCGCTGTCGATCGACGGCAAGTTCGTCGTCGACCGCGCGTTGTTCGACCTGCCCGAGGAATCGGCGCCGCACCTGTCGGACGATGTGGTGATCGTGGGGCCGGACGGTACGGTGCGCGGCGAGACGCCGACCGGCACCGCGGTCGCGAAGCCGAAGCCGGCCGAGGGCAAGCCGGCGCCGTCGCTCGCGCCGCGCGCGAACATCGACATCGGCCTCGGCAACAACTTCCGCTTCAAGGGCCATGGCGCGGATCTCGGGCTGCGCGGCACGATCACCGTGATGAGCGCGCCGGGCGCGCCGCTGCGCGCGGTCGGCAACGTGCGCGTGACCGAAGGGTCGACGTATACGTCGTTCGGCCGCAAGCTCGCGATCGAGAACGGCTTCTTCACGTTCAACGGCCCCGTGTCGAACCCGGGCGTCAACATCCTCGCGATGCGGCGCAACCAGGAGGTCGAGGCCGGCGTGCAGGTAACGGGCACGATCCAGTCGCTGACGGTCAAGCTCGTGTCGGAGCCGAACGTCACGGACAACGAAAAGCTGTCGTGGCTGCTGTTCGGGCACGGCACCGACCAGGGCAACAACGTCGGCCAGCAGGGTGCGATGACGGCGGCGCTCGGGCTGCTCGGCAGCGTGACCGGCAAGCGCGTTGCGCAGACCTTCGGTCTCGACGAGGTCTCGGTCGGCCGCAGCGAAGTCGGCCTGACCGACCCGCAGGTCGTGCTGGTGTCGAAGGCGATCAACGAGCGGTTCGTGCTCGGCTTCGAGCAGGGCCTGCAATCGGCGAGCAACGCATTCAAGGCGACGATCAACCTGACGCGCTTCTGGTCGGTGTCCGCGTACGGCGGCACGTTCCAGGGCGTCGACCTGAACTACACGCGGCGTTTCGACCGGTGGTTCGGCAGTGACGGCGCCCGCGAGCGGCGTGCCGAGCAGCCATGAAAAAAGCCCCGCACGACGTGCGGGGCTTTTTTTCGCGCGAGCAGCCGCGCGTTCGGCTTACTTCACGCGCATGCCGGGCTTCGCGCCGCTGTGCGGCTCGAGGATGTAGAGCCCCGGCTCGGCCTTCTCGTCGGTTGCCGACGCGGCAAGCACCATCCCTTCGGACAGGCCGAACTTCATCTTGCGCGGCGCGAGGTTCGCGACCATCACGGTCAGCTTGCCGACGAGTTGCTCGGGCTGGTATGCGGACTTGATGCCCGAGAACACGTTGCGGGTCTTTTCCTCGCCGACGTCGAGCGTGAGCTGCAGCAGCTTGTCCGAGCCTTCGACGGCCTGGCACGCGACGATCTTCGCGATGCGCAGGTCGATCTTCGCGAAATCGTCGATCGAGATGGGGGCATCGTCCGCGCCGTTCACGACCGCCTGCTTCGCGTCCGCCTTCGCCTTCGCGTTGTTCTTCGCATCCTTCGCGGCGTTCGCGCTCGCGACAGCCGCGCCGGTGGCTTCGGCCTGCAGCGAATCGCGGTTCGCGGCGAGCAGCGCTTCGATCTGCTTCGGGTCGACGCGCGTCATCAGGTGCTGGTACGCCTTGATCGGCTGTTCCGACGACAGCGGCTTCGCGGCATCGGCCCATGCGAGCGGCGCGATCCCGAAGAACGATTCGACGGCAACGGCGACGCGCGGCATCACCGGCTTCAGCGCGAGCGACAGCAGGCGGAAGGACTCGAGGCTCACGCTGCAGGTTTCGTGCAGCGCGACCGCGTTGGCCGGATCCTTTGCGAGATCCCACGGCTTCGCGCCGTCGACGTACGCATTCACTTCGTCCGCGAGCTCCATCGTGTGGCGCAGCGCGCGGCCGTACTCGCGCGCTTCGTAGTGCGCGGCGATCTGCGGGATTGCCTCGCGCAGCTTCGCGACGAGCGGGTGGTTCATCGCGCTGTCCTGCACGCGGCCGTCGAAGCGCTTGATCAGGAAGCCTGCCGCGCGGCTCGCGATGTTCACGTACTTGCCGACGAGGTCGCTGTTCACGCGCGCCTGGAAGTCGTCGAGGTTCAGGTCGATGTCTTCCATCGTCGCGTTCAGCTTCGCGGCGAAGTAGTAGCGCAGCCATTCCGGGTTCATGCCGGTGTCGATGTAGCTCTGCGCGGTGATGAACGTGCCGCGCGACTTCGACATCTTCGCGCCGTCGACCGTCAGGAACCCGTGCGCGAACACGTTGGTCGGCGTGCGGTGGCCCGAGAACTCGAGCATCGCGGGCCAGAACAGCGTGTGGAAGTACAGGATGTCCTTGCCGATGAAGTGATACTGCTCGGTGGTCGAGCCCGGGCGGACCCACGCATCGAAGTCGATGCCGTTGCGGTCGCACAGGTTCTTGAAGCTCGCGTAATAGCCGACCGGCGCGTCGAGCCACACGTAGAAATACTTGCCGGGCGCGCCCGGGATCTCGAAGCCGAAGTACGGCGCGTCACGCGAGATGTCCCAGTCGGCGAGCTTGGCCTCGCCGGCGTCGCCGAGCCACTCGCGCATCTTGTTGGTCGCTTCGGGCTGCGCGAGGCCGCTCACCCATTCGCGGAGGAACGTTTCGCAGCGCGGATCGGACAGACGGAAGAAGTAGTGCTTCGACGTCTTGCGCACCGGCGTCGCGCCCGACACGACCGAATACGGGTTCAGCAGTTCGGTGGGCAGGTAGGTCGAGCCGCACACTTCGCAGCTGTCGCCGTACTGGTCCTTCGCGTGGCACTTCGGGCACTCGCCCTTGATGAAGCGATCCGGCAGGAACATTTCCTTGACGGGATCGTATGCCTGCTCGATCTCGCGCTCGGCGATGAAGCCGGCGTCCTTCAGCGCGACGTAGATCTTCTCGCTCAGCACGCGGTTCTCGTCCGAATCGGTCGAGTAGAAATTGTCGAACGACACGCCGAAGCTGTCGAAATCGCGCTTGTGCTCGTTCCACACGCGATCGATCAGCTGCTTCGGGCTCAGGCCTTCCTTCTCCGCGCGCAGCATGATCGGCGTGCCGTGCGTGTCGTCGGCGCCGATGTAGTAGACCTCATGGCCATGCATTCGCAGCGTCCGCACCCAGATGTCGGTCTGGATGTACTCGACCAGGTGGCCGATGTGGATCTGCCCGTTGGCATAGGGCAGTGCGGACGTAACGAGGATCTGGCGGCGGCCTTGCGGCGCCGCAGCCTGCACGGGAGTGAGGTCGGATGCGGACATAGGGTCTGTAGAGGGACAGCGGTAAAACGACGGGAAACTGCGATTCTAGCAGGGGCGCGCGCCAGCGACGCGGGCAGGCGCCCTTGACCGGGCGCCGAAACGGACGGGCTACGCAAGCGGTAGGCCCGACGGTGTTGTGCTGCATCGCAGCACGATTTCTGCAGGCAAAAAAAACCGGGGCGGATACGGCCCCGGAGCAACAACGACAAGAGGAGAATGGTGACGCGCCGGCAACACCAGCCGCGTACCATAAATACTGACCACGGCCCGCGACAGAAGTTCGAAAATTTTTTCGATTGGTTACCGGCTCCGCCGGAAGCCTTGTCCGGCGGGGCTGCGCGGGCGGCGAGCCCGCGCGTTCCCCTCGTCGTGCGTTTAATGCGCCTGCGCTGCGCGCAGGTAGATTTCGACGCGGCGGTTCTGTGCGCGGCCAGCTTCGGTCGCGTTGTCCGCGATCGGGTTCGATGCGCCCATGCCTTGCGCCGACAGGCGGCCGCCGTTCACGCCGCGCTGCGCCAGTGCGTTCACGACGCTTTGCGCGCGGTTCTGCGACAGCGTCTGGTTCAGCTGCGCCGAGCCCGTGCTGTCCGTGTAGCCGACGATCGATGCCGTCACTTGCGGGTTCTGGTTCAGCGTCGTCGCCAGGTCGTTCAGCAGCGGCGTGAAGGCCGGCGTGATCGCGTACTGGTTCGTCGCGAACGTCACCGAGCTCGGCACGTTCAGCTTCAGCGAGCCGTCCGGCTGCTCGGTCACTTGCGTACCCGTTTGCGCTGCCGACGGCGCGAGCTTGTTCTTGATCGCTTGCCAGTTGTAACCCGTCACGCCACCGACCAGCGCGCCGACGCCTGCGCCGATCGCCGCGCCCTTGCCGCCGCCCGCCAGCGCGCCGATGCCTGCGCCCAGCGCCGCACCCGTGCCGGTACCGACGGCCGTGTTGTTGCCCTGCTGCGTGGCGCAGCCTGCCAGCAGTGCGCCGGCCAATGCGAAGACGGACAAGCGGGTCGCGATTTTCATGTTCATCTTGGATTCCTCTCTTGGTTGAACGAGTCGACAACGACAACAACAGTTACGGCTCCCTGCGCGGGCTGCCCAAAAAAGGAGGGCAGGCCTGCGCCCGCGGCAGCCGCCGAGGTGGCCGCATGCCCTGTCCGTCAGCGTGGCTGTTGGGACAGGGCGACGCGTCAGCCTCTACAATATAGGCGGTAAGCGGCCGATTTGGCCCCATAGCATGCCGCACGCGAAGAGTGCGCCGGGTCGCGCGTTCGCGCAATGGCGTGCAACAGATTCTTTCACTTTTCCCGATTTTCGCAGCGTAATTTGATATTTCTTGACGTTTGCGCGCGAGAAAAACGTTTTCACGGAGTTTCGATGAGCATTGACTGGGCACAAGTCGACGCCGCTTTGGCGGCCGTCGTCGACCCCAATACCGGCCGACCGTATGCGGCGAACAAGGGCGTGCGCAACGTCGCGATCGACGGCGATGTCGTGGCGCTCGACGTGGTGCTCGGTTATCCCGCGCGCAGCCAGCACGACGACGTGCGCGCTCGCATCGCCGCAGCGCTCCAGGCCGTGGCCGGCGTGCGCGACGCGCGCGTCGCGGTGTCGCAGGAGATCGTCGCGCACACGGTGCAGCGTGGCGTGAAGCTGCTGCCGAACGTGAAGAACATCGTGGCGGTCGCGTCGGGCAAGGGCGGCGTCGGCAAGAGCACGACGGCCGTCAACCTCGCGCTCGCGCTCGCCGCGGAAGGCGCGTCGGTCGGCATTCTCGACGCCGACATCTACGGCCCGTCGCTGCCGACGATGCTCGGTATCCACGGCCAGCGTCCCGAGTCGCCCGACAACCAGTCGATGAACCCGCTCGTCGGCCACGGGCTGCAGGCAAACTCGATCGGCTTTCTGATCGAGGAAGACAACCCGATGGTGTGGCGCGGCCCGATGGCGACCTCCGCGCTCGAACAGTTGCTGCGCCAGACCAACTGGCGCGAGCTCGACTACCTGATCGTCGACATGCCGCCCGGCACGGGCGACATCCAGCTCACGCTCGCGCAGCGCGTGCCTGTCACGGGCGCGGTGATCGTCACGACGCCGCAGGACATCGCGCTGCTCGACGCGAAAAAGGGCCTGAAGATGTTCGAGAAGGTCGGGATTCCGATCCTCGGCATCGTCGAGAACATGAGCATCCATATCTGTTCGAACTGCGGCCACGAGGAGCACATCTTCGGCGCCGGCGGGGCCGAGCGGATGGCGAAGGACTATGGCGTGAACGTGCTCGGCAGCCTGCCGCTCGACATCGCGATCCGCGAGCGGGCCGACAGCGGCACGCCGACGGTCGTGGCCGATTCCGAAGGCGCGCTGGCGCGTCGCTACCGCGACATCGCACGCGGGGTCGCGCTGGCGATTGCCGAGCGATCGCGCGACATGACGTCGAAGTTCCCGTCGATCGTTGTTCAAAATACGTAAAACCCTTGCGGGGCGGGGCCTCACGCTGTTTACGGCGCCGCGAGGCGCGGTATCATGGCGACTTTTCCCGGGTCCCTTTACCTGCCCGGCGCGGCCGTCGTGTCAAACGGCTGCCAGCCGGCATGAGGATCGAATGAAACAACGACATCACGGCGTGCGCGCCGGCCGCGTGCGGTGCGCGCTGCTGGCCGCCGCCGCGCTGGGCCTGCTGGCCGGCTGCACCTCCTTTTCCTCGTCGCACGAAAAACGGGCCGACGCACAACTGCAGCCGACGGTCGGCTCGCAGGCGCGCGGCGCGGTGACGTTCGTCGAGCGTCCGGACGGCGTGCAGGTTACCTACAACCTGGCCGGGCTGCCGCCGAACAGCGATCACGCTTTACAGGTACACGAACGCGGCGACTGCAACGCGGGCGACGGCTCGAGCGCCGGCCAGGTGTTCGCGCCGGCGGCCGACCGGCTGCGCGCGGGCGCTCGCGTCGCCGGCGATCTCGGCAACATCCACGCGGACGCGAACGGCGTCGCGGCCGGCTTCATCGTCGCGCCCGATCTGGCCCTCGACGGCGTGCGCTCGGCGATGAACCGCGCGGCGCTGGTGCACCGCGACCCGAGCGATCCCGCGTTTGCGCAGCATGGCGCGGGGCCCGCGCTTGCCTGCGGCGTGATCCGTTGACGGCCGCCGCGTGCGCGGGCCGATGATCGCGTAAAATGTCGGCCTTTCCCCGGCCGCCGTCCCGAATGGCGGCCTCCGTTTTCCGTCACGCAGCGTTTCCTGGCGCCCCGATATGAATCGACCCCCACGCTCACTTTGTTCGCTGCCCCTCGAGGGGGCGGTCAGCCTTCTTGGGACGGCCCGGCGGAGGCTGGCATGAGCATCAAGTCCGACAAATGGATTCGGCGCATGGCCGAAGAGCACAAGATGATCGAGCCGTTCGTGCCCGATCAGGTTCGTGCGTCCGAGGACGGCCGCCGGATCGTCAGCTACGGCACGTCGAGCTACGGCTACGACATCCGCTGCGCGGACGAATTCAAGATCTTCACGAACATCAATTCGACGATCGTCGATCCGAAGAACTTCGACGAGGGTTCGTTTGTCGATTTCAAGGGCGACGTGTGCATCATTCCGCCGAACTCGTTCGCGCTGGCCCGCACCGTCGAATATTTCCGCATCCCGCGCACCGTGCTGACGGTCTGCCTCGGCAAGTCGACCTATGCGCGCTGCGGGATCATCGTCAACGTGACGCCGTTCGAACCCGAATGGGAAGGCTACGTCACGCTGGAATTCTCGAACACCACGCCGTTGCCCGCGAAGATCTACGCGAACGAAGGCGTCGCGCAGGTGCTCTTCTTCGAGAGCGACGAAGTGTGCGACGTGTCGTACGCCGATCGCGGCGGCAAGTATCAGGGGCAGCGTGGTGTCACGCTGCCGAAAACCTGATCTGGTTGCATAACGTCTCACCAGTTTCCGGGTGACCGCTGCGCGTGACGCGCCGCGGTCGTTCTTTTTGGAGAATCGCCCATGAAGTTTCGTTTCCCCGTCGTCATCATCGACGAAGATTTCCGCTCCGAGAACATCTCGGGCTCCGGCATCCGGGCGTTGGCCGAAGCGATCGAGAAGGAGGGCGTCGAAGTCCTCGGTCTCACGAGCTACGGCGATCTGACGTCGTTCGCGCAGCAGTCGAGCCGCGCGTCGTGCTTCATCCTGTCGATCGACGACGACGAACTCATGCTCGGCGAAACCGGCCCGGACGGCGAACTGCCCGAGCTGGCGACCGCGATCATCGAACTGCGCGCGTTCGTCACCGAAGTGCGCCGCCGCAACGCGGACATCCCGATCTTCCTGTACGGCGAGACGCGCACGTCGCGCCACCTGCCGAACGACATCCTGCGCGAACTGCACGGCTTCATCCACATGTTCGAGGACACGCCGGAGTTCGTCGCGCGCCACATCATCCGCGAGGCGAAGGTCTATCTCGACTCGCTCGCGCCGCCGTTCTTCAAGGAACTCGTCAAGTACGCGGACGAAGGCTCGTACTCGTGGCACTGCCCGGGCCACTCGGGCGGCGTCGCCTTCCTGAAGAATCCGCTCGGCCAGATGTTCCACCAGTTCTTCGGCGAGAACATGCTGCGCGCGGACGTCTGCAACGCGGTGGACGAACTCGGCCAACTGCTCGACCACACGGGCCCGGTCGCGGCGTCCGAGCGCAACGCGGCGCGCATCTTCAGCGCGGACCACCTGTTCTTCGTGACCAACGGCACGTCGACGTCGAACAAGATTGTCTGGCACGCGACGGTCGCGCCCGGCGACATCGTGCTGGTCGACCGCAACTGCCACAAGTCGATCCTGCACGCGATCACGATGACGGGCGCGATTCCGGTGTTCCTCACGCCGACGCGCAACCATTTCGGCATCATCGGGCCGATCCCGCGCGACGAATTCAAGCCGGAGAACATCCGCAAGAAGATCGAGGCGAACCCGTTCGCGCGCGAGGCGCTGCGCGAGAACCCCGACATGAAGCCGCGGATCCTGACGATCACGCAGAGCACGTACGACGGCGTCGTCTACAACGTCGAGATGATCAAGGACCTGCTCGGCGACCTGCTCGACACGCTGCACTTCGACGAAGCGTGGCTGCCGCATGCGACGTTCCACGATTTCTACCGCGACATGCACGCGATCGGCGACGGCCGTCCGCGCACCGGCGCCCTCGTGTTCGCGACGCACTCGACGCACAAGCTGCTCGCGGGCATCTCGCAGGCGTCGCAGATCGTCGTGCAGGATTCGGAGAACCGCACGTTCGACAAGCACCGCTTCAACGAGGCGTACCTGATGCACACGTCGACGAGCCCGCAGTACGCGATCATCGCATCGTGCGACGTCGCGGCCGCGATGATGGAGCCGCCGGGCGGCACCGCGCTCGTCGAGGAATCGATCGCGGAAGCGATCGACTTCCGCCGCGCGATGCGCAAGGTCGACGCCGAATACGGCGACGACTGGTTCTTCAGCGTGTGGGGCCCGGACAACCTGTCCGAAGAAGGCATCGGTTCGCGCGAAGACTGGATGCTGAAGCCGAACGACCACTGGCACGGCTTCGGCCCGCTCGCGGAAGGCTTCAACATGCTCGACCCGATCAAGGCGACGATCATCACGCCGGGGCTCGACGTCGACGGCGAGTTCGGCGAAACCGGCATTCCGGCCGCGATCGTCACGAAATACCTGGCCGAGCACGGGATCATCGTCGAGAAGACCGGCCTGTATTCGTTCTTCATCATGTTCACGATCGGCATCACGAAGGGCCGCTGGAACTCGATGGTGACCGAGCTGCAGCAGTTCAAGGACGACTACGACAACAACCAGCCGCTGTGGCGCGTGCTGCCGGAATTCGTCGCGCAGCATCCGCGCTACGAGCGTGTCGGCCTGCGCGACCTGTGCACGCAGATCCACGACGTGTACCGCGCGAACGACATCGCCCGCCTGACGACGGAGATGTACCTGTCGGACATGGAGCCGGCGATGAAGCCGTCGGACGCGTTCGCGAAGCTCGCGCACCGCAAGATCGACCGCGTGCCGCTCGACGAGCTCGAAGGCCGCGTGACGAGCATCCTGCTCACGCCGTACCCGCCGGGCATCCCGCTGCTGATCCCGGGCGAGCGCTTCAACAAGACGATCGTGAACTACCTGCGGTTCGCGCGCGACTTCAACGAACGCTTCCCGGGCTTCCACACCGACATCCACGGTCTCGTCGCGGAAGAGGTGAACGGCCGCGTCGAGTACTTCGTCGACTGCGTGCGCGACTGATGGCGACGCACGGACGAATCCAGGCGATGCGCGCGGCGCTGGCCGCGCTCGTCGTCTGGGCGGCAGGGGCGGCCGGGCTGGCGGGCGCGGGTGTCGCACACGCGGAAGTCGCGGCGGCCGACCCGATCGACGTCGCGATGCGGCAATGCCTCGCGCGGCGCGACCGGTCCTCGCCGGCCGGCCAGATCCAGTGCATGGGCGAAGCGCAGCAGCAGTGGCAGGCCGTGATGGACGGCGCGTATCAGCGCCTGTTGAAGGATGCGCCGGCCGACGCGAAGCGCGGCTGGCAGGACAGCCAGCGTCACTGGCTCACGTGGCGCAAGGACGAAGCGCATCTGCTGAAGGCGGTGTACGACACGACGCGCGGCACGTCGTACGCGATGTCGAGGGCCGACCTGCAACTGCAGCCCGTGCGCGATCGCGCGCTGGCGCTGCGCGGTGCCGCCGATCGCTATGCGCCTCCGCCTGCCGCCGTGCCGGTCGCGGCCGCGAGCGGCGCGCAGGGCGGCGCAATGAATCCCCCGAGCGCGGCCAAGCCGAACGGCAAGCCGGCGAACGCGCCGCGCGATCCGGCCGTGCGCCGCGTGCGGCCGTGCGAACAGGACGCCGCGTGCGAGCACGCGCTGTTCGACCTGAACCGCTATTACCAGAAGCTGCGCCGCAAGATGCCCGCGCATTCGGCCGCGACGCTCGTCCGCGCGCAGCGCGCGTGGGTCGGGTTCCGCGATGCGACGGCGCCGCTCGTCGGCGAGGACGGCCGCGTCGACCTGATCGGCGCGCGCATTGCGACGATGAAGCGGCTGTCGGAGACGGCCGGCAACGAGTAAGCGCAATCGCGAAGCCGGTTGTACGGCGATACGGCAAAACGGGCACCCAAGGTGCCCGTTTTTGCATGGGGCGGCAGGCGATCTATGCCGGCCGTTGCGTGTCGCGCCCGCCGAACCACGACGGCACGAGCGCGACCGCATCGTCGAGCGAGGCGAGCACGTGGAGGCTCAGCGCGACGATTTCGGGTGTCGGCGCCTTCAGGTCGGGCACGGTGACGACCGATGCGCCCGCGCCGGCGGCCGACTGCGCGCCGAAGTCGCTGTCCTCGAATGCGACGCACGCGTGTGCCGGCACGCCGAGGCGCTCGGCCGCGAGCCGGTAGACGGCCGGGTCGGGCTTGCCGCGCGCGACTTCGTCGCCGCCCGCAATCGCGCGGAAGTACGGCAGCACGCCGACCGCGTCGAGCCGCGCGCGGATCACGTCGCACGCGGACGACGACGCGACCGCGCACGGAATGCCGGCCTGCGCGAGCGCGTCGAGCAGCGCGAACGCGCCGGACTTCAGCGGAAACTTCGGATGCGGTTCGGGTGCCGCGAGTTGCTCGCGCACACGGGTGCGCACTGCGTCGAACGTATCGGGGTGGCCGATCAGGCGCGCCAGGATGATCTGGCCTTCGGCGAACGAGCGGCCGACGATCTGCAGGTAGTCGGTGGTGGTCAGCGTGACGCCGTGCGCATTCGACACGTCGATCCACGTGTTCATGATGGTCCGCTCGGAATCGACGAGCAGGCCGTCCATGTCGAAGAGCGCGGCGGAAAAAGTCATCGGCGGCATTCGGGAAGCAGGGAAGGCGATCGGCGGCGCGACAGCCGCCCGAACGAAAAACGGACGCCGCAGGCGTCCGTCCGGAACAGCGGGCTTACTGGCCGAGCGCGGCGCGCGCAGCCTTGACCGCCGCACGCACCTGGTCGGGCGCGGTGCCGCCCGGGTGGTTGCGGCTGGCGACCGAGCCCTCGAGCGTCAGGTAGCCGAACACGTCTTCGCCGATCAGGTGCGCGACGTTCGGCAGTTCCTGCTTCATTTCGTCGAGCGTCAGGTCGGCCAGGTCGATGCCGCGGTCGTCGCAGATCTTTACGGCGTGCGCGACGGCTTCGTGCGCGTCGCGGAACGGCAGGCCGCGCTTCACGAGGTAGTCGGCGAGGTCGGTGGCGGTCGAGAAGCCCTGCAGCGCGGCCGCGCGCATCGCGTCCGGCTTCACGGTGATGCCGGCAACCATCTCGGCGAAGATCCGCAGCGTGTCGGCGACGGTATCGACCGTGTCGAACAGCGGTTCCTTGTCTTCCTGGTTGTCCTTGTTGTACGCGAGCGGCTGGCCCTTCATCAGCGTCAGCAGCGCCATCAGGTGGCCGTTCACGCGGCCCGTCTTGCCGCGCGCGAGTTCGGGCACGTCCGGGTTCTTCTTCTGCGGCATGATCGAGCTGCCGGTGCAGAAGCGGTCGGCGATGTCGATGAAGCCGACGCGCGGGCTCATCCACAGCACGAGTTCTTCGGAGAAGCGCGACACGTGCGTCATCACGAGTGCGGAGGCGGCCGTGAATTCGATCGCGAAATCGCGATCCGACACCGCGTCGAGCGAGTTCGTGCAGATGCCGTCGAAGCCGAGCGTCTTCGCGACGGCGTGACGATCGATCGGGTAGCTCGTACCGGCGAGTGCGGCCGCGCCGAGCGGCAGGCGGTTCACGCGGGTGCGGCAGTCGCGCATGCGCTCCGCATCGCGCGAGAACATCTCGACGTACGCGAGCAGGTGGTGGCCGAACGTGACGGGCTGGGCGACCTGCAGGTGCGTGAAGCCCGGCATGATCGTGTCGGCGTTCTGTTCCGCGAGATCGAGCAGCGCACCGCGCAGGTCGTTCAGCAGGCCGCCGATACGGTCGATCTCGCCGCGCAGCCACAGGCGGATGTCGGTCGCGACCTGGTCGTTACGCGAGCGCCCCGTGTGCAGGCGCTTGCCGGCGTCGCCGATCAGCGCGGTCAGGCGCGCCTCGATGTTCAGGTGGACGTCTTCCAGGTCGAGCTGCCATTCGAATTCGCCGCGCTCGATTTCCCCCTTGATCTGCGTCATCCCGCGTTCGATCGCGGCCAGGTCGTCGGCGCTGATGATCTTCTGCGCGGCGAGCATGTTCGCGTGCGCGAGCGAGCCGGCGATGTCGACGAGCGCGAGGCGCTTGTCGAAAAATACCGATGACGTGTAGCGCTTGACCAGCTCCGACATCGGTTCCGAGAAGCGGGCCGACCAGGCCTCGCCCTTTTTGTGCAGTTGGGACGTCATGGCGATTCTTCGAAGGGGGATGTTTGGGCGGCGTGCGCCGCCGGGGGAATCCCGCGATTCTAACATTCGCGGGCCTGCCCGCCGCGGCGCGCAGCCGTTCGCGGCGGCGCGCGGGCGCGTGCCGGCCCGTTCAGTCGCGCACCAGCACCACCAGCTTCAGGTCCTCGCGGTGCGCGGGCTTCAGCGTGATCTGCTGGTACACGAGGCGACCGTCGGCCGGATGGTCGAATTCGCGGAGGCCGCCTTCGCGTTCGAACACGTCCTGCGACGCCCAGTACTGCGCGAACGCATCGCTGCCGGCGGTCAGTGCGTCGATCAGCGCGCGAGTAGGCGCATCGGCCAGGTGACGGATCGAATCGGCGCGGAATTCGGCCGCGAGCCGTCGCGCGCGGGTTTCCCAGTCGACGATCAGCGTGCGCGCGGCGGGCGACATGAACGTGAAGCGCAGCAGGTTGCGGTCGTGCTCGCCGTCGAGCCAGCCGGAAAAGAGCGCGGCGGCCGGTGCGTTCCATGCGAGCGCGTTCCATTGCCGGTCGAGCACGTACGCGGGTGTCGCGATTGCCGCGACGGTCGCGGCGAGCGTCGGCGGCAGGTCGCCGCCCGCGACGTCGGGTTCGGCCGGGTCGCGCTGCGCGGCCAGCTCGAACAGGTACGCGCGCTCGGCCTTCGACAGTTGCAGCGCGACGGCGATCCGCGCGAGCGCGTCGGCCGACGCGGACACGGGGCGGCCTTGCTCGATCCACGTGTACCAGGTCGGGCTGACGCCGCACAGTTGCGCGACTTCCTCGCGCCGCAGCCCCGGCGTGCGGCGGCGCGGGCCGGGCGGCAGGCCGACGGCCTGCGGCGACAGCCGCTCGCGGTGGGCGCGGATGAATTCGCCGAGTGCACGAGCGGGGGTGGCGTCGAGCGGCGGGACCGGGGCGGAGGACGGGTGGTTCATGCGGAAACGGTGAAAGGGAAGCGGGGGCGCGGCAACGATCAGGCAGGTGTATCGAATACCAGAATAACTGCTTAACTTGTACTGGTACAAACGCAGGCCTATTGTAGCGGCTCGCGTGCTGGCAGGGCAGCGCGCGTCCCACAAAACGCGTTGCATGGGGCCGGTACAGGCGCGCAGGCGTCTGTCGTGCCGGCAACGGTACAAAGGAGCGAACGATGAAACACCACGACCAGGTCGCCGACGCATTCGGCACGACGGCCGCCGCCTATCTGACGAGCACGGTCCATGCGACGGGTGCGGATCTGCAGACGCTCGCCGATGCGGTGCGCGCAACGCCCGACGCCGCGGTGCTCGATCTCGGCTGCGGCGCCGGCCATGCGAGCTTCGCGGTTGCGCCGCACGTGCGCGACGTGGTCGCCTACGATCTCGCCGCGCAGATGCTCGCGACCGTCGACGCGGCCGCGCGCGAACGCGGGCTCGCCAACATCCGCACGCAGCAGGGCCCGGCCGAGCAACTGCCGTTCGACCCGGCGACGTTCGACTGGGTCGTGAGCCGGATGAGCGCGCACCACTGGCACGACATGCGCGCGGCGCTCGCCGAGGTGCGCCGCGTGCTGAAACCGGGCGGCCGCGTGCTGATGATCGATATCGCCGGCAACGACCATCCGCTTCTCGATACCTACCTGCAGGCCGCGGAAGTGCTGCGCGACGCGTCGCACGTGCGCGACTACCGTGCGGACGAATGGCTGGCGATGTTCCGCGAAGCCGGCTTCGACGCGCAGGTGCACAGCCGCTGGCGGCTGCCGATCGATTTCGATACGTGGGTCGCGCGCATCCGCACGCCGGCCGACAGCGTCACCGGCATTCGCGCGCTGTGGGCGCATGCGCCCGACGAGGTGCGCGCCTACTACGCGGTGCAGCCCGACGGTTCGTTCGAACACGACGCGCTGCTGATCGACGCGCACTGAGCGTGAGGGGCGCCGCGGCGGTTTTGCCCGCGCATGAAAAAGCCGCGATACGCACCATCGCGTATCGCGGCTTCCACGATGTCGGTCGGCGCGGAATCACACCGCGCCGCAGGCGGGTCAGCCGGTGTTGCGCAGGCCGGCCGCGATCCCGTTGATCGTCAGGTGAATCCCGCGGCGCAGCCGCGCGTTCGTGTCGCCCGCGCGGTGACGCTTGATCAGCTCGACCTGCAGGTGGTTCAGCGGATCGAGATACGGGAAGCGGTTCTTGATCGAGCGCGCGAGCAGCGGGTTGGTCGCGAGGCGGCCTTCGTGCCCGGTGATTTCCGCCAGCGCCTGCGACGTGCGCTCCCATTCCGCGACGATCCGCTCGAACACGTGCTTGCGCAGCTTGCGATCGGAAACGAGCTGCGCGTAGCGCGACGCGACCGCGAGGTCGGTCTTCGCGAGCACCATGTCCATGTTCGACAGCAGGTTCGAGAAGAACGGCCAGGTCTTGTTCATCCTCTTCAGCAGCGCGACGCGCTTTGTGCGCTCGGCGTCGTCCTGCGCGCCGTCGAGATACGCGCTCACCGCGCTGCCGAAGCCATACCAGCCCGTCAGCAGCAGCCGGCACTGGCCCCACGAGAAGCCCCACGGAATCGCGCGCAGGTCCTCGATCTTGCGCTGCTTCGGATCCTGCAGCTTGCGCGAAGCCGGGCGGCTGCCGATGTTCAGCTCGGCGATCTCGGTGATCGGCGTCGACGAGAAGAAATAGTCGGTGAAGCCCGGGGTTTCATAGACGAGCGCGCGGTACGCGGCCATCGCCGAATCGGACAGCGTCTGCATCGCGGCCTCGAACGCCGGCAACTGCGCGGGCGCGTTGTTCTGCGGCAGGAGCGTTGCTTCGAGCGTCGCGGCGACGACCGTCTCGAGGTTGCGGCGACCGATCTCCGGGTTCGCGAACTTGCTCGCGATCACCTCGCCCTGTTCGGTCAGGCGGATCTGGCCGTTCACGGTGCCCGGCGGCTGCGACAGGATCGCCTGGTAGGTCGGGCCGCCGCCGCGGCCGACCGTGCCGCCGCGGCCGTGGAACAGGCGCAGCGTGATCTTGCGGTCGCGAAACAGGTCGACGAGCGCGAGCTCCGCACGATACAGCTCCCAGTTCGACGTGAGGAAGCCGCCGTCCTTGTTGCTGTCCGAATAGCCGAGCATCACTTCCTGCTCGGCGCCCTGATGCGCGATCAGCGCGTCGATGCCCGGCAGTGCGAAGTACTCGCGCATGATGCGCGCGGCGTCGCGCAGGTCGGGAATCGTCTCGAACAGCGGGATCACCATCAGGCTGTTCCTCGCATCGCCGCCCGGTACGCCGAGCGCGCCTTCGAGCAGGCCCGTCTCCTTCTGCAGCAGCAGCACCTCGACGAGGTCGCTGACGGTTTCCGTATGCGAAATGATGTAGTTGCGCACCGCGCGTGCGCCGAATTGCGCGCGCACTTCACGTGCCTTCTCGAACACGCCGAGCTCGCTCTGCGCGAGTGCCGAGTATTCGAGGTACGGCGAGCGCAGCGGACGCGGATCGGCGAGCGCGGCGAGCAGCACGCGCAGCTTGTCTTCCTCGGCGAGTGCCGCGTAGTCGGCCTCGACGCCCGCGCGGGCGAACAGTTCGGCGACCACGGCTTCGTGGATGTCGGAGCTCTGGCGCAGGTCGATGCTCGCGAGATGGAAGCCGAACACTTCGGCCGCGCGCACGAGCGGCGCGAGGCGCGGCGCGGCGAGCGACGTGCCGTGGTGTTCGTCCAGCGACGCGGTCAGCACCTTCAGGTCGGCGACGAACGCGTCGGAATCCGCATACGGGATCGCGCGCACGGGCGGCGCACCGCGGCCCGCGCTGCGCACGGGCACCGTGCCTTCGCCGAGACGCACGCGCGCGCTTGCCGCGAGGCGCGTGTAGATGCCGATCAGCGCGCGGCGATACGGCTCGTCGACGCGGTGCGGCGACTGGTCGGGGGAAGCTGCCGCGAGCGCCTTCACGGCGTCGTTTGCGCCGACGAGCAGGTTCGACACCGACAGCTCGGCGCCGAGCTTGTGCACCTGTTCCAGATAGTGCTCGAGGATCACGGCGGCCTGGCGGTTGATCGCTTCGTCGAGCGTTGCCGCGGTCACGTTCGGGTTGCCGTCGCGGTCGCCGCCGATCCAGCTGCCCATCTGGAAGAACGCGGGTACGCGTGCGGACAGGCCGTGCTCGGCGAGTGCGGCCTCGATGTCGCCGTACAGCGCGGGCAGTTCGTCGAGGAACGTCGCGCGGTAGTACGACAGCGCGTTCTCGATCTCGTCGCCGACCGTCAGGCGCGCGTCGCGCAGCATGCGGGTCTGCCACAGCGCGGTCACGCGCGCGCGCAGCATCGCTTCGTTGTGCTGGCGCTCGCGGCTCGTCAGTTCCTGGTCGCGCTCGGCGAGCAGGCGCGCGATGTCGTGCTGCGCGTCGAGAATGCTCTTGCGCTGCACTTCGGTCGGGTGCGCGGTGAGCACCGGCACGATCAGCGCATCGTCGAAGAAGCGCTGCAGCAGGCGCTTCGACGCGTTGCCGGTCGTCTTCAGCTGTTCGAGCGCGTACGCGACCGTGCCGGGCTGCGACGCGGAGCCGGCCAGCGCGTGGATGCGGCGGCGGCGGTTGTGGTGGCGGTCTTCCGCGATGTTCGCGAGGTGCGAGAAATAGCTGAACGCGCGCACGACGCTCACCGTCTGCTCCGGCGTCAGCTTGCGCAGCTTCTTCTCGAGCGTCTGCGCGGCTTCGCTGTCGTCCTCGCGGCGGAACTTGACCGCGGTCTGGCGGATCGTCTCGACGACGTCGAACACGGTGTCGCCTTCCTGTTCGCGCACGACGTCGCCGAGCAGGCGGCCGAGGAAGCGGATGTCCTCGAACAGCGGGCCGTCCTTGTCCTCGCGCGTGCGCGTGCCGGACTTCGTCGCGCCGGCCGTGCGGGCCGCGGTGCGGGCAGCCGGGCCGGCGGCGTTCGCCGTGCGTTTTGTCTGACGTATCGGGTCTTTCGGTTTCGTTGCCGTTTTCGCACGGCCGTTCGCGGTGGTGGCGACGGGGTCCGTCGAGGCGTCGGAGGAGGACAGGGCAGCATTGCGGCGCGCCGTACGCGCCGATCCGGAAGACTTCACGATGGGTTTCCTTGGGAAAGCTCGAGTCAAAAGGAACTGCGGAAACTGCGAAACTACGGTCATGCAACCAGCTACGTGCGGCGCATCCGCACATCGGCGCCGCGACCCGCTCGGCGGCAGGCCGGGCGCAGGCTCCGGGCCCGGGCGGGCAGGGGCGTGCGTGCTACCATTGTTCGATCTTCAATCCCGTCCTTCGATGTTCCAGCAATGAATTCCGAGACCCCTGCGGCCGGGCCGCAACAGGCACAGCCGCCCGCGACGTTGACGATTGCTTCGCGCGAAAGCCGCCTGGCGATGTGGCAAGCCGAACATGTGCGTGATGCGCTGCGCAAATTATATCCAGCTTGTGACGTGAAAATCCTCGGGATGACGACGCGCGGCGACCAGATTCTCGATCGCACGCTGTCGAAGGTCGGCGGCAAGGGGCTGTTCGTGAAGGAACTGGAGGCCGCGCTGGCCGACGGCCGCGCCGATCTCGCCGTGCATTCGCTGAAGGACGTGCCGATGGCGCTGCCCGACGGCTTCTCGCTCGCCGCGATCATGGAGCGCGAGGACCCGCGCGATGCATTCGTGTCGAACGACTACGCGTCGCTCGATGCGCTGCCAGCCGGCGCCGTGGTGGGCACGTCGAGCCTGCGCCGCGAGGCGATGCTGCGCTCGCGCTACCCGCACCTGGAGGTGCGGCCGCTGCGCGGCAACCTCGACACGCGCCTGTCGAAACTCGATCGCGGCGACTACGCGGCGATCATCCTCGCGGCCGCCGGCCTGAAACGCCTCGGCCTCGACGCGCGGATCCGCGCGCTGCTCGACGTCGAGGCGAGCCCGCCCGCCGCGGGCCAGGGCGCGCTCGGCATCGAGATCGCATCGCAGCGCAGCGACGTCGCGGCGTGGCTCGCGCCGCTGCACGACCCGCAGACCGCGCTCGCGGTCGAGGCCGAGCGGATGGTGTCTCGCGCGCTCGGCGGCAGCTGCGAGGTGCCGCTCGCCGCGCACGCGGTGTGGCGCGCGGGCGAACTGTACTTGACGGGCCGCGTGTCGACGACCGACGGCAAACGCGTGCTGACGGCGGAGGCGTGCGGGGCCGTCATGACCGTCGCCGATGCGCTCGCGCTCGGCCGCGCCGTGTCCGACGAACTTGAGGCGCAAGGCGCGCTCGACATCGTCCAGGCGCTGCTCGCGGGCGCGCCGCCCGCCGGCAAGGGCGACGCCTGATGGCGGGCGGCGCGCGCGCGTTCACCGCTGTCCTGACGCGCCCGGACGGCCAGTCCGGCGCGCTCGCGTCGCAACTGGCCGAGGCCGGCTGCGACGTGCTCGAATTCCCGTTGATCGACATCGCGCCGCTCGACGATCCTGCGCCGCTCGACGCAGCGTTCGCGGCGCTCGCCGACTACGCGCTGGTGATTTTCGTGTCGCCGAACGCGATCGACCGCGCGCTCGCGCAGTACGGCGCGATTTGGCCGAACGCGCTGCCGGTCGGCGTGGTCGGGCCCGGCAGCGTCGCGGCGCTCGAGCGTCACGGCATCGCGGCGCCCGCGTATCGCGTGATCGCGCCGCAGGCGCCGGCCGACGGCGGCGTACCCCATTACGATTCGGAAAGCCTGTTCGCGTGCATCGAGGCCGCATTCGGCGGCGCGCAGGCGCTGGCGGGCAAGCGCGTGCTGATCGTGCGCGGCGACGGCGGGCGCGAATGGCTCGCCGACCGGCTGCGCGAGGCCGGCGCGGATGTCGCGCTCGTCGCCGCATATCGGCGCGTCGTGCCTGATCCGCGCGTCGGCGCGTGGGAGCGCGTGCATGCGCTGCTCGACGGCGAGCCGCATGCGTGGCTCGTCACGAGCTCGGAAGGCGTGCGCAACCTGCACGAACTCGCGCGGGCGCATCTGAACGATGCCGAGATCGACGCGCTGAAGCACGCGCCGCTCGTGACGCCGCATCCGCGGATCGAGCAGACCGCGCGTGCATTGGGTTTTGATAGGATTACGCTGACCGGCGCGGGCGATGAGCGCATCGTCCGCGCGTTTCGAACGATGGCCGACCAGGCCGTCCAACCGGCGACAGCCGCACCGGTGACTAAACGCATGACAGATACCAACGATTCCAACAGCGTCGCTTCCCAGCCGGCCGCTGCATCCGCACCGCCGTCCCGTCCTGCCTATATGGCGTCCGAACCGCCCGCGCGCCGCGGCGGCAGCGCGGTGCTGTGGTTCGTCGTCGTCGTGCTCGGCTGCGCGGCGGGCGTCGGCGGCTACGCGCTGAACCGCAAGATCGACCGGCTCGACGGCACGTTCGTCGCGCGCCAGAAGGCGCTCGATGCGCAGACGGCCGAGACGCGCCTGAAGACCGAGCAGGCGCTCGCGAGCACGCACCAGGTCGACACGCAGCTCGCGCAGCTCGACGGCAAGCTCGCCGACGCGCAGAGCGCGCAGCAGGCGCTGCAGCAGCAATACCAGGACCTGTCGCGCAACCGCGATGCCTGGATGCTCGAGGAAGTCGACCAGATGCTGTCGAGCGCGAGCCAGCAGCTTCAACTGACCGGCAACACGCAGCTCGCGCTGATCGCGCTGCAGAACGCCGACGCGCGCCTCGCGACGTCGCAGAGCGCGCAGGCCGTCACGGTGCGCAAGGCGCTCGCGCTCGACATCGAGAAGCTGAAGGCCGCACCGTCGGCCGACCTCACCGGCCTTGCGATCAAGCTCGACGACGCGATCGCGAAGATCGACGCGCTGCCGCTGTCCGGCGAAGCGATCGTCCCGCACGAGGCGCCGAAGGCCGCGCCGGCCGACGCCGCGTCGTCGGCCGTGGCCGGCGAGCCGCGCTGGAAGGTGTGGTGGCACGACTTCTCGGCCGGCCTCGGCCAGCAGTTGAAGGGGCTCGTGCAGGTGCGCCGGATCGACAACGCCGACGCCATGCTCGCGTCGCCCGACCAGGGCTACTTCGTGCGCGAGAACGTGAAGCTGCGCCTGCTGACCGCGCGCCTGTCGCTGCTCGCGCGCAACGACGGCGCGATGAAGGCCGACCTGCACGCCGCGCAGGCGTCGCTCGGGAAGTATTTCGACCAGGCATCGAAGGACACGCAGACCGTCGAGGATCTGCTCAAGCAGGTGGACGGCGCGTCGCTGACGGTTGCGGTGCCGAACCTGAACACCAGCCTGAACGCCGTTCAGCAGTTCAAGAGCCGGGGGTAACGATGACGCTTCGAGGAATCGTCTGGCTCGCGATCCTGTTCGCGATCGCCGCTGCGCTTGCCACCGTCGGCCGTTTCGACGCGGGGCAGGTGCTGCTCGTCTATCCGCCGTACCGGATCGACGTGTCGCTGAACCTGTTCGTGATCGCCATCGTCGTGCTGTTCATCGCCGTGTATGCGCTGCTGCGCATCGTGCGCAACATCTGGCGCATGCCGCAGCGGGTCGCCGCGTATCGGGCGCGCTCGCGCAACGAGAAGGCGCAGGCATCGCTGCGCGACGCGATCGCGAACCTGTACGCGGGCCGCTTCTCGCGGGCGGAGAAGGCCGCACGCGAAGCGCTGTCGGTCGATGCGAACCAGGGCGCGGCGAGTCTCGTCGCGGCCACGGCCGCGCACCGGATGCACGAGTACACGCGCCGTGACGACTGGCTGTCGAAGGTCGACGCGCCGGAATGGCAGGACGCGCGGCTGCTCGCCGCGGCCGACATGCGAGCGGATGCGCGCGATGCCGACGGCGCCCTTGCCGCGCTGGCCGACCTGCAGGCGGGCGGCAAGCGCATCCATGCGCAGCAGGTCGCGCTGCGTGCGCAGCAGCAGCTGAAGAACTGGGCCGAGGTGCTGAAGCTCGCGAAGGCGCTCGAGAAGCGCGAGGCGCTGCATCCGGCCGCGGCCGTGCGGCTGCGCCAGCAGGCTGCGGAAAACCTGCTGCGCGAACGCCGGCACGACCCGGACGCGCTGCTCGAGGTGTGGCAGTCGCTGTCGCCGGCCGAGCGCCAGTCGCCGCGTCTCGCCGATCTCGCGGCCGATCTGCTCGTCCCGCTCGAGCGCCGCAACGAAGCGCGCCGCATCGTCGAGGACGCGCTCGCGCACAACTGGGATGCCCGCCTGCTGCGCCGTTACCCGGACACGGCCGGCGCCGATGCGCTGCCGCTGATCCAGAAGGCGGAAGGGTGGAAGAAGGATCACCCGGACGATGCCGACCTGCTGTTCGCACTCGGCCGCCTGTGCCAGCAGCAGCAACTGTGGGGCAAGGCGCAGTCGTTCCTCGAATCGGCACTGAAGCTGGCCGACAACGAGGCGCTGAAGGTGCGTACGCATCGCGCGCTCGCGCGCCTGTTCGAGCATCTCGGCGAAACCGACAAGGCGGCGAAGCATTACCGCGAAAGCGCGCTCGCGATCACGGTGGTCTGACGCCGGTCACTCGGGCTGCCTGCTGCAGGCGGCTCGCGCAACCTGCGCAACAAAGCCTCGAAGGTTGTCCGGCCTTCGGGGCTTTTTTTCGTCCGGAGTGGGGCTGGACGACACGTCATGCGCCGAGCTTGCGCAGCAGGTCCTCCTCGTTCGCGACGAACCACACCGATTGCCCGCGATTGGATTCGCGAACGAGCGCGCGAAGCGCTTCGCTGCGCGCAAGCCAGCGTTCGATGTCACCGACCACGCCGAGCCTGACGCCGTAGTTGACGAGCTTCTGCAGGACGGCGCCCGCCAGCCCGCTGTCGAGCCGGTAGAAGTCGTCGTGCAGCGCGTCCGCGGGGACCGCGACCCAGTCGGCTTCGTGCTCGTACGCGAGCGCGACGAGGTCGAGCGCATCGCTTTCGCGTTGGACTGGCCCGGCGGCAGGATCGCGGACCAGCACGCGGCTGCCGGCTGCCCGGAGGATTCGATGGGGCATGCGGGTTGGCTCCGTCGTCATGATCGTGTCGCGCTCCGCATCACTTGTCGACCAGCCGCTTCGGCACCGACAGCGCCAGCAACCCGCCGAGCACGAGGAACCCGGCAAGCACGTACATGCCCGAATCGTTGGCGCCCGTTGCCTGCTTGAGCCAGCCCATCATGTACGGGCTGAGGAAGCCGGCGAGGTTGCCGATCGAGTTGATCATCGCGATGCCGGCCGCGGCCGCGGTGCCGCCGAGGAACGCGGTCGGCAGGCTCCAGAACAGCGGCAGCGTCGTCAGGATGCCGATCGTCGCGAGCGTGAGGCCGAGCATCGCGAGCGCGGTCTGGTGCGCCCAGATCACCGACAGCACGAGCCCGAGCGCGCCGATCGCGGCCGGAATCGCGACGTGCCAGCGGCGTTCGCGGTGCCGGTCCGCGCTGCGTGCGATCAGGATCATCGCGACCACTGCGGCCGCATACGGAATCGCCGACAGCAGGCCGATCATGAACGTGTCGGTCACGCCGGTGGCCTTGATGATCGTCGGCAGCCAGAAGCCGACGCCGTAGAGCCCCATCACGAACGAGAAGTAGATCAGCGCCATCAGCCACACGCGCGGGCTCGACATCACGGCGCCGAGCGGCAGGTCTTCCTTGGTGGCTTCTTCAGCGTCGACGTTGCGCGCGAGCAGCGCCTTTTCGTCGTCGGTCAGCCAGGTTGCCTTCTCGATCCGCTCGTCCAGCTTGAGGAACACGACGACGCCAACCAGCACCGATGGAATACCCTCGAGCAGGAACAGCCATTGCCAGCCGTGCCACCCGCTCATGCCGTCGAATGCCTTCAGGATGAAGCCCGAGAGCGGCCCGCCGATCACGCCGGACAAGGCGACGGCCGTCATGAAGAACGTCGTCATGCGGCCGCGCCGGTGCGCGGGATACCAGTAGGTGAGGTAGAGGATCACGCCGGGGAAGAAGCCCGCTTCGGCGACGCCGAGCAGGAAACGCATCACGTAGAACATCGTGGGCGTCGTGACGAACATCGTCAGGATCGAGATCACGCCCCACGTCGCCATGATGCGTGCGATCCACACGCGCGCGCCGACCTTGTGCAGGATGATGTTGCTCGGCACTTCGAAGAGGAAATAGCCGAAGAAGAAGATCCCGGCGCCGAGCCCGTAGACGGTATCGCTGAGGTTCAGGTCGCTCGCCATCTGCAGCTTCGCGAATCCGACGTTTACGCGGTCGAGATACGCGACCACGTAGCACAGCAGCAGAAGCGGCGTGAGTCGCCACGACACCTTGCGGTAGGTCGCTTCCTCGAATGCGCCGGACGAGCCCGGCAGCGACTGCGTCGATGTTGCCATGTTGTCTCCTGTCCTTTTTGTTGGGTTTGTCATGGGCCGGGGCGGGCGCAGGGCGCCGGACCCGGTTTCGTGCGATGCCTGCGTGAACGTTGTGCCGGCCGGGCAGCCGGGATACGGCTAGATGCAGCGCCCGCCGTCGACTTCGAGGCAGACGCCCGTGATGAACTCGGCCTCGTCGGATGCGAGGTAAAGCGCCGCGTTCGCGATGTCCTGCGGCGTCGAGAAGCGGCCGAGCGGGATCGTCGCGAGGAAACGGCTGCGGTTCTCGGGGGTATCCTCGCAGCCCATGAATTCCGTCATCAACGCCGTTTCGCCGAGCACGGGGTTGATGCAGTTCACGCGGATGCGATCCGCGCCGAGCTCGGCCGCGAGCGACTTGCTTGCGGTGATCATCGCGCCCTTCGTGCTGTTGTACCAGACGAGGCCCGGGCGCGGCCGCACGCCGGCCGTCGACGCGACGTTCACGAACACGCCGCCGCCTTGTTCGCGGAAGTACGGAACGAAGGTCTGCACGCACCAGAACAGGCTCTTCATGTTGACTGCGTACACGCGGTCGAATTCGGCTTCCGTCACGTCGAGCACCGGCTTGTTGCGGTGCGTGGTGCCCGCGTTGTTCACGACGATCTGCACCGCGCGGAAATCGTCGAGCGTGGCCTGCAGCAGCGCGTGCCAGTCATCCCGCTTCGACACGTCGCCGGCCACCGCGATGGCCTTGCCGCCCGCGAGCGCGATCTCGCTCGCGACGCGCTCGGCCGCCGCGCCGTTCAGGTCGTTGACGACGACGTTCGCGCCTTCGCGCGCATACGTCTTCGCGATGCCTTCGCCGAACCCCGAGCCTCCGCCCGTGACGATTGCCGTCTTGCCGCTCAACCGCATGGTGTGTCTCCTGTGCTGGATATGAGTGCCGTCGTGTTTCGGCACGCGGCCGGGCGCTGCCGGCCACGTGCCGCGTGCTGCTTGCTACGCAATCAGCCGTGCCGGATCGCGATCGTCTTCAGCACGGTGAAGCCGTACAGTGCCTCGAAGCCTTTCTCGCGGCCATGCCCCGAGTGGCCGACGCCGCCGAACGGCAGCTCGACGCCGCCGCCCGCGCCATAGTTGTTGATGAACACCTGACCCGCGCGCAGGCGCCGCGCGACACGCATCTGGCGTGCGCCGTCGCGCGTCCAGATGCCCGCGACGAGACCGTATGGCGTGCCGTTCGCCAGCGCGACGGCTTCGTCTTCGTCGACGAAACGCATCGCGGCGAGCACGGGGCCGAACACTTCCTCCTGCGCGAGCCGGTGCGACGGCGGCACGTCGCGCAGCAGCGCGGGCGCCTGGTAGAAGCCGCTTTCGGGCGCGTCGGCGACGACCTGCCCGTGCGCGGCCATCGGAATGCCGTCGTGCTGCGCGTCGGACAGGAAATCCCACACGCGCTGCTGCTGCTTCGCGTTGATCAGCGGGCCGCAATCGAGGTCGGCTCGGCTGGGGCCGACGCGCAGCCCGTTGAACGCGGTGGCGAGCCGCTCGACGAGCGGTTCGTACACCGCGCGCTCGATCAGCACGCGGCTGCCGGCCGAGCAGGTCTGCCCGCCGTTCTGCACGATCGCGGACACGAGCACGGGCAGCGCCGCTTCGAGATCGGCATCGGCGAACACGATCTGCGGCGACTTGCCGCCGAGTTCGAGCGTGACGGGTACGTGGTTCTCGGCCGCCATCTGCGTCACCAGCTTGCCGGTGGCAGGCGACCCCGTGAACGAGATGTGGTCGATGCCGGGATGGCGCGCGAGCGCGGCGCCCGCTTCATGGCCGTAGCCGGTGACGATGTTGAGCGCACCGGCCGGCAACCCGGCCTCGGCGGCCAGCTCGGCGACGCGCAGCAACGACAGGCACGCATCCTCGGCCGGCTTGACGACGCATGCGTTGCCGGCCGCGAGCGCGGCGCCGACGCTGCGCCCGAAGATCTGCATCGGGTAGTTCCACGGCACGATGTGGCCCGTGACGCCGTGCGGCTCGCGCACCGTCAGCACCGTGTAGCCGGCTTGATAGGGGAGGGTTTCGCCGTGCAGTTTGTCGGCGGCGCCCGCGTAGAACTCGAAGTAGCGCGCGAGCGCGGCGGCGTCCGCACGTGCCTGTTTCAGCGGCTTGCCGGTGTCGCGCGCCTCGATCGCGGCGAGTTCCTCGATCGCGGCGGCGACACGCGCCGACAGCCGCATCAGCACGCGGCCGCGCTCGGCGGCGCTGGCGGCGCCCCACGGGCCCGCGAATGCGTCGCGGGCCGCGGCGACCGCGCGCTCGATGTCGGGCGCCGTGCCGCGGGCGATCGATGCGAATGGCTGGCCGTCGGATGGATCGATGACCGCGATGGTTTCCAGTTGCGTGGGCAACGTCCATTCGCCCGCGATGAAGTGCTTCGCCTCTTCCATGCCAGCTCCTGTCGACCCGAGTTAGCGCTTCAGCGCTTACTCGGGTCCCATGCTTTGCGGTCGACCCAAGTTAGCGCTTTTGTGCCTGCTCGGGTCCCATGCTTTGCGGTTGACCCGGGTTAGCGCTTTTGCGCCTGCTCGGGTCCCATGCTTTGCGGTTGACCCGGTTTAGCGCTTCAGCGCCTGCTCGGGTCCCATACTTTGCGGTAGATCCGAATGAGCGCCTTTGCGCTTACTCGAGCCCCATGCTTCGCCATCGACCGGCGACACCACTTCAACGCCCGCATCGATTCCCCATAACGCGGCCGGCGGTCCGACGGCCGGGCATCCGGAACGATTATCGGCCGATCGTCATCCGGACGCCACCGGTCGATTGGCTATAATGGCGCATTCCCTTGCGGGACGCCTGCGGCGGTGCATCGGCCGCGGCGCCCTGTCCCGAATTCCCATCGACCTACAGAGAGTGCTCATGAGCTTCAATCATGTTCCGGCCGGCAAGGACCTGCCGCAAGATTTCAACGTGATCATCGAGATTCCCGCGCAAAGCGATCCGGTGAAGTACGAGGCGGACAAGGAACTGGGCCTCCTCGTCGTCGACCGCTTCATCGGCACGGGCATGCGCTACCCGGTGAACTACGGCTACATCCCGCAGACGCTGTCGGGCGACGGCGATCCGGTCGACGTGCTGGTGATCACGCCGTTCCCGCTGCTGGCAGGCTCGATCGTGCGTTCGCGCGTGCTCGGCATGCTGCAGATGACCGACGAGTCGGGCGTCGACGCGAAGCTGGTCGCCGTGCCGCACGACAAGGTCTGCCCGATGACGGCCAACCTGAAGTCGATCGACGACGTGCCCGAGTACCTGAAGGATCAGATCAAGCACTTCTTCGAGCAATACAAGGCGCTCGAGAAGGGCAAGTGGGTGAAGGTCGAAGGCTGGGCCGGCATCGAAGCCGCGCACAAGGAAATCGCCGACGGCGCAGCGAACTACAAGAAGTAAGCGGCGTACCGGCCGACGGCCGGTTCGTGCGAAACGCAAACCGCGCGTGTCTCCTCAGGAGGCCGCGCGGTTTTGTTTTGTGCGTGCGGTCTGCTTGCGTGCGGAAGGGGATGCGGGCGGGGCGGCGGTGGCCAACGCGCCCGTCGTGCCCGTCGTGCCCGTCGTGCCCGTCGTGCGTTTGGCGCGTCGAGCGGCAACGGAGGGCACGGTGGCTTCGGCGGTTTCCGTGGCCGACGTGGGGCGGCGAGTCGGCGCGGGGGCAGGGGTGTCGCGTCCGTTCGTGACGGGCTTGCCGCTGGCTGATGGCGCTTTTCCTTTCGACGACGGAGACGCGCCCTGTCGGTTCTTTTGCGACGGCGTGCCGCGCGACGCGGTCTTTTTTGCGACCGCATTGCCGGCGCGCTTCGCGACCGGCGCGGCTTTTGCCGCCTTCGGTGCCTGGGCGGCTTGTCGCGGTTTCGCGGTTTTCGCAGACTTGGCGGCTTTCCCGGCTTTCCCGGCTGTTGCCGTCTTCGCATCAGGCTGCCCAATTTCAGCTGTCTGCGTCGCGCTATCGACGTCCTCCGCCTTCTTCACCTTCTTCACCTTCTTCTGCCCGCGCGTACCCGCCTTCAATCCGGCCACCTCACCGCTGCCGTCGATTGCCACCTCCGTCGGCAGCACCGATTCCAGCGTCCGCAGCCCTGCCGCCAGCTCACGCTTCTGCGTGGGCGTGAGCCGCTTCACCCAGTATTCGGCGCGCGACGCGCTCGACCGGTCCGGCAGCGGAAACGACGCGAGCACCGCGCGCGGCTTGCGCGAGCGCGTATAGCGCGCGCCCTTGCCGGTGGCATGCTCGTCGAAGCGCGCGGCAACGTCGGTCGTGATGCCGGTGTAGACGCTGTCGTCGGCGCATTCGATCAGATACAGAAACCAGGACATGGCAGGTCGGCGGGGGGCGAAGCCGCCAGTGTCTCAGAAAAAGTGCCCGTCAACGCCACCGGTCGCCATGCCCGTCTCGAAAGCGGCTCGGCGCCGCGCCGAGTTCGCGCGTGAAGAAGCGCGTGAACGCGCTCGTCGAACGGAAACCGACGCGCACGCCGATCTCGCCGATCGGCAAGCGCGTATTCAGCAGCAGGTCGCGCGCCTCGCCGAGCCGCGCCTGCGCGACGAGTGCATGAAAGCCGACGGCTTCACGATGCAGCCGCCGGCGCAGTGTCCAGCGAGACATCGCGAAGCGCGTGCAGACGTGCTGCATCAGCGTGTCGGTCGGCACGTCGGCGTCGTCGGAGGTACGCAGCCAGTCGCGCACGCATTGCTCGACGGACGAGCCGAACGTCGAGCGCACGCGAACCCGGTCGCGCGCGGTGTCGGCCGCATGACGCTGGATGTCGGCGAGCGGTGCGTTGTAGCGCTCGAACGGCGTGTCGAAGTGCGCGGAGCGCAGCACGATGCGGTTGTGCGCGGCATCGAACGACACCGGCGCACCGAGCATGTCGCGCAGCGCGGCCGCGGGCACCAATGCACGGCCGGCGAATTCCGCGCCGTCGACACGCACGTGCGGATCGTACAGGCGGGCGAGCGCCGCGAGGATCGCCAGGTTCGCGAGCGCGCTGTCTGCGTGCCGGCCATCGCCTTCGTTCACGTATTCGATCGCGATCGCGTCGCCGTTCTCGTGCGCGAAGATCCAGTCGACGTTGCCGATCAGCTCGCGATAGTGCAGGTAGCCGTGCAGCGCGTCGCGCAGCGTCGCCGCGTTGCACGTGACGCCCGCGAGTTCCGGGAACGGCACGAGCCACGGCACGGCGTGCGGCGGCGAGCGGTACCAGGACAGCGGCCACGCGCTCGTCAGCCGCATCGCGGCGACGTGCCGGTCGCCCGCGATGCGGCGCGTGTTGTCGGCGAGCTCGGCCGGCCCGATGCCGAGCGTCTCGTATAGCGGGGCGATGTCGACGCCGTTCGCGCGCGCGTCTTCGCACAGCCAGCGGTATATCCGGACGGATACCGATTTCTGTCGCAGCTCCATGCCTGTCTCCCTGTCGTCATGCCGTTCGGGTTTGTCCCCGCTGCGAGAGGTCAACGCATGCTCCTGCCGGTCAAGCGTGGTGACCGGTCGATTCTTAGACTCGGACGCTGGAGTGTGGCGACCAGTACAACAGATCGATTCAGGAGGATCAATGAAAACTTCGCTGTTCCGGTGTTCGACGATTGCGTCCGCGTGTGCGCTCACGGTGCTGCTCGCGTCGTGCGGCGGCGACGACATCCACGCAGGCCCGGCCGCGCCGGCCGACCCCGACGCCGCGGCCGACCAGCGCGCGGCCGCGCTCGTCGCGCAACTGACGACCGACGAGAAGCTGCAGCTCGTGCACGGCACGGGAATGCCCGCACTCGACCTGGGCGGCCCGTTTCCGGCCGACGCGCTGAACGGCGCGAGCTACATCCCGGGCGTGCCGCGGCTCGGCATTCCGGGCGTCAGCAGCGCCGATTCGGCAGGCGGCGTGAACGTGAAGAATGCGCGCGTGACCGCGCTGCCCGCGCCGGTCGCGCTCGCGGCGACGTGGGATCCGGCGCTCGCCGGCACCTACGGCACGCGCATCGCGCTCGAATTGCGCGCGCTCGGCTTCGCGGAAGGGCTCGGCGGCGGCGTGAACCTTGCGCGCGAGCCGCGCAACGGCCGCACGTTCGAATACATGGGCGAGGATCCGGTGCTCGCGGGCACGCTTGGCGCCGCGCGCACGCAGGCGACGCAGGCGCAGAAGGTGATCGCGACGATCAAGCATTTCGCGTTCAACGACCAGGAAACCAACCGGATGACGGTCGATTCGGTCGTCGACGAGCGAACCATGCGCGAGGCCGAGCTGCTCGCGTTCGAGATCGGCGTGAAGGACGGCCGGCCGGGCAACGTGATGTGCTCGTACAACAAGCTGAACGGCGTGTATGCGTGCGAGAACCCGTATCTGCTGACGACGGTGCTGAAGAACGAATGGGGCTTCAAGGGCGTCGTGCAGTCGGACTGGGGCGCGACGCATTCGACGGTCGCGGCCGTGCAGGCGGGGCTCGACGAGGAACAGCCGGGCGCGGCCGACGACGGCAACGCACCGCTCGGCTCGTACTTCAATACGAAGCTGCGCGCGGCGCTGCAGGCCGGCAGCGTGTCTGCGTCGCGGCTGAACGACATGGTGCAGCGCAAGCTGCGCACGCTGATCCGCATCGGCGTGATGGACGCGCCGCCGAAGGCGGGCGGCGCGATCGACGAGGCCGCGGGCAATGCCGATGCGCTCGCGATCGCGCGGCAATCCGCGGTGCTGCTGAAGAATGCGGCCGCGCCCGGCGATGCGCAGCCCGTGCTGCCGCTGGCGGCCGGCGCGCTGAAGTCGGTGGTCGTGATCGGCGGGCATGCGGACGCGGGCGTGCTGTCGGGCGGCGGCTCGGGCGCGGTGCCGGCGATCGACGGCAATGCGGTGACGACCTGTCAGCAACCGGCCGGTATGCTGTTCGGCGGTTGCGCGACCTGGTACAAGTCCGCGCCGCTCGCGGCGATCCGCGCGAAGGCGCCGAACGCGTCGGTCGGCTATCTCGACGGAACCGACGCGAATGCCGCGGCGAGCGCGGCCGCGCAGGCCGATGTCGCGATCGTGTTCGCGACGCAGTGGCAGACGGAAGGGCTTGACCTGGCGAGCCTGTCGCTGCCCGACGCGAAGGCCGATCCGTACAACCAGCAGTACGACCAGAACGCGCTGATCGCCGCGGTCGCGGCGAAGGCGAAGCGCACGATCGTCGTGCTCGAGAACGGCAGCCCCGTGCTGATGCCGTGGCTCGCGAACGTGCATGGCGTGCTCGAAGCGTGGTATCCGGGCGTGCAGGGCGGCCAGGCGATCGCCGACCTGCTGTTCGGCGATGCGAACCCGTCGGGCCGGCTGCCGCTGACGTTCCCGAAGCAGGAAGCCGACCTGCCGCAACCGGCGATCGATCCGGCGAGCCAGCAATCGGTCTATGCGGAAGGCCTCGCGTACGGTTATCGCTGGTTCGACGCGAAGGGAATCGAGCCGCTGTTCCCGTTCGGCTACGGTCTGTCGTACACGACGTACGCGCTTTCCGGGATGACCGCGGCGGCCGATGCATCGGGCAACGTGACGGTCGGCGTGACCGTGACGAACACGGGCGCGCGGGCCGGCGTGCAGACGGTGCAGGTCTATGCGGCGCTGCCCGCATCGCTCGGCGAACCGCCGAAGCGGCTGGTCGGCTGGACCAAGGTCGCGCTGCAGCCGGGCGAGGCGCGCACGGTCGGCATTGCGATTCCGTCGCAGCGTTTCGCGACCTGGGACGTGACCACGCATGCATGGCGGGTCAGTGCGGGCAGCTATACGCTCACGGCCGCCGCGTCGTCGCGCGATCCGCAGGCGCTGTCGCGGGCGGTGTCGCTCGCGGCGCGCTGACCGGCCGCGTCATGCATCGGGCGGGCCCGGGGCGGCGCCCCGGCCGGCCACGCGCCGGATGCTTCCGATGCGGGCCGGCGCGCGAGCCGTCTCGCGTTACCCGGTGCCGCGCCGGAACGGATCGTGTTCGCGCAGTTCGTCGACGTACGCGTGAATATGCTCGGTCTCGCGTTCGAGAAAGCGCGCGACCGCGTCCGAGAACGCCGGGTGCGCGAGCCAGTGCGCGGAGTGCGTGACGGTCGGCAGGAAGCCGCGCGCGAGCTTGTGTTCGCCTTGCGCGCCGCCTTCGAACGTATCGAGCCCGGCCTCGATGCAGAATTCGAGCAACTGGTAGTAGGCCGTTTCGAAATGCAGGCACGGCACATGTTCGACCGCGCCCCAGTAGCGGCCGTACAGCGTGCCGCCGCCGTTTTCGCCGCGCCGGTAGACGGCGAGCGCACTCGCGATCGGCTGGCCGTTGGCTTCCGCGATCACGAGCAGCAGGTTCTCGGGCATCGTCGCGCCGATCGTGCGGAAGAAGTCGAGGTTCAGGTACGGGCTCGAATAGTGTTCGCGATAGGTCTGCCGGTAGCAGCGCGAGAAGAACCGCCAGTCGGCGTCGGTGATCCGGTCGCCGGTGAGCCGCCGGAACGTCACGCCCGCATCGTGCACCTTGCGCCGCTCCGCGCGGATGTTCTTGCGTTTCTTCTGCTCGAGCGTGGCGAGGAAATCGTCGAAGTGGCGGTAGCCGTCGTTGATCCAGTGGAACTGCACGCCTTCGCGCAGCATCATCCCCATCGATTCGAGGAGCGCCGCTTCGTCGCCGGTCGGGAACAGCACGTGCAGCGACGACACGTCGCTCTGCTCGGCGAAGGCGAGCAGCGTGGCCGCGAGCCGGCGGCGCGCGTCGTCGTCGGCCGCGAGCAGGCGCGTGCCCTGCACGGGCGTGAACGGCACCGCGCACAGCAGCTTCGGGTAGTAGGGCAGGTCGTTGCGCTGGTACGCGTCGGCCCACGCCCAGTCGAACACGTATTCGCCGTACGAATGCTGTTTCGCATAGACGGGCGCGGCGGCCGCGAGGCGGCCGGTGCGCGGGTCGGTCAGCGTGACGAAGCGGGGTGACCAGCCGGTATCGTCGACCGCGCAGCGCGCGACGTGCAGCGCGTCGAGGAATTCGTGGCGCAGGAAGGGCGTCGGCTGCGCGTCGCGGGCAAGCAGCGCGTTCCATTCCTCGGCCGGCACCTCCGCGGGGGACGACAGGATGCCCGTGCGATAATCGATGCGTTCGTGTTTCAAGCGTGAATCCGTACCATTCTGTGTCGCCGGATGCGCGGGCCTGCGCGGCCCGCACCGGGACGTTTTCGTCAGCCGTTCAGGGCGCGCCGCCGGGCTGCGCCGATCCCGCCATGAAGACCCGACTCGCTCTCGCCCAGATCAACGTCACCGTCGGCGACTTCGCCGGCAACGTCGCGCGGATCGTCGCGGCCGCACGCGCCGCGCACAACGATGGTGCGCGGCTGATGGTCGCGCCGGAACTCGCGCTGTCCGGCTATCCGCCGGAAGACCTGCTGCTGCGGCCCGCGTTCTACGCGGCGGCCGCGGCTGCGCTCGACGCGCTCGCCGACGCCCTGAAGGCGTTCGACGGGCTCGCGGTGCTGGTCGGCCATCCGCTGCGCGGCGCAGGCGAAGGCATGCACGCGTCAGCCGTCGATGGTAATGCAAACCGCCCGATCGAGCGCGGCGTGCCGCCCACCGATACCTACAACGCGGCATCGCTGATCGTCGGCGGCGAGATCGTCGGCACCTACCGCAAGCAGGATCTGCCGAACGCCGAGGTGTTCGACGAGAAGCGCTACTTCGCGACGGACGCCGAGCCGCTCGTGTTCGATCTGAACGGCGTGAAATTCGGCGTGATCATCTGCGAGGACGCGTGGCACGCATCGGCCGCGCAGATCGCGAAGGCTGCCGGCGCGCAGGTGCTGCTGATCCCGAACGGCTCGCCGTACCACATGAACAAGGAAGCGGTGCGTTTCGACATCCTGCGCGCGCGGATTCGCGAAACCGGGCTGCCGATGGTGTACGTGAACCTCGTCGGCGGGCAGGACGAGCTCGTGTTCGACGGCGGCTCGTTCGTGCTCGACGCGCAGGGCGCGCTGGTCGCGAAGATGCCGCAGTTCGACGAAGGGCACGCGATCGTCGAATTCGACGGCCCGCGGCCGCTGCCGGGCGCGATCGCGCCCGAGCTGTCGACGGAGGCGCAGGTGTACCGCGCGCTCGTGACGGGCGTGCGCGACTACATCGGCAAGAACGGGTTTCCGGGCGCGTTGATCGGACTGTCGGGCGGCGTCGATTCGGCGCTGGTGCTGGCCGTTGCATGCGATGCGCTCGGGCCCGAGCGCGTGCGCGCGGTGATGATGCCGTCGCGCTTCACGGCCGACATCTCGACCACCGACGCGGCGGAAATGGCGCGGCGCGTCGGCGTGCGCTACGACGAGATCACGATCGCGCCGATGTTCGACGCGTTCCGCGCATCGCTCGCGGGCGAGTTCGCGGGCCGCGCGGAAGACGCGACGGAAGAAAACATCCAGGCGCGCATCCGCGGCACGCTGCTGATGGCGCTGTCGAACAAGTTCGGCTCGATCGTGCTGACGACCGGCAACAAGAGCGAGATGGCGGTCGGCTACTGCACGCTGTACGGCGACATGGCCGGCGGGTTCGCGGTGATCAAGGACATCGCGAAGACGCTCGTGTACCGGCTCTGCCGCTATCGCAACGAAACGGCCGATTACCTGCTGCGCGACGTGATCCCCGAGCGGATCCTCACGCGCGCGCCGTCGGCCGAGCTGCGCGAGAACCAGACCGACCAGGACAGCCTGCCGCCGTACGACGTGCTCGACGCGATCATGCGGATGTACATGGAAGAGGACCGGCCGCTCGCCGAGATCGTCGCGGCGGGTTATGCCCAGGCCGACGTCGAGCGCGTGACGCGGCTCATCAAGATCAACGAATACAAGCGCCGCCAGGCGCCGATCGGCATTCGCGTCACGCATCGCGCATTCGGGCGCGACTGGCGCTACCCGATCACGTCACGCTTTACCGAACGGCTCGATTGAGCCGTGTCGCGCCGTGCGCGGCTCGCCGGCTTACAATCGGGATCGCGATTTTTCATCCAAACGAGCATTGAGGGACAACCATCATGAAACGCATCACCGCCATCATCAAGCCGTTCAAGCTGGACGAAGTCCGCGAAGCGCTCGCCGAAGTGGGTCTCACGGGCCTGACCGTGACGGAAGTGAAGGGCTTCGGCCGCCAGAAGGGCCATACCGAGCTGTATCGCGGCGCCGAATACGTCGTCGATTTCCTGCCGAAGATGAAGATCGAGGTGGTCGTCGCGGAAGCGCAGGTCGACCAGGTGATCGATGCTGTGATCGGCGCGGCGCGCACCGGCAAGATCGGCGACGGCAAGATCTTCGTGTCGGACGTCGAGCGCGTGATCCGCATCCGCACCGGCGAGGAGAACGAAGCGGCCGTCTGAGCGCCGCATTCGTCAGTGGGCCGCACGAAACCGGCCCGCCAATAAAAAACGGTGCGATACCCGGTTGGGTACCGCACCGATACGCGCCTCTCGCAGCAGCGTGGAAAACGTCGTCGAATCGATTCTTTGAGAACGGCGTCTGATCAGAACAGGTGCTGGATGCCGGCGTAGACGCCGGTCTGGCTGCCGCCCGGATTCGGGTTGCCCGTCGACACGGCCGTACCGGCGCCGTTCGCGTTCAGGCCGAAGTTGGCGTTCTTGCTGTTGCGCACCGTCGCGACCTGCAGGTCGAACAGCGTGCGCTTCGAGATGTTGTACGAGCCGCCGACCGTGTAGATGTTCGCGTTGCCGCCGCCGTTGTTGGCATTCACGTGATATGCAGCCGCGATCAGCGCCGCTGCCGGCGTAGCTTGCCACGTCACGCCGCCCCAGACCTGCTGCGTGCCGGTGATGCCGGCATTGACTGCCGGGCCGCCGCTGCCGTCCGCACGCGATGCCTGGTAGGCCGCCTGCAGCTTGAACTGGCCGAGGAACACGTTCACGCCCGCGAAGTATTCACGCGAGTAGTTGAACACGTCCGAGAAGCGGCCGTTGCTGTCGCGCGTTTCGTCGTAGATGCCGCGCAGCTGGAACAGCGAGTTCGTGTACGTGATCTGTGCGCCTGCTGCACGGCCCGCTGCGCCGGCCGTCGTGTTGCCGTTGAAGCTGGTCGAGTTCGAGAACGAGAACTGGCCGTAGAAGTCGAGGCCGTAGAACTGCGGCGACTGGTACGACACGTTGTTGCTGGTCTTGTTCCAGTTGCGGCCGCGCACCAGCGATGCCGTCGACCAGGCCGACTGGCCGAACGGGTCGAAGTCCCACACGCCGTTGGCGATCGCGAGTTCGCGACCCAACAGCAGCGTACCGTAGTGGTCGTTCGAGATGCCGACGGTTGCGAAACGATCCCAGATCGAGCCGCTCGTGCCGAGGCCGCCGTTCATCGTGTTGAACGCACCTTCCAGGTGGAACAGGATCTTGTTGCCGCCGCCGATGTCCTCGGTGCCCTTCAAGCCCCAGAGGCTCGTGCCCCAGTCGCCGCTTTCCGCGCGCACTTGGTGGCCGTTTTGCAGGCCGTTCAAGTACTCGAGGCCGGCATCCAGGCGACCATACAGCGTGACGCTGCTCTGCGCGTGCGCCGTCACCACCCCAGCAGCCATCAGCGCGGCCGCGACCAAAGCTTTCTTCATCATCTCCTCCATACCCTGTCAAAAAGTCAACCCAGACTGCACGAGATGCCCGGAGCGCGAGCGCCGGGCAAAAGCGGGATAACCAGGGAGACCTCGTGCAGGGCCGGTAAGCGCAGCACGCGGGCAAGCGGACGGAAAACCGTTGATTGGTCCCGCGCAGCCGGGTCGGCCTGCGGGGTCTCCTTGTAGTGTCGTGAAGCTAAACTACATTTCACGAACTTCGTTTTGCTACTTTGGTTACTAATTTAGCAAAAATACAATTTTGTGGCGATGGAAATCGTTGTTTGACTAACACCTGTCGTCAAATTGCCATGCAACACGGTGCGCAACCGATGCGCCGAGGGTTTGCAATTAACGGAAAACCCTTGTCCCGCAAGGAAGACACGGATTTCACAAACAGGGGTCAAGGATTGCCACTATTGACGTCGCGAGGGCGCGAGCGTAAACGCCCGACATGAGGAATTGGTAAGTATTTCGTAATGAATAGGCGGCTGCCGGACGTCGCCGGCCGGTGCTTGTCGAGCCTGCTCGGCAACGCGCAACGCGCAACGCGATGCGCCGGCGGTCGGTCAGGCAGGCTCCGGCCTTGCGTCGAGCAACTGCGCGCGAATCCAGCGATGCGCATCGGTGCGCGCATGTTTCGCGTGCGAGTAGACCTTCACGGTGTAGCGCGGGATCTCGAACGGCGCCGGAAAGATGCGGATCGGCGCCGCGTGCCGCAGCGCCTGCGCGGCGCGGTGCGGCACGGTCATCAGCAGCGCGGATTCCGCGATCACGAACGGCGCGGCCAGCACGGTCGGCAACTGCACGGCGACCTGGCGCGCGAGGCCGAGCCGGTCGAGCACATGGTCGACGACGCCGCGCGACTCGTTCCACGGCGTGACGACCACATGGCGTGCCGCCAGGTACTGGTCGAGCGTCAGCCGCCGGCGGATGTCCGGATGCGTGGCGCTCGCGATCACGACGTAGTCGTCGGAGAACCAGTCGAAGTCCTCGATGCCCGGTGCGTCGGCCGCCGATTCCTCGTGGTAGCCGAGCGCGAAATCGATGCGGCCGGCCGCGAGTTCGTCGACGGAAATCTTCCGGTCGGAATGGATGACGCGGATCCGCAAGCGTGGTGCCACATGCTGGATGCGGGCGAGAAACGCCGGCAGCACGGCGAATGCCGTGTAGTCGGTCGCCGCGAACACGAACGTGCGGTCGCTATGCGCGGGATCGAAGCGGCGCGCGCGGGCGAGCCCCTTCGACATCGCGTCGAGCGCGTCGCCGGCCCAGGTGGCGATGTCGTCGGCGCGCACGGTAGGCTGCATCTCGTTGCCGAGGCGCACGAACAGCGCGTCGCCGATCGCTTCGCGCAGCCGTGCAAGCGCGTGGCTCAGCGCGGACGGGCTCAATGCGAGTTCGTGTGCGGCCGCTGCGACGGAGCGGTGACGGTACAGCGCATCGAACACGAGCAGCAGGTTCAGGTCGAGGCGGCGCAGATCGGGATGCATCATATTCAGGTCCAGATGAAGAAACTGCACTTCCTGCAGGCGCAGCGTGAACGTAGCATGACGATCTGATCGGCGCCAGCGCGGCTGCGCGGCGCCGTGTTCCGTTTCAAGTCAGGGCCGGAGGAGGGCTCACCCCGTGCAAATCGACATCCGTTCCGCCACCGTCGCCGACGTGCCGCAGATCCTGCGTTTCATCACCGAACTGGCCATCTACGAGAAGGCCGAACACGAAGTGATCGCGACGCCCGCGTCGCTCGAGCGCAGCCTGTTCGGCGAGGGATCGCCGGCGCGCGCGCTGATGTGTGAGGTCGACGGCGAGCCGGCCGGCTTCGCCGTGTATTTCTTCTCGTATTCGACGTGGCTTGCCCGGCAGGGGCTGTATCTCGAGGATCTGTACGTGTCGCCGCGTTTTCGTGGCGCGGGCGCCGGGCTGCGGCTCTTGAAGGCGCTCGCGCGGATCGCGGTCGAGTCGGGCTGCGGGCGTTTCGAGTGGAGCGTGCTCGACTGGAACGAGCCGGCGATCCGCTTCTACGAGAGCGTCGGCGCGGCGCCGCAGAGCGAATGGGTGCGCTACCGGCTCGCGGGCGACGAACTGCGCGCGTTCGCCGACAGCGCGCCGGTGACCGCGTAAACGCAAAACGGGCGCCGCGCGGCGAACCGCGGGCGCCCGCTCGTGCGGCGTGCGTTACTTGAGGCTGCCCGACAGGAACCCGCGCAGGCGTTCGCTCTTCGGGTTGGCGAACACCTCGGACGGCACGCCTTCTTCCTCGACGCGGCCCTGGTGCAGGAACATCACGTGATTCGACACGTTGCGCGCGAAACCCATCTCGTGCGTGACGACGATCATCGTGCGGCCTTCCTCGGCGAGCTTCTGCATCACCTTCAGCACTTCGCCCACCAGCTCCGGGTCGAGCGCCGACGTCGGCTCGTCGAACAGCATCACGTCCGGATGCATCGCCAGCGCGCGCGCAATCGCCACGCGCTGCTGCTGGCCGCCCGACAGGTGCGACGGATACTGCTTCTCGACGCGCGGCGCGAGGCCGACTTTCTCGAGATACGCGCGGGCGCGCTCCTCGGCTTCCTTCTTCGGAATGCCGAGCACGTTGACGGGCGCTTCCATCACGTTCTCGATCACGTTCATGTGCGACCAGAGATTGAAGTGCTGGAACACCATCGACAGCTTGGTGCGCACGCGCTGCAGCTGCTTCGGATCGGCCGCGCGCAGCGCGCCCGTCTTGTCGAGCGCGGTGCGCACTTCCTCGCCGTCGACGAAGATGCGGCCCGCGTTCGGCTGTTCGAGGAAGTTGATGCAGCGGAGCATCGTGCTCTTGCCGGAGCCGGACGAGCCGATCACGCTGATCACGTCGCCCGAGTTCGCCTTCAGCGACACGCCCTTGAGCACCTCGTTGTCGCCGTACCGCTTGTGCAGATCGTCGACGAAAAGCTTCTGAGTCTGGGAATTCATCAATAGTCCTGCGAAAACTTACTTGCCTTGCGGGCGCAGATACGCGAGCCAGCGGCGCTCGGCCTGGCGGAACAGCCACACGAGCGTGAACGAGATCACGAGATAGAGCAGGGCGGCGATGCCGAACGCATGGAACGACATGTAGGTCGCCGAGTTGACGTCGCGGGCGATCTTCAGGATGTCCGGCACGGTCGCGGTGAAGGCGACGGTGGTCGCGTGCAGCATCAGGATCACTTCGTTGCTGTACAGCGGCAGCGCGCGGCGCAGCGCCGACGGCAGGATCACGCGGCGATACATCGTGAACGTCGACATCCCGTACGCGCGCGCGGCTTCGATCTCGCCGTACGACGTCGCCTTGATCGCGCCCGCGAAGATCTCGGTGGTGTACGCGCAGGTGTTCAGCGTGAACGCGAGCAGCGTGCAGTGCATCCCGTCGCGGAAGAACGCGTCGAGCATCGGCGTGCCGCGCACGGCCTGCAGGCTATAGAGGCCCGTGTAGCAGAGCAGCAGCTGCACGTAGAGCGGCGTGCCGCGGAACACGTACGTGTAGAGCCACACGGCGCTCGACAGCCACTTCTTCTTCGACACGCGCGCGACCGCGAGCGGTATCGACAGGCAGAAGCCGAGGCCGATCGACACGACCAGCAACCACAGCGTGATCGCGACACCGGTGATGCGATAGCCGTCGGTGTAGAGATAGTTGCGCCAGTATTCTTGGATGAGTTCGATCATAGGTCAGCCTTGCGGACGCCGGTCGAGTAGCGCTTTTCGAGCCACATCAGCACGAAGTTCGAGATCGTCGTGATCGCGAGGTAGACGGCGCCCGCGATCAGCGTGAAGAAGAAGAACCGCAGCGTGCCCTTGCCGGCATCCTGCGACGCCTTCACGACGTCGGCGAGGCCGATGATCGACACGAGCGCGGTCGACTTCACGAGCACCTGCCAGTTGTTGCCGATGCCCGGCAGCGCGAAGCGCATCATCTGCGGGAACATGATCCGCGTGAACACCTGCCAGCTCGTCATCCCGTACGCGCTGCCGGCCTCGAGCTGGCCGCGCGGCACCGACAGGAACGCGCCGCGGAACGTCTCGGTGAAGTACGCGCCGTAGATGAAGCCGAGCACGAGCACGCCGGCGAGGAACGGGTCGATGTCGATCTGGTCCCAGCCGAGTGCGTCGGTCGCCATGTTCAGCCAGATCTGCAGGCTGTAGAACAGCAGCAGCATCAGCACGAGGTCGGGCACGCCGCGGATCAGCGTCGTGTAGACGGTGCCGACGCCGTTCGTGAACCGGTTGCGCGACAGCTTCGCGCCCGCGCCGAGCAGGCCCAGCAGGAACGACAGCGCAAGCGAAAGCACCGCCAGCTTGACGGTTTGCCAGGTGCCAGCGAGGATCAGCGGGCCGTAACCTTGTAGAAACATATGTGGTCCCTGGTGTGGTCCCTTAGGGCGCACGCGGTGCGCCGCGAAAGACGCGTCCGCCAAGCTGCGCGGAACGCCCCGTGCGTATCATGACCGTCCGCCCCGGCAACGGTGCCGGGCCTGTCCGCCGCGCGAGCGGCGGACGAGGGGGCGGACGGCGCGTGGTCGACTGCCTGTACTGCGCGGATGCGGGGCCGCCCCCGCATCCGTTGTCGCTTCTTTGCGTCGCTCAGCGGGCCGAAGCGGAATAGACGCTGAACGCGAAATACTTGTGCGACAGCCGGTCGTACGTGCCGTCCTTGTGCATGTCGGCCAGCGCCTTGTTGATCTTGAGCTTCAGGTCCGTGTCTTCCTTGCGCAGGCCGATCGCGGTGCCGTCGCCGATCGTCTTCGGATCCTTCACTTCCGGCCCGGCGAACGCGAAGCCCTTGCCGCGCGGCGTGCGCAGGAAACCGTAGTCGGCTTGCAGCTCGTCCTGCAGCGTCGCGTCGAGACGGCCCGAGCCGAGATCGGCATAGACCTGGTCCTGGTTCTGGTAAGGAATGATCGTCACGCCCTGCGGCTCCCAGTACGCCTTCGCGTAGGTTTCCTGGGTCGAGCCCTGCTCGACGCCCACGCGCTTGCCCTTCAGCGATGCGATCGTCGGCAGCAGCGGCGAGCCGGTCTTCGCGATCATCCGCGCCGGCGCGTCGTATACCTTGTCGGAGAAGTCGATCTGTTCGCGGCGCTTGTCCGTGACGGTCAGCGACGACACGATGACGTCGTACTTCTTCGCCTTCAGCGCCGGGATGATCCCGTCGAGATCCTGCGCCACCCACACGCATTTCACGTTGATTCGCTTGCAGATTTCCTTGGTGAGATCGACGTCGAAGCCGACGATCTCGCCGCTCGGCGCGGTCGACTCGAACGGCGGGTAGCTGGCGTCGACGCCGATCCGCACGGTCTTCCACTCCTTCGCGAAGGCGCTGCCCGCCACGAGGGCGAGGGCGGCGCACAGGGCGGCCTTCTTCATTTCCATCCTTCTGTTGCTGACTTTCCGGGAGCGCTCGCGGCCGGTTGGAACGGGCGTCGCGGCGTATTCTAGACGGCCAAAAATCGCCGATCGGCGCTCTGGCAATGGCGGCCGCCGCAACGGCGAACGCCAAAAGGCCGGTATTTTACCCGAACGCGATACCCGGAAACCGGCAATCCGGGCGGACCGATCGATTCTTCGACACATTGATCCGGCTGTTGCGATAATCGCTGCATTCGCAATGGGCATTGCATAAATTGCATCCGCTGGTGCAACGATGCGGTGCGCAGGCGGCGGATTGTGGCGCGATTGGCACACTCATACAGTGACGGCATGCCAGAACCACGCATCTCACGGAGTGTCCGTCCCATGTTCCAGATCCGCCGCGCCGCCGATCGCGACCAGCGCAGCCATGGCTGGCACGAATTCCGTCACAGCTTTCCCCGGGCGTCCGGCCGGAGCGGGCCGTCGGCGTTTGGCGCGTTGCGCGAACTGAACGAGGAATGCATCGCACCGACCCGCGGCTACGGGATGCGGCCGTACCGCGACGCGGAAATCGTTACCTACGTGCTCGACGGCGCGCTCGCGCATCGCGACAGCCTCGGCAACGGGGCGATCGTCCGCGCGGGCGGCGTACAGCGCATGAGCGCCGGCACCGGCGTCATGCTGAGCGAGACCAACACGTCGCGTGACGAGCCGTTGCGCCTGCTGCGGATCTGGCTTGCGCCGGCCGGGGCCGGCGGCCGTCCCGGCTACGTGCAGACGCGCTTTGCCGACGACGAGAAACGCGGGCGGCTGCGGCTGTTGGCGGCGCCGGACGGTGGCGATGGGGCGCTGTCGATGGGGGCGGACGCACGCATCTTCGCGGGGCTGATCGACGGCGATGAAGCGGCGGCGTTCGACGTGCCGGCCGGGCGCCGCGCATACGTGCACGTGGTGCGCGGCGACCTCGAGGTGAACGGCCACGCGCTGGCCGCGGGCGACGGCGCACGGATCGGCGGTGTGGACGCGGTGTCGTTCGCGCGCGGCCGGGCGGCCGAGGTGCTGCTGTTCGACGTGGCCTGAAACGCAAAAAGGGGACGCGGGCCAGTGCCCGCGTCCCCTTCGATGCCGCTCCGGGTAGCGGCCCGCCGGCTTACTGCGCCGGCGCCGACGCGGCCTTGGCCGCGCGATGCTGCTGCCAGCGCTCCTTCATCTTCTCGTGGCGCTGTTCCATCTTCGCGAACTGCTGTTTGAGCGCCGTGCTGACCATCGTCTTCTGCTGGTCGTTCAGCCCGTTGTAGAACGTGAGCCACGCGGCGGACGTCTGCTCGCGTAGTTGCGCGTTCTGCGACTCGGCCTGCTGGCGTGCCGAGTGCATCGCGCTCAGGTCGAGGATCGGCTGGTTCTGCTGCGCCTTGAACTGCTCGCGCATCTGCTCGTGGCTCTTGCGCATCGCTTCACGATTCTGCTTCATCGTGTTGACGGCCGCCTGCCATTGCTGCTCCTGCGACGCATTGAGCTTCAGCTGGTCGTGCAGTTTCATGATTGCGCGGAACGGGCCGCCTTCGTGCCCGCCGTGCATCTGGTGGGCGCCGGGGCCGCCCGGAGGCGGCATGTCGTTGGGCTGCGCGGCATGCGCGGTGCCGAATGCGAGAGCGAGCACGGTGGCGGCCGCGATGGCCACGCGGGAAGTCTTCTTATACATTTCAGAAACTCCTTGTATCCAAAGGGTCCGGCGATGCGGTACCGGGAACGCCAAGTACCACATCCGGTAAGACGCAGGTTAGCGATGCAGGCCGCTGCCGGTGTTACGTGGGGCGGTCGCCGGGTTACCGCGCATTACACTTGGCTTGCGCGGTAACCCGCAGTAACCCTTTCGTCCCTTTGTTTCGTTCTTTGACTCCGCCCTCGCGCGGTAAACTTCGAGCCATGACTACCCAGATCCTCATCGTCGACGACGACCAAGAACTCCGAGACCTGCTGCGCGACTACCTCGTGCGCCAGGGGATGGAAGTGTCCGTGCTGCACGACGCGGCGACGCTCGAGAAGCGCCTCGAGCGCGAGCGGCCCGACCTGATCGTGCTGGACCTGATGATGCCGGGCGTCGACGGCCTGACCGCGCTGCGCCAGTTGCGCGCGGCCGGCGACGACATCCCCGTGATCATGCTGACCGCCCGCGCGGACGACGTCGACCGCATCGTCGGGCTCGAACTCGGCGCGGACGACTACCTCGGCAAGCCGTTCAACCCGCGCGAGCTGCTCGCGCGCGTGCAGGCCGTGCTGCGCCGCCGCCGCGCGACGCCGTCGGCCGCGGCGCCCGAACAGCGCGAGCCGTTCGCGTTCGGCCGCTTCGTGCTCGACTTCCAGGCGCGCACGCTGTCGGTCGACGGCAAGCCGGCCACGCTGTCGAGCAGCGAATTCGCGCTGCTGAAGATTTTCGTGAACCACGCGCTGCGTACGCTCACGCGCGAGCGGCTGCTCGAGCTGCTGCACGGGCCCGAGTACGACGGTACCGACCGCGGGATCGACGTCCAGGTGTGGCGCCTGCGCCGCATCCTCGAAACGGATCCGTCGACGCCGCGCTTCATCCAGACGGTGCGCGGGCGCGGCTACGTATTCGTGCCCGACGGCGAGGCTCATGCGCAAACCCATTGATTCGCTGTTCGGGCGGCTTGCGCTGCTCGTCGTTGGCGTCCTGCTCCTGTCGCATTTCGCGTGGTTTTTCGCGATGCGGCTCGAGCGCAACCAGATGCAGACGCGTTATGCGGTCGAGGAGGCCGCGTTCCTGGTCGACGCGGTGCGCCAGCACGTCGAGCGCACGCCCGACCAGCCGTTGCCGTCGCGCGTGCGGCTCGTGACGCCGGACAGCGCCGACGTGCCGAAGGGCGGCGACGAGAACCTGCCGGCGCCGCTCAAGCGGTTCCGCGACGACGTCAGCGAGCGGATGCCGCCCGGCACGCGCGTCGAGATCGGCGCGCCCGGCCATCCGCCGGTGCTGTGGGTGAAGGAGCCGACCGACCGCAACTGGATCGTGGTGCCGGTTCAGCCGCTGCGGCCGCCACGCTCGCTCGACCGGATGCTGTTGTGGCTCGGCACGATCTTCTCGGCCGGCGTGATCGCCGCGCTGTTCGCCGCCTGGCAGCTGCAGCAGCCGCTGCGTTCGTTGGCGCGCGCGGTCGGCCGCTTTGGCCGCGGCCAACCGGTGCCGCCGCTGCGCGAGCGCGGCCCGCGCGAGCTGCGCCAGCTCACGCATGGCTTCAACCAGATGGTGGAACAGGTGTCGCAAGCCGAGAGCGACCGTGCGGTGATGCTGGCGGGCGTGGCGCACGACCTGCGCACGCCGCTTGCGCGGATGCGCCTGCGGGCGGAAATGATGGACGACGTCCGGTTGCGCGATGGCGTCGTGCGCGACGTCGATTCGATGTCGCACATCGTGGATCAATTCCTGGTGTTTGCGCACGGCGGGTCCGATCGCAGCGAACCGGTGCCGGTCGATCAGACGTGCGAGCGGATCGCGCGCAGCTATCGCGCGGTCGCGCCGAATGCGCCGACGGTCCAGACCCGGCTCGACGCCGATCCGGGCTTCCGGCTGCCGACGGCGACGCTCGACCGGATCCTGTCGAACCTGCTGGACAACGCCCATGCGTACGGTGCGCCGCCCGTGCTCGTCGAGACGGCGCGCACGTCGACCGGCTACGTGTTGTCGGTCAGCGACAGCGGCGGCGGGATCGCGCCGCGCGACCTCGCGGCGGCCACGCGGCCGTTTGTGCGGCTCGACCCCGCGCGCGGCGGCAACGGCCACAGCGGGCTCGGGCTCGCGATCGTCGAGCGGCTCGTTCTCAGGCTGGGCGGGGCGTGCGACATCGGCAACCGCCCCGAAGGCGGCCTGCGCGTCGCGATGACATTCCCGTTCGAGGTCGTGCCGAAGGACGAACGCCACGCACAGGCCGCATGAGCGGCTGCGGCGCCAGCCCGGCCGGGCCGGCGCCGCGCGGCATCATTCGCCGAACAGCGTACCGAGCGTCTCGGCCGCGTTGCTGTCGATGGTGTTGTAGGTCACGCTGGTGGCCTCGAAGATGTAGACGGTCGTATACCGGCCGAGGCGTTCCAGGATTTCCTCCTGCAGCGATTCAGGCACGATGTTCATGTTCAGGTACCACGCCGTCGACGACAATCGCGTCTGGAACGAACCGTACTCCTGCATCAATTCGTAGAACGCGTCGGCATCCTGATCGCGGCAGACGATCACCAAGTTTCCTGCCATTCCCTTTCCTCCCGCTCGTCGATTGATCCCCAGGGCCTGTTGACATCGGGCACGCGCATGCATTGCCATCGGACCGTCCGCAACAGACCCCAAGGGCCAGCCCTGATCATACCCGCTTAGTTGTATCCGGCTGGTGACGTCCGACAGGGTTTGCGCGCGCGTGCGGCTGGCGGGTTCCCGGGCGGGCCGGATCACGGCATAATTCGTGCCTGCATGCCGGCCGAAAGACTGCGGCCGGGCTGCTCGACCCACGCACCCGCCATCCGCCCACGCGCCCGCCAGGCACGATCCGTGCAGCGCCCGCGCCGTTCCCGGACGGTTGTACCTGAAATACAGGTTGGTGTAGTGTCGTGCCGTCGCGGCCGACTCGTCCGGGGCGCGGCAGCGCATGCACGCACGCGCGGCGCCCCGCGCGCTCGCGATCGTCAGTCAATCGAATTACCGCACCCGTGCGCTTTGCCATGAATCAACATCGACTGCCGGCTTCGTTCGGCCTTACCGGGGAGAGCGCCTGATGGACGTCGGATTCTTCAATCCGAACCGGACCGCCAACGCGTCCGCGTGGCGTGTGCTGCCGAACCGGTGGGATTTCATCGCGTTTCCGCTGATCATCTGCCTGATCGCGATGGCGGTCGTCGGTTTCCACGAAACGATGGCGCCGATCGGCACGCTGCAGACGCAGAAGATCTCGCTCGACCCGTCGAACCTGCCCGAATACGCGTTGCGCACCACGCTGCGGATGCTCGCCGCGATGGTCGCGTCGCTTGCGTTCACGCTGATCTACGGCACGTTCGCCGCGAAAAGCCGGCGTGCCGGCATGGTGCTGATCCCGATCCTCGACATCCTGCAGTCGGTGCCGGTGCTCGGTTTCATCTCGTTTACGGTCACGTTCTTCCTCGCGCTGTTCCCGAGCCGCGTGCTCGGCGCCGAGCTTGCGGCGATCTTCGCGATCTTCACGAGCCAGGCGTGGAACATGACGTTCAGCTTCTACCAGTCGCTGCGCACGGTGCCGCGCGATCTGGACGAAGTGTCGCGGGGTTTCCACCTGACCTCGTGGCAGCGCTTCTGGAAGCTCGAAGTGCCGTTCTCGATGCCGGGCCTGATCTGGAACATGATGATGTCGATGTCGGGCGGCTGGTTCTTCGTCGTCGCGTCGGAGGCCATCACCGTCGGCAACCAGACCATCACGCTGCCGGGCATCGGCGCGTATCTCGCGCAGGCGATCTCGGACAAGAACCTCGGTGCGATCGGCTGGGTGATCCTCACGATGACCGTCGTGATCCTCGCGTACGACCAGCTCCTGTTCCGCCCGCTCATCGCGTGGGCCGACAAGTTCCGGATGGAAAACACCGCGTCGGGCGATGCACCGCAGTCCTGGCTGCTCGACCTCGTGCGCCGCACACGGCTGATTCATCAGCTGCTCGTGCCGGCCGGCTGGTTCTTCGCGAAAGCCGCGCGGATTCCGCTGCGCCTGCCGCTGTCCGGTGCGATGCGCTTTTCGCTGCCGAAAGTCGAGAAGAAGGCGTCGCGCACGGTCGACATTGCGTGGGCGGTGCTCGTGCTGATCGGCACGGCGTATATCGTGTGGCGCGTCATCAGCTTCGTGTCGACCGGGGTGACGATGACCGACGTCGGCCATGTGGTCGTGCTCGGGCTCATCACGCTGCTGCGCGTGGTCGTGCTGATCGCGATCGCATCGGTGATCTGGGTGCCGATCGGTGTGTGGATCGGGCTGCGCCCGAAGCTCGCCGAAAAGCTGCAGCCGCTCGCGCAGTTCCTCGCGGCGTTCCCGGCGAACCTGCTGTTCCCGGTGTTCGTGATCGTGATCGCGCGCTTCCACCTGAATCCCGACATCTGGCTGTCGCCGCTGATCGTGCTCGGCACCCAGTGGTATATCCTGTTCAACGTAATTGCCGGCGCGACGTCCTACCCGAACGACTATCGCGAAGCGGCGACGAACTTCCGCATTCGTGGCTGGCAGTGGTGGCGGCAGGCGATCCTGCCCGGTATCTTCCCGTACTACGTGACCGGCGCGATCACCGCATCGGGCGGTGCCTGGAACGCGAGCATCGTGTCGGAAGCCGTGCAGTGGGGCAATACCAAGATCGAGGCGCACGGCCTCGGCGCCTATATCGCGCAGACCACCGCGGCCGGCGATTTTCCGAAGATCATCCTGGGCATCGCCGTGATGTCCCTGTTCGTTACCCTGTTCAACCGCCTGCTGTGGCGTCCGCTGTATGCCTTCGCCGAAGCGAAGCTGCGGCTCGACTGAGACCGATTGAGAGCGAAACGCGATGCACAATCCGAATGCTGTAAACGCCCCCGTCCAGACGAACCAACCGCCGCGCCTCGGTGAGGAAATCCTGCGCGTCGATCATGTCTGTCGCGGCTTCAACAAGACGCAGGGCGAGCTGCTCGTGCTCGACGATGCGAACCTGTCGCTGCGCGAAGGCGAGATCGTCGGGCTGCTCGGCCGTTCCGGCTCGGGCAAGTCGACGTTGCTGCGCATCATCGCCGGGCTGATCGAGCCGACCGGCGGCGAAGTGACCTATCTCGGCCAGCCGCTGCGCGGCCCGGCCGAAGGCGTCGCGATGGTGTTCCAGACCTTCGCGCTGTTCCCGTGGCTCACCGTGCTGCAGAACGTGGAGGCCGGCCTTGAAGCACTCGGCGTCGGCGCACGCGAGCGGCGCGAGCGTGCGCTTGCCGCGATCGACCTGATCGGTCTCGACGGCTTCGAGAACGCGTATCCGCGCGAACTGTCGGGCGGCATGCGCCAGCGCGTGGGCTTTGCGCGCGCGCTCGTCGTCGATCCGACGATCCTGCTGATGGACGAGCCGTTCTCCGCGCTCGACGTGCTGACGGCCGAGACGCTGCGTACCGACCTGCTCGATCTGTGGACGCAGGGCCGCATGCCGATCAAGTCGGTGCTGATCGTCACGCACAACATCGAGGAAGCGGTGTTCATGTGCGACCGGATCCTCGTGCTGTCGTCGAACCCGGGCCGCGTGATCGCCGAGATCAAGGTGCCGTTCAAGCATCCGCGCAACCGGCTCGACCCGGCGTTCCGCAAGCTCGTCGACGACATCTACGCGAAGATGACGGCCCGCCAGACCGGCGAGGCGACGAAGAAGGGGCTCGAGCTCGGCAGCTGGCTGCCGCAGGTGTCGACCAACCTGATGGCCGGCCTGATCGAGACGCTTGCGATGGCGCCTTACCACGGCCGCGCGGACATGCCGGAAATCGCGCGCACGCTGCACCTCGAGGTCGACGACCTGTTCCCGATCGCCGAAGTGCTGCAGTACCTCGGTTTCGCGGACGTGCGGGAAGGGGACGTGTTCCTGACGCCGCCGGGGCGCGTGTTCGCGGAATTCGGCACGCAGGAGCGCAAGCTGATGTTCGCGGATCACCTGCTGAAGCATGTGCCGCTCGCCGCGCGGATCAAGAAGGTGCTGAACGAGCGCCCGGGCCATCGTGCGCCGCGCGTGCGCTTCGAGCAGGAACTGGAGGATTTCCTGTCGGACGGCGCCGCCGAGGAGACGCTCGACGCGGTGATCGACTGGGGCCGTTACGGCGAGATCTTTTCGTACAACGACCAGACCGAGATTTTCAGTCTCGAGGACGTCGAGTCCTGATCGACTTGCCGGGCCGTACGGCCCGGCATGTGTGTATGCGCCGCACGTCACGCGCCGCGCATCGCACGGTTACTGCAGATTCCCCCACCGGTCGACCGCCGGTTCCGCCGACGCCCACTTCCAGTGCGCGCCTTGCTGGCACGCATTCGCGAAATACCAGTCGGCCTTGTCGCCGTCCTTCACCGAGAACGCGAATTCCTTGCACATCGCGAGCGCCGACGCGTATGCGCGCGTGACGCGCACTTCGCCTTCGCCGTTTTCGAGCGGCAGCGTGTTCTTCACCTTCCACGGCTTCACGTCGCCGACGGCCAGGCTGCCGGCCACCTTCGCGATCGCGTCCTGCTGGTTCTGATGGAGCTGCTTCATCGTGCGGTTGACGGCTTCGTCGGTCGCCGCCTGCACGGCAATCCCGACGCCGACGCCGATCGCCGGGTTCGCGGTGACGAGGCCCGTCGCCGCGCCGGCGAGCGCGCCGCTCGCCGCGCCGACCGACCCGCAGCCCGACAGCGTGGCCGTCGCCGCGCACAGCGCGCCGATGGCCGCGATACGAAGCGCGACGCTCATTGCAGCGCGCCCCAGCGTTCGGTCGCCGGTTCGGCCGACGCCCATTTCCACACGGGGCCGTCGCGGCAGATCGTGGCGACGTAGAACGCCGATTGCGCAGCCTTGTCGCCCTTGGCGGGCGTGTCGACCGCGAACACGATTTCCTTGCAGTCGAGCGGGCCGATGCTGATCATCCGGCTGACCGTCACGCGACCCTGCTCGTCGTCCTCGATCGGGAACGCGTGGTGCGTCGACCACGGCGCGACGCCGCCTACGTCGAGCGGGCCGGCGGCCTTTGCGATCTGGTCCTGTGTGTAGCGGTGTGCGACGCGCTGCGTGTACTGGACGCCCGCTCGCGCGCCGGCGACGGCGCCGAGGCCGATGCCCGTCGCGACGGCGGCGTTGCTGGTGACCTTGGAGGCGATCGCGGCGCCCGCGATACCGGCGCCGGCTGTCGCGCCCTCGCTGTACAGCGAGTTGCAGCCGGACAGCAGTGCGGCCGTGGCGATCACGGCCAGCACGACGCGCGCCGGCATGGCCCGGCGCCGCGATTCGAAACGATTGTTCATCCCTGAGTGCAAGTCCTGTCTGGGTGAGCGGCGTCGCATGCACGCCGTCATGCCGCGTCATTGTTTCGCAATTGTCATAGGAAAATTGCAAAGCTTTGACAAATCGCCGGACGGCAGGCCGCGCGTGCGCGCGGCGCCATTGTCGGACAGATGAATCGAGAGGGGTCGAAACGTTACAAATTGAAGGCAATTGTTACCTTGGCATGCAAGGAAGCGACCTAGACTTTTGAGTCATGGAATGTTTCTACGACGGCCTCGGGCCGCGCCGCACATGAGACACCCAGCCATGCGTCGTTCGAAACGGTTTTCGCCCCGGCCGCCGGACCCAGCGGCAGACCACCCGCGTCCGCGGACCGACGCGCCACCGTCACCGCCTGCCGGCGCGCCGGGCGAGACGCCGTCCGACGGCGATCACAACCAGGGCGGCGCTCGCCCGGAAGGGCTCGACTATCAGCGGGATCTCGGCCAGGAGCAGGACGCCTGATGTCATTGCCGCCGCATTCGGCCGCTGTCTTTCACACCTGCATTGCTCACGTCTGAATCGCTGCACGGCCGCCTTCGAGGAGCCGTGTCCGCCGTGGCGCGCGTCGCGCGCCAGCCAATCGAATCGAGGAGGGGAAGCCGCATGAGCAGATTGATCGTGGTATCGAACCGTGTCGCCGCCGGCGAGGACACGCGCCCGAGCGCGGGTGGCCTGGCGGTCGGCGTGATGGACGCGCTGAAGGAAACGGGCGGCGTCTGGTTCGGCTGGAACGGCGAGATCGTCGGCGCGCCCGACGCCGAGCCCGCGATCCAGCGGGACGGCAACGTCACCTACGCGACGGTCGGGCTGACCCGGCGCGACTACGACCAGTACTACCGCGGCTTCTCGAACGCGACGCTGTGGCCGGTGTTCCATTACCGCGGCGATCTCGCGCGCTTCGACCGCCAGGAGTACGCGGGCTATCTCCGCGTGAACGCGATGCTCGCCAAGCAGCTTGCCGCATTGCTGCGCCCCGACGACCTGATCTGGGTGCACGACTATCACCTGTTGCCGTTCGCGCATTACCTGCGCGAGCTCGGCGTGAAGAACCCGATCGGCTTTTTCCTGCACATTCCGTTTCCGTCGCCCGACATGCTGCGTCTCGTGCCGCCGCACGAGGAACTCGTGAAGTTCATGTGCGCGTACGACGTCGCTGGCTTCCAGACCGAGACCGACAAGCAGGCGTTTACCGACTACATCGAGCGGCGCGGGATCGGTGCGGCGAGCGACGACGGGATGCTGCACGCGCACGGTCGCGTCGTGAAGGTTGCCGCCTATCCGATCGGCGTGCATCCCGACGCGATCGCGCAGGCGGCCGTCCAGTACGGCACGCGCAAGCCGGTGAAGATGCTGCGCGAGGCGCTCGACGGCCGCAAGCTGGTGATGAGCGTCGACCGCCTCGATTACTCGAAGGGGCTGGTGGAGCGCTTCCAGTCGTTCGAGCGGATGCTCGCGAATGCGCCGGGTTGGCAGGGGCGCGTGTCGCTCCTGCAGATCGCGCCGCCGACGCGCTCCGACGTGAAGACCTATCAGGACATTCGCGAAACGCTCGAAGGCGAGGCGGGCCGGATCAACGGCCGCTTCTCGCAGCTTGACTGGACACCGATCCAGTACCTGAACCGCAAGTACGAGCGCAACCTGCTGATGGCGTTCTTCCGGATGTCGCAGGTGGGCTACGTGACGCCGTTGCGCGACGGGATGAATCTCGTCGCGAAGGAGTACGTCGCGTCGCAGGATCCGGCCGATCCGGGCGTGCTCGTGCTGTCGGAGTTCGCGGGCGCGGCAGCGGAGCTGACCGGCGCGCTCCTCGTCAATCCGTACGACCTGTCGCAGATGGCCGAGGCGCTCGAGCGCGCGCTGTCGATGCCGCTCGCGGAGCGGCAGGCGCGCCACGAGGAGAACCTCGCGCGGCTGCGCGTGAATGACCTGTCGGTCTGGCGCGATACGTTCGTTGCCGACTTGCGCAGTGTCGCGGCCGCCGCGTCGGTCACGCGGCGCGCGGGCCGGCGGGTTGCGCATGCGTGATTTCGGCCAGGCGCCCGGCGCTGAGGACGATGCCACGCGCCGCTTCTTCGTCGTGACCGGCGGCCCTGGCTCGGGCAAGAGCACGTTGCTCGATGCGCTCGAGCACGCCGGTTTCTCGCGCTCGCAGGAAGCCGGCCGTGGCGTGATCCGCGACCAGATGGCGATCGACGGTCAGGCGCTGCCATGGCGCGACCCGGCCGCGTTCGCCGAGCTGATGCTGAGCTGGGAGATGCGCTCATACGATCTCGCGCGCCGCGCGCGCGGGCCCGTGTTCTTCGATCGTGGCGTGCCGGACGTGGTCGGCTACCTGAGACTGGCGGGGCTGCCGGTGCCCGCGCATGCGCAAGCAGCGGCCCGCCGTTTCCGCTATCACCCGCGCGTGTTCATCGCGCCGCCGTGGCCCGACATCTATATGCAGGACACCGAGCGCAGGCAGGATTTCGCGGAAGCCGTGCGCACCTACGACGCGATGGTCGAGTGCTATACGACATATGGCTACCGGCTGATCGAATTGCCGCGCGACAGCGTGCAGGCGCGCGTGCGTTTCGTGACGGACGCGCTCGGCGCCGAATGACGCGCGGGCATCCGCAAGCGGCGCGCGACGGACGGCGCTGTCAGGTTGCCGCGTCCGGCCGCGGCGAAGCGATGCGCAGCATGCTGACGACCGCGGCCACCGCAGCGAACGTCGCGGCGACATAGAGCGCAGTCGTCGGCCCGCGATCGGGCGCGAGCCCGAAAATCAATGCGACGAGCGCGGCGCCAAGCGTCTGCCCGGTCAGCCGCGCGGTGCTCAGCATGCCGCCCGCGCCACCGCTGCGCTCGCGCGGCGCCGACGACAGCATCGCGCGGTTGTTCGGCGACTGGAACAACCCGAAGCCCGCACCGCACAGCGCCATCCGCCACACGATATCGACGGTGCCCGGGTGCGCGCCGATCGTCGCGAGCGACAACAGCCCGGCCGCGAATAGCGCGAGCCCGATCCCGCCAAGGATGCCGGCTGAATAGCGATCCGACAGCACGCCTGCGAGCGGCGCGGCGAACACGATCACGAGCGGCCACGGCGTCATGTACAGGCCCGTCTCGACCTGCGAGAAGCCGAGCGAATTCTGCAGCCAGAACGGCAGCGCGACGAACGCGAGCATCTGCGACGTGAACGACGCCATCGACGTATAGACCGACAGCGCGAACATCGGGATGCGCATCAGGTCGACCGGCAGCAGTGGCGCCGGCTGCGACAGCTGGCGCTTCACGAAGAAGTAGCCGACGACGAACGCGATGGCCAGCTCGGCCGCGACGTACGCATGGCCTTCGCCGTGGCCGAGCCCGTCCACGGCGGTGATCAGCAGCCCGAACACGCACGCGTTCATCAGCGCGCTCGGGAAATCGTACGGCGCATCGTGCAGCGGGTTGGCCGGCAGCGCGCGCAGGCTGCCGAGTACCGCGGCGATGCCGATCGGCACGTTGACCGCGAACAGCCACGGCCACGATGCGAACGACAGGATCGCGGACGCGACCGTCGGCCCGATCGCCGACGATAGCGCCACCACCATCGCGTTGATCGACAGCCCGCGCCCGAGCATCGACGACGGGTAGATCATCCGTACGAGCGCCGCGTTGACGCTCATGATGCCGGCCGCGCCGAAGCCCTGGATCACGCGCATCACGGCCAGCATCGGCAGTGAGCCCGCGAGCGCGCAGCCGAGCGACGCCGCGGTGAACAGCGCGAGCCCCGCGATGTAGATGCGGCGATATCCGATGCGCTCGCCGAGCGATGCGAGCGGCAGCAGCGTGATCGTGACCGCGAGCTGGTACGCGTTGACGATCCAGATCGATGCGGCGTCGGATGCGTGCAGGTCGTGCGCGATCGTCGGCAGCGCGACGTTCGCGATGGCGCCGTCGAGCACGGCGAGCGTGATGCCCAGTGCGACGCAGACGATCGCCCAGTAGCGTTGCGGAAGCGGCAGGCCGGTATCGGCGTTCATGGCGGGAGCAGATGCGTGGTTGTCCGCGCGCCCGGTTGCCGGTTGCGTGCGCAACCATGCGAAAAGGGTGGAGGCGGCGATGAGCGGCCCGGCCGGCGCAACTGCGCTGGAGCGGGCCGGTCGAGTGTATCACCGGGCCGCATGGCGCGACGCCGGCACTCAGCCTTCGAAGTCGAGGCCGCCGAGCCGCACGAGCGGGTCGGCCTGTGTGCGCGACAGGAGATCGATGTCGCGCGCGCCCTGCCACGCGCCCAGCTTTTTCGGCAGTGCGGCCAGATAGTGCTCGAAGCGTTGCGGGCCGTCCGGCTCCATCAGCCTCTCGATTTCGTCGGTGTCCCAGGTCAGCTCGAGGTTCAGCGGATGCTCGAAGCCGCTGACATGCTCGTGCGGTGCGCTGCGGATCTGCACGCACGTCGGGTGCCCGTGGCCGCCATATGGGACGACGTCGGTCAGCACGTGATCGGCGAAGAAGGCGGCGATCGCCTGTGCGATGCGCGGGGCGAATTCGGTATCGAAACGGCGGGCGGTTTCGGGCTGCATGACGGCGTCTCCTGTATGCCGAAAATCGTAGCACGGCGCCGGCGCATTTCGATGTGCGTGATACCCGTAATCGCGCGTTACCACTTGCTGCATCTATTACGGCCGCATGCCGCCACAATGCGTCGCATCCAGTACCACTTCGCGTGGGAGTCCATCATGCAAAAAATTGCCGCAGTGTGTGTCCTCGCCGGTTCGCTTGCCATGGCAGGTCCGGCATCCGCGCATGATCGCGACGGTGGTGCCGTCATCGGCGCCTTGATCGGCGGCGCGGTGCTGGGCGCGATCGTGACGTCCGCGATGAATCCGCCCGTGGCATACCAGGCGCCTGCATACCAGGCACCGGCCTATCAGCCGCCGACGTACTACCAGGCACCCGCGTACCAGCAGCCTGCGTATCCGACCTACCAGCAGGCGCAGTACCAGGACGACGGCCCGAACTATTGCTACGACCGCTACCAGCGCGCGTATGTGTGCGGCGCGCCCGTATCGGGCGGCTACGCGCAGCCGGCCGGCTGGTAAGCAGGCGGCCGCGCGAAGCGCGAACGGTCGGCGCCACCGCCGTTCGCTTCGCCGCACCGGACGACAAAAGGCCCTCGCTTCATGCGAGGGCCTTCGTCTTTTGCGCGGCCGTGCGTTCGTCTGCGTGACGCGTCGGCCATCCTGGCGCGCGGTGTGCGGATACAAACGGTTGCAAATGCATGGGTCAGTGGCGATGGCCGCCGCCTCCGCCTCCGCCGCCATCGTTCCAGTCGCCGCGGTGTCCGCCGCCGTGCCCCCAGCCGTTGCCGCGGTTGCCACGATCGCCGTCCCGGCGATGGTAATCGCGCCGGCCACGATCCCAGTCGCGTCCGCCGCCACCGCCCCAGATATTGACCGTGCCGTACACCGGCGACGGGGCGTACGCGTAGCCCGGTGCGGAATAGTAGGGCTGCCCGTAGCCGTATCCGGCATCCGGGGCGACGACGCAGCCGGCCAGCAGGGTGGCGACGCCGGCGGCGGCAATGAGCTTCAGCATGATGTTCTCCGTTGGTTCCCCTATAAGTACCGCGCAAGGGGATTGCCAGCTGTTTGCAATTGTGTCGTCAAATTACAGTGCCGTAAGGTATTGCGACGAAAGTGTTAGCATCCGGGGCTCATTTGTTTTTCAGGAGTACATCGATGAAATTCGCGATCCGGGCCGCGCTGGCCGCCTTCTGCGTGACGACTGCCGCCGCCTGCGTGGCCGGGCCTGCTTCGGCGCCCGCCGTGCCGGCCGAGTCGATCAAGATGTTTCCGCAGGCAGCGGCCGGCCAGCAGCGCGTCGTGATCGCGCTGCCCGCACTCGAGAACGAAGGCGATGCGCGCGTGGAGCTGATGATCGGCAAGATGCTGCAGACCGACTGCAACCAGCAGTGGTTCGGCGGCGAGCTGACCGCCGAGGACGTGAAGGGCTGGGGCTACACGTACTACCAGCTCACCGACGTGAAAGGGCCGGCATCGACGCTGATGGCGTGCCCGGGCCAGGCGCCGCAGCAACGGTTCGTGCAGGTGCGCGGTGACGGCCAGCTGCTGCGCTACAACAGCCGCCTGCCGCTCGTCGTCTATGTGCCGGATGGCTTCGAGGTGCGCTATCGCGTGTGGCATGCGTCGAAGGACGTGCAGCACGCGGCGAAGCAGTAACGTTACGGCGCGGCCGCGACGTCCTGCCGTTACGTGCCGCCCGTACCGACGAGCGCTGGCCACGCGGCCAGCGCGGCTTGCACGACGGCCTCCAGATCGCGACGGCTTGCGCCGTCGCGCGCCTGAATCGACATCCCCTGCTGGACCGTCACGTAGTACCGTGCGATCGCGTCGAGGTTGGCTTGCGCCGCGATTTCGCCGGTCGCGACACCTTGGCTGAGGCGTTCGCGCAGATTCTCCACCGTGCGCTCGCGCATCGCGATCAGCGTCTGCCGAACTGTGTCGGAACGTTCGGCCGGGTGTAGCGCCGACAACACGACCAGGCAGTCGGCGTGATTTTTCGACCGGGTGGCGTTGCGTTCGTTATCGGCAGCCGAGCCGGTGATGCTCGGTTTCGAGATCGGCGCGCTTGTCGTGAGCGCGCAGCTCGTTGCGCGGCTTGCCGTCCCGGCCCATCCCGCGCACGATCTTCTGGCCTCGGTCGGGGGCGTGCGTGACGGCGTCGATGCCGGCGGCCAGTTCACGGCAGCGTGAATTGGTGGAGGAGGTTTCTGCGTGCGGTGCTGCTGCGTTCATGATGTTGGCGATGCCGGGGCTGACATAGCGTTGCTTCGCGGGCGCGGTGAGGGTGTCGGCGGCGTTTGCCGTGCCGGTCGTCGCTGAAAGCGCGGCGAGTGCCGCGATCGCTCGAATCATGGCGGGAGTCCGGGTGCTGGAGAAGGTTCGGAATTCTACGCAATGTATGCCGCGAGACAGAAGTGATCGGACGGGGTGCGATCGTGTGTCGCAGGAGACGCCAGGGACTCAATGTTCTGCAATTTGTGCGCGGTGCAGGCAGTCAGCGCACACGCGGCAGGGCATGCGGAAAGCGAAAAGCCCGCTTGCTTTCGCAGAGCGGGCTTCGGTATTGGTTGCGGGGGTAGGATTTGAACCTACGACCTTCGGGTTATGAGCCCGACGAGCTGCCAGACTGCTCCACCCCGCGGCGCGAAGTGTACTAGGGCTGATGTGGGGAGTCAATCGATTGGTGACTTGCGTCGAGTGAATCTGCGCTTCACCTTCACCAAGCGTGACGATAGGGCGTGCAGTTTGGCTGCCGAGGCTTCCCGATCTGCTTCGACGTCAGGCGCTTTTCGTCGCCGTCGTTGCGGTGCTTGATCATGGGGAAGTGGATGAAGGCATGAGGATGGCTGGTCCCCCCGACAGGAATCGAACCTGTATCTAGCGCTTAGGAGGCGCTTGTTCTATCCATTGAACTACGGGGAGAGCCAAGTCCGGGTGATCGCAAAACACGCGAACCGGACGGCGGTGTGGACAGCGCGCAGAGTATAGCAAACACGCGGCGCGTCGGCGGGGCGGAATGCACGCCGGCGCGCGTGATCGCGCAATCGGCCGCGACCGGAAAATCAGAGCGTCAGCGAATCAGAAATCGACGACGACAAAATCTTCCTTGCCCACATCGCACAGCGGACAGCGCCAGTCGGCGGGAATGTCGGCGAAACGGGTGCCGGGTGCGAGGCCTTCGTCGGGCAGCCCTTCCGCTTCGTTATAGACCCACCCGCAAATCAGGCAGACCCAGCTCTGGTATTCGGTTACTTCGCTCATGTAGCGCTCAGGAAAAATGGAAATCCGGTGATGCCGTCCGCGGCCTGGCCGGCGGACGAAAGGCGCAATGGTACCGGAATTTCGCCGAACGGCTCCGCAACGTCGTGTTAAACGTACGCATCGCGAACAACGCAACCGAAGCACATATGCCCTGCGTGCGGTGTATGCTTCCCGGGCTGTCCAATCATAAGGAGAATACGATGCTGAACAGAAAGTGGATCGCGGGTGCGGTGTGTGTGGCGGCGATGGCCGTGTCGACGATGGCGCGGGCCGAGGCGCGCGTGTATTTCGAAGCGCCGAGCGAGGGCGCGACGGTGTCGAACCCGGTGCACGTGAAGTTCGGGGTCGAAGGGATGGAACTTCGACCGGCCGGCGACATGACGCCGAATACCGGCCATCATCACCTGCTGATCGACAGCCAGCCGGTCCCGAAGGGCGACGTGATTCCCGCGAACCAACGTTCACTGCACTTCGGCAAGGCGCAGACCGAAACCGATATCAAGCTGCCGCCCGGCCAGCATACGCTGACGCTGCAGTTCGGCGACGGCATGCACCGGTCGTACGGCCCCGAAATGAGCTCGACGATCTCGATCAATGTGAAGTAAGCGCGTGCGCCGCGTACGGGCGCCTTGGGCGTCCGGCGCGGCATGATCGATCGGCTGGCCGCAGGCATCCGGCCGACGCGGGCCTTTTGCCCGGAACCCGAGGCCGGCGTCCGCGACCGGAAGCCGGGCGCACCCGGTGTACCATGCGCATCGCATCGACGCGCTTCGCTGGGCACTGCCTGCCAGCCGTCGAAAGCGCGTTCCAGCCCGCCCCTCGACCCGTTTGCCGGGCTTATCCGTCCGGCCATACCGGTGGCGTCGCCCGCGACCGGTACAATGGGCGCTTCCGATTTCTCTCATCGCCGTCTCCCCATGTCGCTCTATTCCATTTCCGGCGCGCAGCTCGCGTTCGGTCACGTCGCGTTGCTCGATCACGCGGATTTCTCGCTGGAAGCCGGCGAGCGCGTCGGCCTGATAGGCCGCAACGGCGCGGGCAAGTCGTCGCTGTTGAAGATCGTCGCCGGGCTCGCGAAGCCCGACGACGGCCTGGTCACGCGCCAGCAGGAGCTCGTGACCGTCTATGTGCCGCAGGAGCCTGAATTCGAGCCGGGCGCGACGGTGTTCGACGCAGTGGCATCGGGGCTGGCGCACACGCGCGAACTGCTCGAAGAATACGATTCGATCGCGCACCGCTTGGCGGATATCCCCGAAGGCGCCGAGCACGATGCGTTGCTCGCGCGGATGAACGCGCTGCAGTCGTCGCTCGATGCGCACGACGCGTGGAGCTGGCGCACGCGCGTGTCGATGACGCTCGCGCAGATCGGCCTGGCGGACGTCGACGCGCCGGTCGACGCGCTGTCGGGCGGGATGCAGAAGCGCGTCGCGCTGGCGCGCGCGCTGGTGCTGCAGCCCGACGTGCTGCTGCTCGACGAACCGACCAACCACCTCGACTTCGACGGCATCCGCTGGCTGGAAGAGCTGCTCGTCGCGCAGCGCGCGGGCCTGCTGTTCATCACGCACGATCGCGCGTTCCTCGACCGCGTCGCGACGCGCATCGTCGATCTCGATCGCGGCCGGCTGCTGTCGTACCCGGGCAATTTCTCCGCGTACCAGACGCGCAAGGCGCAGCAGCTCGAAATCGAGCGCGTGGAAAACGAGAAGTTCGACAAGCTGCTCGCGCAGGAGGAAGTGTGGATCCGCAAGGGCGTCGAAGCACGCCGTACGCGCAGCGTCGGCCGCATCGCGCGGCTAGTCCAGATGCGCAACGAGCGCGCGGAGCGCCGCAACGCGCAGGGCAACGTGAAGCTCGACGTCGCGCAGGGCGAGAAGTCCGGCAAGATCGTCGCGGAGCTGACCGACGTGACGAAGCGCTACGGCGGCCGCACGGTCGTCGACCGCTTCTCGACGACGGTGATGCGTGGCGACAAGATCGGCTTCATCGGCCCGAACGGCGCCGGCAAGACGACTTTGCTCAAGCTGATTCTCGGCGAACTGAAGCCCGACGAAGGCACGGTGCGCACCGGCACGAACCTGCAGGTCGCGTATTTCGACCAGATGCGTGCGCAGCTCGACCAGGAAAAGAGCCTCGCGGATACGATCAGCCCCGGCAGCGAATGGGTCGAGATCGGTGGCGTGCGCAAGCACGTGATGAGCTATCTCGGCGATTTCCTGTTCGCGCCGGAACGCGCGCGTTCGCCGGTGAAGTCGCTGTCGGGCGGCGAGCGCAACCGGCTGCTGCTCGCGCGCCTGTTCGCGCGTCCGGCCAACGTGCTGGTGCTCGACGAACCGACCAACGACCTCGACATCCCGACGCTCGAATTGCTCGAGGAGCTGCTGGCCGACTACGACGGCACGGTGCTGCTCGTCAGCCACGATCGCGCGTTCCTCGACAACGTCGTGACGTCGGTGATCGCGGCCGAGGGTGACGGCAAGTGGCGCGAATATGTCGGCGGCTTCACCGACTGGCAGATCCAGAGCACGCGCGCGGATCAGCTCGCGCAGCAGGAAGCGGCCAAGCGCGCGGTCAAGGAGGCGACGCCCGTCAAGGAAGAGGCGGCGAAAAGCGCCGCGGGCCGCAACGCGCAACGCACGGTGAAGCTGTCGTTCAACGAGCAGCGCGAGCTCGATTCGCTGCCGGAGAAGATTGCCGCGCTCGAAGAGGAGCAGAAAACGATCAATGCGCAGCTCGAAGACGGCTCGATTTTCGCGAAGGATCCGCAGGAAGGCACGCGCCTGACCGAGCGGTTCGCGGCGATCGACGACGAATTGCTCGCCGCGCTCGAACGGTGGGAAACGCTCGAGGCGAAGCGCAAGCCCGCGTAAAACGCGTGACGCGTCGCGCGGCCGGCGGCCGCCGCGCGCGATTGCGCGATTGGCGTGCCACGCGGAACCAGTAAAATACCGCGCGTCCCGGGCAGCGCAGCGCACGCCGCGCGCCCGCTTTCGGAGCAGTCCAAGCACACCGTTGTTTCGATTCGCTTTTTTACGGAACTCAACGTTTTGTCCACGACGTTATCCACACGAGGTGTGGACAACGTCCCGATGAATGACGAAATTCAGCGCCTATGTCAACGAAGAAACCCAGCGCGGCCTATAGCGAAGCATCGATCAAGGTGCTCAAGGGTCTCGAGCCGGTCAAGCAGCGCCCCGGCATGTACACCCGTACCGAGAATCCGCTGCACATCATCCAGGAAGTGATCGACAACGCGTCCGACGAGGCGCTTGGCGGCTACGGCAAGCAGATCACGGTCACGCTGCATGCGGACCAGTCGGTGTCTGTCGAGGACGACGGCCGCGGCATCCCGTTCGGCATGCACCCGGAAGAGGGTGTGCCGGTCGTGGAGATCGTATTCACGCGCCTGCACGCGGGCGGCAAGTTCGACAAGGCCGCAGGCGGCGCCTATACGTTCTCGGGCGGCCTGCACGGCGTCGGCGTGTCGGTGACGAACGCGCTGGCGACGCGCCTCGACGTGACGGTCTGGCGCGACGGCAAGATCGCGGAACTCGGCTTCGCCGACGGCGACGTCGTGAAACCGCTCGCGACGCAAGGCGCGGGCCGCGGCGAGAAGAAGTCCGGCACGCGCGTGCAGGTGTGGCCGAATCCGAAGTATTTCGATTCGCCGAACCTGCCGCTCGGCGAACTGCAGCGCCTGCTGCGCTCGAAGGCCGTGCTGCTGCCGGGCGTCGAGGTCGTGCTCGTCAACGAGAAGACCGGCGAGCGCCAGACGTGGAAATATGAGGACGGCCTGCGCGGCTACCTGCTCGACGAAATGAACGGCAGCGAGCTGCTGATCCCGCTGTTCGAAGGCGAGCGTTTCGCCGATTCGCGTTCGGGCGACGACACCTTCGCCGAAGGCGAGGGCGCGTCGTGGGTCGTCGCATGGAGCGAGGAAGGCTCGCTCGTGCGTGAGTCGTACGTGAACCTGATCCCGACGCCGGCCGGCGGCACACACGAATCCGGCCTGCGCGACGGTCTCTACCAGGCGGTCAAGAGCTTCGTCGAACTGCACAACCTGCAGCCGAAGGGCGTGAAGTTGCTCGCGGAAGACGTGTTTGCGCGCGTGTCGTTCGTGCTGTCCGCGAAAGTGCTCGATCCGCAGTTCCAGGGGCAGATCAAGGAACGCCTGAACAGCCGCGACGCGGTGAAGCTCGTGTCGTCGTTCTCGCGTCCGGCACTGGAGCTGTGGCTGAACCAGCACGTCGAGCACGGCAAGAAGCTCGCCGAACTCGTGATCAAGCAGGCGCAGGCGCGCACGCGCGCGGGCCAGAAGGTCGAGAAGCGCAAGAGCTCGGGCGTCGCGGTGCTGCCCGGCAAGCTGACCGACTGCGAGACGGAAGATATCGCGCGCAACGAACTGTTCCTCGTCGAGGGCGACTCGGCGGGCGGCTCCGCGAAGATGGGCCGCGACAAGGAATACCAGGCGATCCTGCCGCTGCGCGGCAAGGTGCTGAACACGTGGGAAACCGAGCGCGACCGCCTGTTCGCGAACAACGAGGTGCACGACATCTCGGTCGCGATCGGCGTCGATCCGCACAGCCCGGACGACACCGTCGACCTGTCGAACCTGCGCTACGGCAAGATCTGCATCCTGTCGGACGCGGACGTCGACGGCTCGCACATCCAGGTGCTGCTGCTCACGCTGTTCTTCAAGCATTTCCCGCAACTGATCGAGCGCGGCCACGTGTACGTCGCGCGTCCGCCGCTGTTCCGCGTCGATGCGCCCGCGCGCGGCAAGAAGCCCGCGCAGAAGCTCTATGCGCTCGACGACGGCGAACTCGAAGCGATCCTCGACAAGCTGCGCAAGGACGGCGTGCGCGAGACGCAATGGAGCATCAGCCGCTTCAAGGGTCTCGGCGAAATGAGCGCCGAGCAGCTGTGGGATACGACGATGAACCCCGACACGCGCCGTCTGATGCCGGTGAAGCTCGGCGAGCTCGACTACGAGGCGACCGTCGCGCGCATGACGATGCTGATGGGCAAGGGCGAGGCAGCCGCGCGGCGCGGCTGGCTCGAGGAAAAGGGCAACGACGTCGAAGCGGATATCTAAGCCGAGCGCCCGCGCGGCCGGGGATGATACCCGGCCCGGCCTCACGCCACTTACGAATACGGAATTCAGATGGACGACAACACTTCCGATCTCTTCGCCGGTTCCGATGCACCGGACGCCGAAGCGCTGACGCTCGGCAACTACGCGGAGCAGGCGTATCTCAGCTACGCGGTCAGCGTCGTGAAGAGCCGCGCGCTGCCCGATGTCTGCGACGGCCAGAAGCCGGTGCAGCGCCGGATTCTCTACGCGATGAACGAAATGGGCCTCGGCCCGGACGCGAAGCCGGTGAAGTCGGCGCGCGTGGTCGGCGACGTGCTCGGTAAATACCACCCGCACGGCGACCAGTCGGCGTACGACGCACTGGTGCGTCTCGCGCAGGATTTCTCGCTGCGCTACCCGCTGATCGACGGGCAGGGCAACTTCGGCTCGCGCGACGGCGACGGCGCGGCGGCGATGCGATACACCGAAGCACGCCTCACGCCGATCGCGAAGCTGCTGCTCGACGAGATCGACCAGGGCACGGTCGACTTCATGCCGAACTACGACGGCTCGTTCGAGGAGCCGAAGACGCTGCCGAGCCGCATGCCGTTCGTGCTGCTGAACGGCGCGTCGGGCATCGCGGTCGGTCTTGCGACCGAAATCCCTTCGCACAACCTGCGCGAAGTCGCGGCGGCGGCGGTCGCGCTGATCCGTAATCCGAAGCTCACGCACGCGGAGCTGATGAACCTGATTCCCGGCCCGGATTTCCCGGGCGGCGGCCAGATCATCTCGAGCGACACGGAAATCGCGGCGGCCTATGAAACCGGCCGCGGCAGCCTGAAGGTGCGCGCGAAATGGAAGATCGAGGAGCTTGCGCGCGGCCAGTGGCAGCTCGTCGTCACCGAGCTGCCGCCGAGCACGTCGGGCCAGAAGGTGCTCGAGGAAATCGAGGAGCTGACGAACCCGAAGCTCAAGCTCGGCAAGAAGACGCTCACGCCCGAGCAGCTCAACACGAAGAAGGCGATGCTCGACCTGCTCGACGCAGTGCGCGACGAGTCGGGCAAGGAAGCGGCGGTGCGGCTCGTGTTCGAGCCGAAGTCGCGCACGATCGACCAGACGGAATTCGTGAACACGCTGCTCGCGTATACGAGCCTCGAATCGAACGCGACGCTGAACCTCGTGATGATCGGCGCCGATGGCCGGCCGGGCCAGAAGGGCCTGCTGACGATCCTCGACGAGTGGGTGAAGTTCCGCCAGCTGACGATGACGCGCCGGTGCCGCCATCGTCTCGCGAAGGTCGACGACCGCATCCACATCCTCGAAGGGCGGATGATCGTCTTCCTGAACATCGACGAGGTGATTCGCATCATCCGCGAGTCGGACGAGCCGAAGGCCGCGCTGATGAGCGCGTTCGGCCTCAGCGAACGGCAGGCGGAAGACATTCTCGAAATCCGCCTGCGCCAGCTCGCGCGTCTCGAGAAGATCAAGATCGAGAAGGAGCTCGAAGCGCTGCGCGACGAAAAGGCGAAGCTCGAGGAACTGCTCGCGAACGAAAGCGCGATGAAGCGGCTGATGATCAAGGAGATCGAGGCCGACGCGAAGCAGTACGGCGACGATCGCCGTACGCTGATCCAGCAGGAAAAGCGCGCGACGTTCGAGGCGAAGGTGGTCGACGAACCGGTGACGGTCGTCGTGTCGCAGAAGGGCTGGGTGCGTGCATTGAAGGGCCACGGGCTCGACCCGGCCGGCTTCACGTTCAAGGCGGGCGACCACCTGTACGCGGCGTTCCAGTGCCGCACGCCCGACCGCCTGATCGCGTGGGGCAGCAGCGGCCGCGTGTACTCGGTGGACGTGTCGGTGCTGCCGGGCGGGCGCGGCGACGGCGTGCCCGTCACGTCGCTGATCGAGCTCGAATCGGGCTCGCACCTGATGCATTACTTCGCGGCGCCGGCCGACCAGCAACTGCTGCTCGCGTCGAGCAACGGCTTTGGCTTCCTCGCGAAGGTCGGCGACATGGTGAGCCGCGTGAAGGCCGGTAAGGCGTTCATGACGATCGACGCAGGCGCGGTGCCGCTCGCGCCGATGCCGGTGCTGCCGAAAGCAACGCAGATTGCGTGCCTGTCGAGCGGCGGCCGCCTGCTCGTGTTCGGGATGGACGAGATGAAGACGCTGTCCGGCGGCGGGCGCGGCGTGATCCTGATGGCGCTCGACGACAAGGAAACGCTCGTTCAGGCGCTCGCGATCGATCCGGCGGGCGTCGTGCTGATCGGCACCGGCCGCGGCGGCAAGGCGATGGACGAGACGCTGTCGTATGCGGGGCTGGCGCCGCACGTCGGCAAGCGCGCACGCAAGGGCCGCGCGCCGGACACGAAGCTCAAGGTCGTCAGCGAGCTGCGTCCGCTACTCGGCTGACGCTGCGCACGTTCGATCGTCCGGCTCGGCCGCGATCGAAGGCCGCACCTCCGCTTCGGCGGACGTGCGGCCTTTTCTTTTGGTGGGGGATGCGGGTAAGCAAGCGTGGCGATGTCGCGCGGAACTTGCAAAATAGTGTGAAATCGCGCCTGGGGTCTGAACCGTGCGGCGACAATCCGGTCGAACGTCGCTTGAGCCGCGTGCGACGCGGCCGTTCGCCGCACCCAACTCCTCACAGGATCGCCGTCATGTCCCATGCTGTCTCCGTCGCGCTGTTTCTTCATCTGCTGGCCGTCGCCGTGTGGGTGGGCGGGATGGTCTTCGCCAACTTCTGCCTGCGTCCGGCGCTGTCCGACCTGTCGCCGCAGCTTCGGTTGCCGCTGATCGAAGGCGTGTTCGGCCGCTTCTTCAACTGGGTTTCGGGTTCCGTGATCGTGATCCTGCTGTCCGGCGGCTTCCTGCTCGTGGAATTCGGCGGCGCGCACGCGACGTGGTCGCTGCACGCGATGGCCGGGCTCGGCGTCGTGATGATGCTGATCTTCGGGCATATCCGGTTCGCGCTGTTCCCGCGCATCCGCCGTGCCGTGCAGGCGCAGAAGTGGCCGGACGGCGCACGCGCGGTGAATACGGTGCGCTTGCTCGTCCTCGTGAACCTCGTGCTCGGCGTCGTCACGATCGGCGCGGCGGTGTTGTCGCGCGGGTTCTGATCGACCCGGGGCCCGCCGGCCCGCGTGCAGCCGCCGGTGCACCGGCAAGCGCCGTTACGCGGCCAGCATCGCATCGAGCAGCCATGAGCCGACCGGGCCGAGCGGCCGGTTGCGCGACCAGACCGCATCGACCCGTACGCGGCGCGGCCAGCCGCGTGCGCGCAGCTCGCACAGGCGATCGCGCGCAAAGTGGTCGACCATCCAGCGCGGCAGTTCGGCCCACCCGAAGCCGAGCACGGCCATCTCCAGCAGCATCAGGTAGCTCGGCGCCAGCCAGTGCTGCGTGCCGACGACGATCCGGTCGTCGGCGCCGCGGCCTTCCGTTTTCACATAGGTATTGAGGCGCAGTTCGCGCACGTCGCACAGCGCGGCGTGCGGCACGTCGGCATCGCCGTATTCGGCGAGCGCGTGCGTGCGGCCGACGAACAGCCCGATCTCCGACTCCTCCGCGATCGTCGCCGCGCCGATATCGGCCGGGTAGCTCGCCCGCGCGGCCATCAGCCCGAGCTGCGCGCGCCCCTGCTGGATCAGGTCGAGCACGTCCTCGTGCTCGGCGATCTGGCATTCGAGCTCGAGCGCCGGAAAGCGCTGTTCGAGCGCCATCAACGTTTCCTCGTAGCGCTTCGACTGGTACGTATCGGACACGACCAGCGTCAGCCGCGCTTCTTCGCCACGCGCCAGCCGCGCGGCCGTGCGGTCGATCGCCGCGCCGGCTTCGAGCGCGCGCTGCACCTGCGGCAACAGTGCGCGCCCGGCGTCGGTCAGCGTCGGTGCGCGCGTCGAGCGGTCGAACAACTGCACGCCGAGATCGATCTCGAGGTTCGCGATCGCCTCCGACACGGTCGACTGGCGCTTGCCGAGCTTGCGCGCAGCGGCCGTGAACGAGCCGAGCGAGGCGGCTTCGGCGAATGCGAGCAGGGCTTCGGGTGCGTGGCGCATGCGGCGCTCCGGATGGCGATATATCGGTAAAACCGATGATATCAAACTGGATTCATACGGTTTCGCCGATCAAAATGGCTGCCATCAGTGAAGTACACGAATCGGAGTGAATCATGAAACAGGTCAACAAAACGGTGACGGAACGGCTGCTGCATGCACTGACGTTCGAGCTGGTTGCGATCGCGCTGTGCGCGCCGATCGGCGCGTGGCTGCTCGACATGCCGGTGGCGCACGTCGGCGTGCTGACGGTGATGGTGTCGCTGATCGCGATGGCGTGGAACATGGCGTTCAACACGCTGTTCGACCGCTTCGAGCGGCGGGCGGGATTGACGCGCACGCTCGGCATGCGGATCGCGCATGCGCTCATGTTCGAGCTCGGCCTCGTCGCGATGGTGGTGCCGGTAGCCGCGTGGTGGCTGAACGTGAGCCTCGTCGAGGCGCTGCTGCTCGACCTCGGCATCGTGCTGTTCTTCCTGCCTTACACGTTCTGCTTCAACCTCGCTTACGACGCGCTGCGCGCCCGCTGGATGGCGCGCCGGGTTGCGGTGCAGGCAGGTTGAGGACGAACTGGACGGACGAGAGAGGCGACAGGGGCGAATGCCGGTAGCACCCGGCGGGGCGGCGGCGGTCGCCCGTCAGCGCGCGGCGGCCAGCAGCCACACGCCGCACGCAACCGCGACCGTGCCGTACACGGCGTAGACGGGCACCTTGAAGCGCGCAAAGCATAGCGTCGCGAAGGCGCCCGTCAGCCAGTAAACGGGGTCGGCCGGTTCTCGGTACAGGATCCTCACGACGGCGACGACCAGAAAACCCGTCGTCGCGGCACGCAGCAGGCGCATCCCGTGCTCGAAGCGCGAATGGCGCTTGAGCCGGAAGAGGTGGTTCTGCGCAAACACGACGAGGCACCCCGACGGAATGAACAGCGCGGCCGTCGCGAGCAGCGCGCCGACCCAGCCGTCGGTCAGGTAGCCGAGAAACGGCACGACGTTCAGCAGCGGTCCCGGCGCGACAGGGGACAGGGCGAACGCAAGCGTGAAGTCGTGATCGGAGATGCCCGTTGCGGGCGTGACGAACAGCGTCTTGAGCACGGGCAGCGCGGAAAAGCCGCCGCCGAACAGCGTCATGCCGGCGCCGGCGAGGCGAGGCCACAGCAGCGTCGCCTGGTAATCGCCGGGCAGCGGCACCGCGAACAGCGTGACGAGCACGCCGAGCAGCACGAGCAGGTTACGGTCGCGGGTCGACAGCGTGAAATCGACTGCGTCGCGTTGCGGCGGCCCGGTCAGCCAGCCCGCCGCGAATGCCGCGAAGAGAATCCCGACGAAGGCGGCCGCATTATGCGCGAAAGCGAGCAGAATCGTCGACAGCGCGGCGATCAACTGTTCGCGCCGTGTGCGCGCGAGCGAGCGCAGCTGCTTGGCCCACGTGACGCCGATCAGCGCGGCGAGCACCATCCCGAAGTGATTGATCAGCATCGGCGCGGCCAGCGAGCGCACGAGCGGCGTGCGATAGAAGATCGCGAACAGCGTCATCAGGATGGAGAACGGCAGCACGCTGGCGATGCCGGCGATCCACGCGCCGGCGCGGCCGTGCAGGATCTGGCCGACCTGCACCGCGACGTTGCAGCCGACGGGGCCCGGCACCAGCCAGGCAAGGGCGACGAGATCGCCGAATACGTTGGGCTCGATGCGCCGCAGCCGTTCCACGTAGTGGCGTTCGAGCTGCGCCATCATCGACAGCCCGCCCCACGAGACCGCCGAAATGCTGGCGACGACCTTGAACAGGTCCCACAGGGACGCCTGCGCCTGTTCGACATCAGCGGTCGCTTCGATTTCGACGGTGGTCATGTTGGTGGTATGGGCACGGAGCCCGATCTCTCGCGTGTGACCATGCCGGCGGCCCGCCGACACGTTGGCCCTCCCGATTGTCCACCGCGCACCGTGACACTGCCATGCGCGAAAACGCTAGTTCATGAACCAGGCAATCGGATCGGAAAACGAAACAATGACGGCGCGCGCCACGGCCGCGGGGCGATTACGCGCCCGTGCTGCCGGTCGCGCGGTGCGCGATCACGTTCGGCGAGTCGCCGCGCACGCCGAAGCGTGCGATCAGCGCAGGAATCGCGTCGGCCGGCACCGGTCGCGAGAACAGGAAGCCCTGCGCCTCGATCTCGCCGAGCGCGGCCAGCCACGTGATCTGCTCCTCGGTTTCCGTGCCTTCGACGACGACGGTCAGGCCAAGCGAGCGCGCGAGGTGCACGATCGACGACACCATCACGCACACGCTGCGATCGTTCGGGATGGCCTGCACGAACGAGCGGTCGACCTTCAGCGTGTCGACGGAGAAGCGGTGCAGGTACGACAGCGACGAATAGCCGGTGCCGAAATCGTCGAGTGCGATCCGGATACCGAGCTTCTTCAGTGCGACGATCTTCTCGGACACGAGCTCCGGATATTCCATCATCGCGGTTTCGGTGATCTCGATTTCGAGCCGGTTCGCGTCGATGCCGGTTTCCTGCAGCGTGCGCGAGATCGTCTCGATCAGGTCGCCGCGCCAGAACTGCACGGGCGAGATGTTGACCGCGAGCGTCAGCGTGTCGTGGCCTTCGTCGCGCCAGCGCGCGATCTGCTCGCATGCGGTGCGGATCACGAAGTCGCCGATCGGCACGATCAGGCCGGTCGATTCGGCAATCGAAATGAATTCGTTCGCGGAGATGATCCCGTGCTCGGGGTGATCCCAGCGTGCGAGCGCCTCGAAGCCGGTGATGTGGCGGTGCGTGAGGTCGATCTTCGGCTGGTACGCGAGGAACAGCTGCCCCTCGGCGAGCGCGACACGCAGTTGCTGTTCCCAGCGCATCAGGTGGTCGGCGCGGTGCGACAGGTGCGGCGCATAGAACTGGTAACAGTTCTTGCCGGCGTCCTTCGCGCTGTACATCGCCAGGTCGGCCTTCTTCAGCAGGTCGATCTCGCTTTCGTTCGCGACGGAGTGCAGCGCGATGCCGATGCTCGCATGCAGCACGAACGAACTGCCGCGCACGTCGAACGGGTCGCCGAACATCCGGATGATCGCTTCCGCGAGCCGCACCGCGCGCCGCTCGACGTCGTCGCCCTTCATCACCACGACGAATTCGTCGCCGCCGATGCGCGCGAGCGAGCCTTCGTCGCCGACCGCATCGGACAGGCGCGACGCGGTCATCTGCAGCACGATGTCGCCGGCGTTGTGGCCGAGCGTGTCGTTGACGGTCTTGAAGTTGTCGAGATCGATGAACAGCAGCCCGAGCCGCGACAGGCTCGCCGGCATCGACACGTCGTTGCGCAGCCCGCGCAGCGTCGCGTAGCGGTTCGCGAGGCCGGTGAGCAGGTCGTATTCGGCGAGCTGCGTCATTTCGCGCTCACGGCCGAGCAGCTTGCCGATCAGGCCCGTCGCGACGCCGAAGAACGCGAGCATCGCGAGCGTGATGAAGCTCGTCATCAGCAGGTAGACGTTGCGCGTGTGGTAGTAGTCCGCGAATTCCTCGGTTTGCGACAGCCCGACCATCACCGCGAGCGGGTAGCCGTCGAGGTGGCGGTACGACACGATGCGCGTCACGCCGTCGATCGGGTCGATGATCGTGCCCGTCACGCGCTCGGCGATCGGGTAGACGCCCGACGCCGAAAACGCGCCGGGCGCGTTGCTGACCGAGCCCGTGCGCCGCGCGAGCACGGCGCCCGTATCGGACACGACCGCGATCACGCCTTCCTTGCCGATCGCCGCGTTGTTGTAGAAGTCGTTCGTGAAGTAGCTCGGGTCTTCCGACACGACGACGATGCCCGCGAAGCTGCCGTCCGGGTTGTTCAGGCGCCGCGTCATCTGCAGCGTCCAGTGGCTCGACACGCGGCCGAGCACGGGCTTGCTGATGAACAGGCGGTCGTCGTTGTGCGCGAGGTGGACCTTGAAGTGCTCGCGGTCGGACAAGTTGATCGGCTGCGGGTGAAGCTCGGCCGTGTTGGCGAACAGGATGCCCTTCGCGTTGACGAGCGACACCTGGATCAGCGTGTCGCTCGGCACGACGCCTTTCTCGACGGCGCTGGCGAGGTTGAAGCGCGCGGGCGACTTCTCGAATTCGAACTTGACGAAGCGGGTGATCTGGTCGACCTGGTGGATCGCCTTGACCGTATGCTGCTCGAGCGCGGAGGACAGGATCGCCGCGGAAGCCGCTGCTTCCTTGTACGCGCTGTCCTTTTCCACCGACAGACGCGCGATGATCACGGCCCACAGCAGCGCAAGCGCCAGCATCCCGAGCAGCGGGATCGCAAATAGCGCCCGCCGGCGCGATTTGCGCGGCGCGCGTAGCGGCCGGGTCGGCGGCGTGTGGTTGGACCGGGCGGAGCTCATCGAAGAGGGTGGCGTCCTGCTCGCGTGCGCCATCCGTCCGGATGGCTGGCTATGGTTCGGGTTGTCCCGACGTCTGTTCGTTCGCGGGACACGCAACCATGGACAGACCTCCGAAACAACGGATTAGGCCCGATATTACTGGCTGGAACGTTTTTGCGATAGCTGGGCGAATCGTAGGGGGCGCCGGACGGGCCGGCGCCGTCGCACATCGCGAAATGTCAGGCGGGTGACAGGAAGGTGCCGTCGACGACCGTGACGACATGGCCGCCGATCCACGTGGTGCCGTCTTCGTCGTAGCTGACGACGATGCGGCCGTCACGGCCGATCGCCGTACCCTGGCGGGCCGTATACGACTGGCCGGGGCGGCGTTCCTGCCGCGTCAGCAGCCCGGCGAGCGCGGCGTTTGCGCTGCCGGTGACGGGATCCTCGCCGAAGCCGAAGTTGCCGCCCGTCATCAGGCAGCGGATTTCGAACGTCGCGGGGCCGCCTTCGGCGTGCGGCGCGTAAAGCGCGACGCCGTCCGTGCCGTAGCGGCGCGTGAGCGCCGCCAGCGCGGCCGGATCGGGCGTCAGGCCGATGCAGGCGTCTGCCGACTTCAGCCGCACGACCAGCCACGGTGCGCCGTTGTCGACCGCGCAAGGCTCGGCATCCAGATCGAGCGCGTCGCTGCGCAACGCGGCGGCCAGCGCCGCGTAGTCCGACCGGTCGAGCGGCGTGACGCGGGCCGGCGGCGCGGCGAACGCCCAGCTGTCGGCCTGCTCGCGCAGCGCGACCCGGCCGACCCCGCACTGCTGGATCAGCCGGCCCGGCGTGCGCGGCTGTGCGCCGCTTTCCAGGAACGCGTGCGCGGTGCCCAGCGTCGGGTGGCCGGCGAACGGCAGCTCGCCCTCCGTCGTGAAGATCCGGACGCGGTAGTCGGCTTCCGGATCGGTGGGCGTGCAGAGGAACGTCGTTTCCGACAGGTTCGTCCAGCGGGCGATCGCGAGCATGTCGGCGTCGCCGAGCGAATCGGCGTCGAACACCACGGCGAGCGGGTTGCCCTTGAACGGCACCGACGTGAAGACGTCGACCTGCTTGAAGCGCACGAGCTGAGTGGGCATCGCGGCGCGCCTGTTACGCGACTTCGGCGATCAGCTCGATTTCGACGCACGCGCCGAGCGGGATCTGCGCCACGCCGAATGCCGAGCGCGCGTGCTTGCCTGCGTCGCCGAACACTTCCGCGATCAGTTCCGACGCGCCGTTCGTCACGACGTGCTGTTCGGTGAAGTCGAGCGTCGAGTTGACGAGGCTCATCAGCTTGACGATGCGCGTGACCTTGTTCAGGTCGCCGGTGTGGGCGTGCAGCGTCGCGAGCAGGTCGATCGCGATCGAGCGGGCGGCGGCCTTGCCGTCTTCCGTCTGCAGATCCGCGCCGAGCTTGCCGGCCCAGACCTTGCCGTCCTTCTTCGCGATGTGGCCCGACAGGTAGACCGTGTTGCCGCTTTGCGCGCTCATCACGTAGGCGGCGGCCGGTGCGCCGGCGGTCGGGAGCTCGATGCCGAGCGACTTCAGCTTGTCGTAGACGTTAGCCATGTGTTCGATTCCTCGTAAAGGGTCGTGACAGGAAAAAGGGGATCAGAGGCGCTCGCGCAGCAGCTTGCCGAGGCGCGCGACGCCTTCCTCGATCTTCTCGGGCGGCACCGTCACGAACGACAGGCGCAGCGTGTTCTGCTGCGCGTTGTCCGCGAAGAACGGCGCGCCCGGCACGAACGCGACGTGGTTGTCGACGGCCGTGGCGAGCAGCTTCATGCTGTCGATCTGCCCGGGCAGGTTCACCCAGATGAACATCCCGCCTTCCGGGCGGTTCCACGTGACGCCTTCCGGCATGTGGCGCTCGAGCGCGCCGAGCATCGCGTCGCACTGCGCGCTGTACAGCTCGCGGATCGTCGGGATGTGCTCGTCGAGGAAGCCGTCCTTGATCACTTCGTGCGCGATGCGCTGCGTGAGCGTCGGCGTGTGCAGGTCGGTGGCCTGCTTGGCCTGCACGAGCTTGAAGTGGAGTTCCTCGGGCGCAATGATGTAGCCGATCCGCAGGCCCGGCGCGAGCACCTTCGAGAACGTACCGAGGTGCACGATGTGGTCGGGCGCCATCGACAGCATCGTCGGCAGCGGCTCGCCGCGGTAGTTCAGCGCGCCGTACGGATCGTCTTCCAGCACCGGGAACGGGCTCGACTGCGCGAACGCGGCAAGCGCGCGGCGGCGCTCGACGGGCAGGCGGCGGCCGGTCGGGTTCTGGAAGTTCGGCTGCGCGTACAGCAGGCGCGCGCCTTGCGTGAGTTCGGGCGTGAGGCCGTCCGGCAGCAGGCCCTGTTCGTCGGTCGGCACCTGCACGTAGCGCGGCTCGTACAGCGAGAACGACTGCAGCGCGCCGAGGTAGGTCGGGGTTTCGACGAGGATCGGGCTGCCCGGATCGACGAGCGCCTTGCCGAGCAGGTCGAGCGCCTGCTGCGAGCCGGTCGTGATCAGCACCTGCGACACGCGCACGCTGTAGCGCTCGGCGATCCATTCGCGCAGCGGCAGGTAGCCTTCGGTCGCGCTGTACTGGAGCGCGGCGGCCGGCGCGTCGCGCAGCACGCGATCGGCGGCCGCGCGCATGCGTTCGGCCGGGAACGTGGCAGGGGCGGGCAGGCCGCCGGCGAACGAGATGACCTCGGGGCGTTCCGTGACCTTCAGGATTTCGCGGATGGCAGAGCTCGTCAGCTTGCGTGCGCGTTCGGAAAGCTGCCAGTGCGGCGGATGCAGGTCGCTCGGATTCATAGTCTCCTCGTTCGGATATCGTGGTCAGTCAAGAAAGGTCGTTCGGGCAAATCGCTTCGACGCCGCCGGGTGGGCAGGCACGAGCGCGATCGAGCCTTCGCGGCCGGGTGGGCAAACCGATCAGGCAAAACGTCCATTATGGCGCAGCTGTTCAGCCGGCGCGAGCCGGTTGCGGCGCGGCGGCGACCGCCGAGCGGCGCCCGAGCACCACCGTGGCGATCACCGCGGCTGCGAACAGCCACGTCGACGGCGTCACCGTTTCGCCGAACAGCAGCGCGGAAAAGGCGATCGTGAAGAAAATCTGCAGTAGTTGCACCTGGCCGACGCGCGCGATGCCGCCCATCGCGAGCCCCGCATACCACGCGAAAAAGCCGATGAATTGCGAAAAGAGGGTCACGTAGCCGAATGCGAGCCACGTGCGCAGCGCGAGCGGGCCCGGATGCGCGGCATGCTGCATCCACGCGAGCCAGCCGACCGGCAGCACGAGGAACGGCGCGGACACGACGAGCGCCCAGCAGATCACCTGCCAGCCGCCGATCTGGCGCGCGAGGCGCGCGCCTTCCGCATAGCCGAGCGCGCCGATGCCGACCGCGACGAGCATCAGCGCGTCGCCGGCCTGCACGGTGCCGCCGCCGTCGCGCAGCGCGAACGCGATCACGAGCGCGCTGCCGGCCACCGCGCTGACCCAGAACGCCTTCGACGGCCGCTCGTGCGACAGCCAGGCCGCGTACAGCGCGACGAACAGCGGCTGCAGGCCGTTGACCACCGCGCCGTGCGAGGCCGGAACCGTTTTCATCGCCCACGCGGAGAACACCGGGTACGCGATGATCACGCCCGCCGACGTGATCGCGAGGCTTTTCAGCTGCGCGCGGGTCGGCAGCGGCTCGCGGCGCCACCACAGCAGCAGGCCGGCCGGCACCGCGGCGGCGAGCGCGCGGCCGAGCCCGTTGAGCAGCGGATGGAGTTCGGAGACGACGATGCGCGTCATCGGCAGCGTCAGGCTGAAGATCATCACGCCGATGAGGCCGAGCAGCATGCCCCGGGTTTCGCGCGAATTCATGTCGTGGGTGTCTCCGTGTTGCCAGTATCAGGTGTAGTCGGGGGCGGCGGGCGCTCAGCGCAGCGTGCGCGCGCCCCGCGGCGTGTCGAATTCGGCGACCAGCGCGGGCGGGCCGTCGGCGGCTTCGAGGTCGAGCAGGTGGGCGGCGCCGAGCCAGTCGAGCTGCTCGCGGATCGCGTCCGCATGCGGGTGGGTGCCCTTGAGCGCCGTCAGCGCGACGCCGTCTCCCGGCAGCGATTCGGCCGGGTGGCGCGCGCTGTCCCACTGGATCAGCGACGGCAGGAGGCCGTCGCCTACGCCTTGCCACGCGGGGAACGTGCCGTCGTCGGGCACCGTGAGGCCCCAGCTCAGGTCGCCGCGCCGCATCGCGACGACCGGCGGGATGCGCGCCGGATACTGGCGCTGCCACAGCGCGAGCTGGCGCGGACGGTCGACGCGCGCGACCCAGTGCGCGAGAAACGGGCCTTGCGCGAGCCGCGCGTGCATGGCCGGGTCGTCGAGCCCGAACAGCCGCGCGCGCGGCGGCTCGGCGCTGTCGTTTGGCGCCGGTGCGTCGGGATCGATCGCGATCACTTCGAGGTAGAGCCCGCCCCACGCGCCGAACAGCGCATTGTGGGTCCGCATCAACGGGTGGCGGCCGCCGCCGGCCGGTTCGATGCCGAGCGCGTCGGCGACATGGCGTACGCCTTCGTCGAGCGTGCGCGCGGCGATCACGAGATGGTCGAGTGTCAGGGAGCGGGCTGGCATGAACGTCGGTCGGGATGCGAAAGTGTCATGGTGGGCAGGCGATGCGCCGGGCGGTGGCCGGACCGGCCGCAATGCAGGCCGGTGGGCGCGGCGCCAGGTGCGGCGGGCCGAAACGGTGGCCGCACCGTCGCCATTCCGGTCAACTGTAATCGTCGCTACCGGCACAGTAACGGTACAATCGGTGCGATAGCCTTCGGTACAGTTGGAGCTGCCGCCCATGTCCACCGTCCCACTCGCCCAGATTCCCGTGCCGCACGACACCGCCACGCTCACGCTCGTCGACCAGCTTGTCCAGTGGGCGCGGCGGCGCATCGACGAACGCGTGTTCCGGCCCGGCATGCGGATGCCGTCGATCCGCAAGCTCGCGCTCGACAAAAGCGTGTCGCGCTTCACCGTCGTCGAGGCGTACGAGCGCCTCGTCGCGCAGGGCTACCTCGACTCGCGGCGCGGCTCGGGCTTCTACGTGCGCGAGCGCACGGCCGCCGGCCCGCAACTGGCCGACAGCGTCGCGCGCGTGGCCGAGGCCGCGCCGGTGCACAACACGATCGACGTCGTCTGGCTGCTGCGCAACATGCTGCACACCGTCAGCCCGGAAAAGGGGCCGGGTCTCGGCTATTTGCCGGGCCGCTGGCTCGACGGCGAGCTGATCACCGGCGCGCTGCGGGCGCTGGGGCGCCAGTCCGGCGCGCAGATGCTCGGTTTCGGCACCGCGCAGGGCTTCCTGCCGCTGCGCCAGCAACTGCAGACGCGCCTCGCCGAAGTGGAGATCGGCGCGAAGCCCGAACAGATCGTGCTGGTGTCGGGGATCACGCAGGCGATCGACCTGATCTCGCGGATCTATGTGAAGCCAGGCGATGCGGTGATCGTTGGCGATCCTGCGTGGTTCCAGATGTTCGGCCGCTTCGCGGCGCAGGGCGCGCAACTCGTCGGGATGCCGTACACGCCGGACGGCCCCGATCTCGACGCGCTCGAGACGCTCGTGCAGATGTGGCGGCCGAAGATGCTCGTGATCAACTCGGTGCTGCAGAACCCGACCGGCACGTCGCTGTCGGCCGCGCAGGCGTTCCGGATCCTGAAGCTCGCGGAGGCGTACGACTTCCTCGTCGTCGAGGACGACGTGTACGGCGACCTGTGCCCGCCGAGCTATCCGGCCACGCGCCTCGCGAGCCTCGACCAGCTCAAGCGCGTGATCTACCTCGGCAGCTATTCGAAGACGCTCGCGGCGAACCTGCGGGTCGGCTACGTCGCGTGCGCACCGGAGATCGCGAAGGCGATCACCGACCAGAAGATGCTGGTCGGGATGACGACGCCCGAGCTCAACGAGCGCGTGCTGTACAAGATCCTGACCGAAGGGCATTACCGGCGCCATGTCGAGCGGCTGCGCGCGCGGCTCGACGGCGTGCGCGACAAGACCGCGCGGATGCTGGAGCGCACCGGGCTGGGGCTCTTCACGATGCCGGCGGCCGGGATGTTCCTGTGGGCCGACACGGGCGTCGATTCGGACGCGCTCGCGGCCGCCGCGCACGAAGCGGGGTTCCTGCTGACGCCCGGCAGCCTGTTTTCGCCGCAGCAGTCGTCGTCGACGTGGACGCGCTTCAACGTCGCGAACTGCGGCGATCCGGCGTTGCCGGGGTTTCTCGCGCGCTATATCGACTCGGCCGTGCGGCGCGCGTCGTGACGCGGCGCCGCACGCCGGCCCTTGAAATCGCACGCGCCACCCCCAGATAGGCGCGCGAACCGCCGGCGCCGGGCGGTCGCCCGTTCGCGGGCCTCGCGGCATCGCGCGCCGGCCGCCTGCGCCACACCATCCAAGTTCAAGTAAGAGGAAACAGCATCCATGGCACATGAAACGATGAGCTTTCAGGCAGAGGTCAAGCAACTCCTCCACCTGATGATCCATTCGCTCTACAGCAACAAGGAAATCTTCCTGCGCGAACTGGTGTCGAACGCGTCCGACGCGGCCGACAAGCTGCGTTTCGAGGGGCTCGCGGACAACGCGCTGTACGAGAACGATCCGAACCTGCGCATCCGCATCGGCTACGACAAGGCCGCGCGCACGATCACGATCGACGACAACGGCATCGGCATGAGCCGCGACGAGGCGATCGCGAACCTCGGCACGATCGCGCGCTCGGGCACCAAGGAATTCTTCACGAAGCTGTCCGGCGACCAGCAGAAGGATGCGGCGCTGATCGGCCAGTTCGGCGTCGGTTTCTACTCGGGCTTCATCGTTGCCGACAAGATCACCGTCGAGACGCGCCGCGCGGGCCTGCCGGCGAACGAAGCCGTGCGCTGGGAGAGCGCGGGCGAGGGCGATTTCACGATCGACGCGATCGAGCGCGCGCAGCGCGGCACGACGATCACGCTGCACCTGCGCGAAGGCGAGGACGAACTGCTGTCGTCGCATCGCCTGAAGTCGATCATCCAGAAGTATTCCGACCACATCGCGCTGCCGATCCTGATGCAGAAGGAAGAATGGGATCAGGAAAAGGGCGAGATGGTCCTGAAGGACGAGGACGAGACCGTCAACCAGGCGAGCGCGCTGTGGACGCGTTCGAAGGGCGACGTCACCGACGAGCAGTACACGCAGTTCTACCAGCACATCGCGCACGACCACCAGGATCCGCTCACGTGGACGCATAACCGCGTCGAGGGCCGCAGCGAGTACACGCAACTGCTGTTCGTGCCGTCGCATGCGCCGTTCGACCTGTGGAACCGCGACTATCGCGGCGGCCTGAAGCTGTACGTGAAGCGGGTGTTCATCATGGACGACGCCGAGCAGCTGCTGCCGCAATACCTGCGCTTCGTGAAGGGCGTCGTCGATTCGGCCGACCTGCCGCTGAACGTGTCGCGCGAGATCCTGCAGGAAAGCCGCGACGTGAAGGCGATCCGCGAAGGCGTGACGAAGCGCGCGCTGTCGATGCTCGAAGAGCTCGCGAACGCGGAAGAGGATGCCGGCAAGGAGAAGTACAAGACGTTCTGGGGCGCATTCGGCCAGGTGCTGAAGGAAGGCCTCGGCGAAGATCACGCGAACCGCGAGCGCATCGCGAAGCTGCTGCGCTTCGCGTCCACGCACGGCGATACCGACGCGCAGGACGTGTCGCTTGCCGATTACGTGTCGCGCATGAAGCCCGAGCAGAGCAAGATTTACTACGTGACGGCCGATACGTGGCAAGCGGCGAAGAACAGCCCGCATCTCGAAGTGTTCCGCAAGAAGGGTGTCGAGGTGCTGCTGCTGACCGATCGCGTCGACGAATGGATGCTGTCGTTCCTGCATGAATTCGACGGCAAGCCGCTCGCAAGCGTCGCGCGCGGCGACCTCGATCTCGGCGAGCTGAACGACGAAGAGAAGAAGGCGCAGGAACAGGCCGGCGAGGCGATCAAGCCCGTCGTCGAGAAGATGAAGGAAGCGCTCGGCGACAAGGTGAAGGAAGTGCGCGTCACGTTCCGCCTGACCGATTCGCCGTCGTGCCTCGTCGCGGACGACAACGACATGAGCGGCTACCTGCAGCGGATGCTGAAGGCGGCCGGCCAGAACGCGCCGGCGATGCAGCCGATCCTCGAGATCAATCCTGAGCACGCGCTCGTGAAGCAGTTGAACGCCGACAGCGCCGATTTCGGCGACTGGTGCCATCTGCTGTTCGATCAGGCGCTGCTGGCCGAAGGCGGCATGCTCGACGATCCGGCGAACTTCGTGAAGCGGACCAACGCGCTGCTGCTGTCGCGCGCCGCGTGAAGACGCGCCTGCGATTCGACGGCGGCCAGGCCGGCTGGCGCGAGACGCCGCGGCCTGGCTGCACGCTCGACCAGCGCGACTGGCTGACGCGCGGCGGATCGCTGACCGCGCACCTCGCGCGGCTCGGCCGCGTGAACGTGCGCGTGACGCGCGAGGCCGTCGACTGTCCGTGGTTCGACGAGCCGGACGCGGTCGCCTGTGCGCCGCGCGCGCCGATGTGGGTGCGCGAGGTGATCCTCTCGGTCGACGGCTCGCCGTTCGTCGCCGCGCACAGCATCGCGCCGCTTTCCGCCAGCAAGGGTGTGTGGCAGGCCATGCGGCGGCTGCGCACGCGGCCGCTCGCGGAACTGCTGTACAGCGATCCGCAGGTCGAGCGTTCGGCGCTCGTCAGCCGGCGCGTGATCGCCGGCCATCCGTTGTATGCGCTGGCGACCCATGCGCTTGGCGGTGCGCGAGCGCCGCATTCGTTCGCCGCACGGCGCTCGGTATTCCAGCGTCACGGCAAGCCGTTGATGGTCACCGAGTGCATGCTGCCCGCGCTGTGGCGCCATCTCGATGCGCACGGCGACGGGCCGCGCTCGGGCGGGCCGGGCGGAGGCGCGTAATGTTGCGGGGTTTCCCGCCGGTCGTCACGGCGAATACGCACACGATGATCCTCGGCAGCTTTCCGGGCGAGGCGTCGCTGGATGCCGCGCAGTACTACGCGCATCCGCGCAACCAGTTCTGGCGGCTGCTCGGCACGGTGCTCGGCGAGCACGGGCTGCACGAGCTCGCGTACGACGCGCGGCTCGAGCGCGTGCTGTCGCACGGGATCGGTATCTGGGACGTACTGGCCGCGTGCCATCGCGAGGGCAGCCTCGATTCGGCGATCCGCCACGCGAAGCCGAACGATTTCGATGCGTTGAGAGCTCACGCGCCGCTGCTGAAGAAGGTCTGCTTCAACGGCAAGACGGCGGGGCGGTTTGCAGAGGTGATCGGCGCGGCGGGGTACGACACGCTCGTGCTGCCGTCGTCGAGCCCGGCGAATGCGATGCTGACGTTTGAGCAGAAGCTGGTGCAGTGGCGCGGGATTCGCGCCTGACGCATTGGCGGATCGTCGCTTATTCGTCCTTGCCCCAGCGCCATTTCGGCTTGTCGCCTTTCAGCCAGCACACGACCGTGAGCGCAGCCACCAGCGCCACGATGCATGCCGCGAACGCCAGCGGTGACCGGGCGGGCGAGACGTGCGTCGCAACCGCGATGAGCCCGAGCACAAAGAGCAGCAGGACGACCCAGCCTTGCCACGCGACCGGCAACCCCCATCCCCAGCCGTAGCGTTTCGCCGGGAACCAGATCTTCTTGTTGGTCGACTCCATGGAACCTCCTCGACGCCAGGCGGACACCCGATCGCATTGTGCGCCGATTCCGATCCAGGCACGGCGCGCCGGCGGCTACATCCAGGTCCCTTCGTGCGAATGGTGACGAATCCGACGGCAATGGCGCCGGCGTGGCGAAGGCGCGCCGGTCCAGCGGCGGGATCCCCGCCAATGCTATCCTCTCGTCCGCTAAAACCAGCTTCACCCAGCGAGATTCACACATGACCCGACTGATCAAGCGCGCGTCCGCCGAGGCGCGCGCGTCCAAGCGCAGCAAGCCGTCCGCCTACAACGGCTCCGAGAAACTCCAGCCGCCGCGCGTGAAGCGCCGCCCGGACATCGACGAACACGACGACGTGCCCGTGCTCGAAACCCCGCGCAAGCCGCGCTTCGCGCCCGTTACGTTCTCCGAAGAGGGCGGCGTGCGCTTCCTGCACTTCGGCACCGAATGGGTGCAGGGCGCGATGCGGATCTCGAAGCCGCTGCATATCGAGCTCGAGTACGCACAGCAGATGATGGCGTGGCTGCTGTTCCTCGAAACGCCCGGGCGGATCGTTCAGCTCGGGCTCGGCACCGGCGCGCTGACCAAGTTCTCGCATCGCTTCCTGCCGCACGCGAAGGTCGAGGCCGTCGAGCTGAACCCGGCCGTGATCGTCGCCGCGCGCACGATGTTCGCGCTGCCGCCCGACGATGCACGTCTCGCCGTGCACGAAGCCGACGCTTGGGATTTCGTCAACGATGCGGCCAACCGCGGCACGACGGGCGCGATCCAGATCGACCTGTACGATGCAACCGCGCGCGGCCCCGTGCTCGACAGCGTCGCGTTCTACCGCGCGGTGCGCGGTTGTCTCGCCGACGCGGGCATCGCGACGATCAACCTGTTCGGCGATCATCCGAGCTTCGTGCGCAACATGAAGCACCTGAACGCGGCGTTCGATCATCGCGTGATCGTGCTGCCGGAAGTGCATGACGGCAACCGGATCGCGATCGCGTTCTCGGGCCCCGCGCTCGACGTGTCGTTCGCGCAGCTCGACGAACGGGCGAAGCTGATCGAGGACACGCTGAAGCTGCCCGCCCGCAAGTGGGTGAAAGCTTTGAAAGAAACGACCGGCGCACGCGACACCTCGTTCGCGATCTGACGCTTCGTGCGCCGGCGGCATGCCGGTGCAACCTCGCGACAAGGGGCGGATCACCTCGGGTTCGCCCCCGCTTGACCGCGTGCTGGCGGCTCCTATACTGGCGCGAAGCCAGGGGAGCCGCAGCCTACCCGTTTTGCGCTCCTCTCGGCGCCGTACCCGCTCAACAAGATCGATAACCGGGATAGAAGAGGAGACGTCATGGCTCACGATGCCGACGCCAACCGGGCCGCCAAGCGCTGGCTCTGGCTGCTGGTGCTGCCGCTGATCGCGATGGTCTGGGTACCGTCGTACAGCAAGATCGAACCGCAATGGTTGGGTTTTCCGTTTTTCTACTGGTACCAGCTGCTTTGGGTCTTCATCAGCGCGGTGATCACCGCGTTCGTGTACTTCAAGACCAAGAACGCGTGGAAGGCGAGCGGCCCGCAGGGAGGCGCGCGATGAATCTCGGTGCAACCTTCGTCTTCGTCCTGCTGTTCATCGGCGTCACGATCATCGGTTTCCTGGCCGCGAACTGGCGCCGCGGCGATCTCGCCCATCTCGACGAATGGGGCCTCGGCGGCCGCCGCTTCGGCACGATCGTCACGTGGTTCCTGCTCGGCGGCGACCTCTATACGGCCTACACGTTCGTCGCGGTGCCCGCGCTCGTATTCGGCGCCGGCGCGATGGGCTTCTTCGCGCTGCCGTACACGATCCTGATCTATCCGTTCGCGTTCGTCGTGTTCCCGAAGCTGTGGAGCATTGCGAAGCGGCACGGCTACGTGACGGCCGCCGACTTCGTCAACGCGCGCTACGGCAGCCGGATGCTCGCGCTCGCGATCGCGGTGACGGGCATCGTCGCGACGATGCCGTATATCGCGCTGCAACTCGTCGGCATCGAAGTGGTGATCGGCGCGCTCGGCTTCGATACGACCGGTTTCGTCGGCGATCTGCCGCTGATCATCGCGTTCGCGATCCTCGCCGCGTACACGTACACGTCGGGCCTGCGCGCGCCCGCGATGATCGCGATCGTCAAGGATGTCCTGATCTACATCACGATCGCCGCGGCGGTCATCGTGATCCCGGCGAAGCTCGGCGGCTTCGGGCACATCTTCGCGAGCGTGCCGCCCGCGAAGCTGCTGCTGAAGGCGCCCGACGCGACGAGCCTGAACGGCTACAGTGCGTACGCGACGCTTGCGATCGGCTCGGCGCTTGCGCTGTTCCTGTATCCGCATTCGGTGACGGCGATTCTGTCGTCGTCGTCCGGCAACTCGATCCGCCGCAACATGGCGATGCTGCCGGCGTATTCGTTCGTGCTCGGACTGCTCGCGCTGCTCGGCTACATGGCGCTCGCATCGGGCGTGAAGGACATGCCGCAGTACGCGCCGTACTTCAAGGCGTTCGGGCCGAACTTCGCGGTGCCCGCGTTGTTCCTCCAGTATTTCCCGTCGTGGTTCGTCGGCGTCGCGTTCGCGGCGATCGGTATCGGCGCGCTGGTGCCGGCCGCGATCATGTCGATCGCGGCCGCGAACCTGTACACGCGCAACATTCACCGCGAGTTCGTGAACCGCAACATGTCGCACGAGCAGGAAACGCACGTCGCGAAGCTCGTGTCGCTGATCGTGAAGGTCGGCGCCGTCGCGTTCATTCTCGGGCTGCCCCTGACCTATGCGATCCAGTTGCAGCTGCTCGGCGGGATCTGGATCATCCAGACGCTGCCCGCGATCGTGCTCGGCCTGTACACCCGCGTGCTCGACCATCGCGGCCTGCTGGCCGGTTGGGCGGCCGGCATCGTGTGCGGCACGTGGATGGCGATCTCGCTGAAGCTGGCCGGATCGATCTTCACGATCCACCTGTTCGGTCTCGCGATTCCCGGCTATGCCGCCGTGTGGTCGCTGATCGTGAACCTGGTGGTGGCCGTGGTGGTGAGCGTGCTGGTGCGCGTGATGGGTATGGCGCATGCGGAGGATCGCACGCGGCCGGAGGACTATCTCGACGTCGTCGAGGGCTGATTCCCCGGAGCTTCTGTCGCAGTTTCGACACGACGCCCGCGATGCAAATCGCGGGCGTTTTGCATGGTGCCCCGCGAACGCCGCGTGTGGCCGTGTGTTCGTTTCGCGGCCGACGATGCATCCGGCGCGTCCGAAGCGTCAAAGGATGGCGCCGCATCGCGCGTCGTGATCGGCAATCGCAAGTACGACGAAGTGTGGGCGGCGGTCGCCCAGTTCCATGCGGCCCACAAGCTCGCGGCGCGCGTCAGTGATCGCGACGCCCGGCTCGTAGCTGCCGCGTATGCCGATTAGCCGAACGCGGGCAACTTCCTGGATTGTTCCGAACTGAAGCAGACGTCGAACGTGACGCACACGCGGAAGGTCGTCACGCGCCTCGACGAAGCGACGCAGGGCGTGACCGTGTCGATCGACGTCGCGGGCATGGCCGGCGTGGTGGCGGCCGGCAAGCAGAAGGGCGCGAGCGTCGCGTGCCGCTCGAGCGACACGCTCGAGCAGGCGCTGGCGGAGGTGCTGCGCAAGTAACGGTCCCGCCCGGATCGCCGCGGCTGCGCGGCGGTCCGGGCGGCTGACGCGTGCGTTACTGGCCCGCGCGTTGCGCGAGGTCCTCGCGCTGAGACAGGTCCTCGACGTTGACCATCCAGTGCACGCCGAAACGATCCTTCGCCATCCCGAAGCCGAGCGCCCAGAACGTCTTGCCGAACGGCATCGTCACTTCGCCGCCGTCGGCGAGCGCATTGAACAGCTTCTGGCCTTCCTCGACCGTCGCCGGGTTCAGCGACAGCGAATAGCCGGCATGCGTGCCGCCGCCGGGCTGATTGCAATCGCCGTCCGAGCACATGATCATCGAGTCGCCGATCGTGAAGCTCGCGTGCATCACCTTGTCGGCCATCTCCGGCTTCATCGGGTAGTCGGGATTCGGCGGCGCGTCCTTGAAGTGCATCTTGAACATCGTCTTCGCACCGAGCGCCTTTTCGTAGAACTGAAGGGCTTCGTCGGCGCGACCGTAGAACGTCAGGTACGGTTGAACTTGCATCGTTGTCTCCTGTAGCGGGGAGCCGGCCTGCACAGCTGCGCGGGTCCGGCGTCGTGCAAGACTGACTGGGAAAGGGCGCCTCGGGAGGCGGCCGACGCACCCGTGACGTGGATTGTAGTGCGCGGGCTTGACGATGGAATGAAAAATAAAAACGGCCGCGAACATGACGTTCGCGGCCGTATGCGGCGCGCGTGCCGACGGCTGTCGCCAGTGTTGCTGACAGCCGCTGACGCGTGTCGCGGCTCAGCGCAGCGAGTCGATCAGCTTCTCGAGCTTCACCGCATCGGCGGCGAATACGCGGATGCCTTCGGCGAGCTTCTCGGTCGCCATCGCGTCGTCGTTCAGCTGGAAGCGGAACGCGGCCTCGTCGATCGCGACGCGCGCGGCGGGCTTATCCTGCAGCGCTTCCGGCGACAGCTTGCGCGTGACGGTCTCGTTGCTGTCCTGCAGCTTCTGCAGCAAATCGGGACTGATCGTCAGCAGGTCGCAACCGGCGAGTTCGGTGATCTGGCTGGTCGTGCGAAAGCTCGCGCCCATCACTTCGGTCTTGTAGCCGAACGTCTTGTAGTACGTGTAGATGCGGCGTACCGACTGCACGCCCGGATCGTTCGCACCACCGTCCTTCTCTTCATTCCACTCCGCGCCGGCCTGCTTCTTGTACCAGTCGTAGATGCGGCCGACGAACGGCGAGATCAGCTGCGCGCCGGCTTCCGCGCACGCGGCGGCCTGCACGAGCGAGAAAAGCAGGGTCATGTTGCACTTGATCCCTTCCTTCTGCAGCACTTCGGCCGCGCGGATGCCTTCCCACGTCGACGCGAGCTTGATCAGGATACGCTCGCGGCCGATGCCGGCTGCTTCGTACAGCTTGATGAGCTCGCGGCCCTTGTCGATCGAGCGCTGCGTGTCGAACGACAGGCGCGCGTCGACCTCGGTCGACACGCGGCCCGGGATCAGCTTCAGGATCTCGGTGCCGAATGCGATCAGCAGGCGGTCGATGATGAAATCGGTGCTTTCGTTGCGATGATCGCGGACGGTTTTCTCGAGGATCGGCTTGTACGCATCCTTCTGGACGGCCTTCAGGATCAGCGACGGGTTCGTGGTCGCATCCCGCGGCTGGTATTGCGCAAGCTGCTGGAAATCGCCCGTGTCGGCGACGACGGTCGTGTACTGCTTCAGCTGGTCGAGTGCGGTAGTCATGGCGATTCGGAAGAAGGGCGCAACGCGCCGGGTTCTCACGGGCCGCGCGAACGCGGCGGCGAAGCGAGGCGGCGCCGGGCACCGCCTCCGATCCGCTATTCTAGGCCCGATTCGTGTCGCGCACGTTCTGGCGTGCCCGATGGCCGCAGCGGCGGGCGCCGTGCGGCGTCACGCGGGTCGGCGCGCGTTCAGGATCACCTGCGTGACGATCCCCGCGACGAGCCCCCAGAATGCCGAGCCGATCGACAGCAGCGTGAGGCCCGATGCGGTGACCATGAACGTGACGAGCGCGGCTTCGCGCTGCTTCACGTCCTGCATCGCGTTCGCGAGGCCGCTCATGATCGAGCCGAACAGCGCGAGCGCGGCGACCGATACGACGAGCGCCTTCGGCAGCGCTGCGAACAGCGCGGCGATCGTCGCGCCGAAGATCCCCGCGATCAGGTAGAACGTGCCGCACCACACGGCGGCCGTGTAGCGCTTCGCGCGATCCTCGTGCGCTTCCGGGCCCGTGCAGATCGCGGCTGTGATCGCCGCAAGGTTGACGCCGTGCGAGCCGAACGGCGCGAGCAGCAGCGACGCGAGGCCGGTGGTCGCGATCAGCGGCGACGACGGGGTCTGATAGCCGTCCGCGCGCAGCACCGCGATGCCCGGCACGTTCTGCGACGCCATCGCGACGACGAACAGCGGAATGCCGATGCTGACGATCGACGCGATCGAGAACGCGGGCATCGTGAACACGGGTTTCGCGAACGCGACGTGAAAGCCGCTGAAGTCGAGCAGGCCGAGCCCGCCGGCGACCGCGGTGCCGACGATCAGCGTCGTCGGAATCGCATAGCGCGGCGCGATCCGCTTGACGATCAGGTACGTGAAGAACATCGCGAGCACGAGCGCCGTCTGGAACTGCGCGGCGCGGAAGATCTCGATGCCGATCTCGAACAGGATGCCCGCGAGCAGCGCGGCGGCGATGCCGGCCGGAATCTTGCGCATCAGCGTGTCGAACAGGCCGCTCACGCCGACGGCCGTCAGCAGCACCGCGCAGACGACGAATGCACCGATCGCCTCGGGATAGGGCACGCCCGGCAGCGATGCGATCAGCAGCGCGGCGCCGGGCGTCGACCACGCGACGACGACGGGCGCGCGAAAGCGCAGCGACAGGCCGATCGTCGTCAGCGCCATGCCGATCGACAGCGCCCAGATCCACGACGAGATCTGCGCATCGGTGAGGTGGGCGGCGCGGCCGGCCTGGAACATCAGCACGAGCGAGCTCGTGTAGCCCGTCATCATCGCGACGAAGCCGGCGACGAGCGCCGAGACGGAAGTATCGGCGAAAAAGCGGCGGCCGCCGGCGCGGCTGGCGCTCGCGGTGGGCGAGGGGTTCATGCTATCTCCGGGGGAGGCCGCTCGGACGCGGCCTGCGAGTCTTGGGGGGCTGCGGTTACTTGCTGAGTGCGCGCATCGCGGTTTCGAGGCCCGCGAGCGTGAGCGGATACATGCAATGGCCGAGCAGGTCGCGGATCACCGCGACCGACTGCCGGTATTCCCATAGCCGCTCGGGCTCCGGGTTCAGCCATGCATGGTGGGGGAACTGGTCGGCGAGGCGGCGCAGCCACACGGCGCCGGCTTCCGGGTTGTTGTACTCGACCGAGCCGCCGGGCTGCAGCACTTCGTACGGGCTCATCGTTGCATCGCCGACGAAGATCAGCTTGTAGTCGGGCGTGAACTTGTGCAGCACGTCCCACGTCGCGGTGCGTTCCGAGTGGCGGCGGCGGTTGTTCTTCCACAGGTGGTCGTACACGCAGTTATGGAAGTAGTAGAACTCGAGGTGCTTGAATTCGGCCTTCGCGGCCGAGAACAGCTCTTCGGTGCGCTTGATGTGATCGTCCATCGAGCCGCCGACGTCGAGCAGCATCAGCACTTTCACGTTGTTGTGGCGCTCGGGCACCATCCGCAGGTCGAGCCAGCCCGCGTTCGCGGCGGTGCTGCGGATCGTGCCGGGCAGGTCGAGCTCTTCGGCGGCGCCTTCACGGGCGAAGCGGCGCAGCCGCCGCAGTGCAACCTTGATGTTGCGCGTGCCGATCTCGACGGAATCGTCGTAGTCGCGATACGCACGTGCTTCCCACACCTTTACCGCGGTGCGGTTGCCGTTCGACGGGCCGCCGATGCGTACGCCTTCCGGGTTGTAGCCGCCGTGCCCGAACGGCGACGTGCCGCCGGTGCCGATCCACTTGTTGCCGCCTTCGTGGCGCTCCTTCTGCTCGTCGAGCAGTTCCTTCAAGCGCTCCATCAGCTTGTCGAGTCCGCCCATCGCCTCGATCTGCGCCTTTTCCTCCGGCGACAGTTCGCGCTCGAGGCGCTTCTCGAGCCAGTCGAGCGGAATGTCGAATGCTTCGGACGGCAGGGCGGACACGCCGTGGAAATACGCGCCGAACGCCTGGTCGAACTTGTCGAAGTACTGCTCGTCCTTGACGAGCGTCATCCGCGCGAGGAAGTAGAACGCGTCGATCGACGGCGAGATCAGCCCGGCCTTCAGCGATTCGAGCAGCGTCAGGTATTCCTTCACCGAGACGGGCAGCTTGGCTGCGCGCAGCGCGTAGAAGAAATTGAGCAGCATGGCCGGGCCTTCGCGGGTGGGAGAGGATTACCGGTTGTGCCGGTTCATGTAGACGAGCCGTTCGAGCAGGCTCAGGTCCTGCTCGTTCTTCAGCAGCGCGCCCGCGAGCGGCGGCACGATCTGCTTCGCGTCCACGCCGCGCAACTGGTCGGCCGGGATGTTCTCGGCGAGCAGCAGCTTCAGCCAGTCGAGCAGCTCGGACGTCGACGGCTTCTTCTTCAGGCCCGACACGCCGCGCAATTCGAAGAAACTCTCAAGGGCCGCGCGCAGCAGCTCCTCGCGGATGTCCGGGAAATGGACCGCGACGATCTTCTGCATCGTCGCCGGATCGGGAAACTGGATGTAGTGGAAGAAGCAGCGCCGCAGGAATGCGTCGGGCAGCTCTTTCTCGTTGTTCGACGTGATGATGACGAGCGGGCGATGCTTCGCGCGGACCGTTTCCCGGGTTTCGTACACGTGGAATTCCATCCGGTCGAGCTCGCGCAGCAGGTCGTTCGGGAATTCGATGTCGGCCTTGTCGATCTCGTCGATCAGCAGCACGCTCGGGTGCTCGGCATCGAACGCCTGCCACAGCACGCCCTTGACGATGTAGTTCGAGATGTCCTTCACGCGCTCGTCGCCGAGCTGCGAATCGCGCAGCCGCGACACGGCGTCGTATTCGTACAGGCCCTGCTGCGCCTTCGTGGTCGACTTGATGTGCCACTGCAGCAGCGGCATGTCGAGCGCGGCGGCCACTTCCTCGGCGAGCATGGTCTTGCCGGTGCCGGGCTCGCCCTTGATCAGCAGCGGGCGTTGCAGCGTCAGCGCGGCATTGACCGCGAGCTTCAGATCGTCGGTGGCGACGTAGTGCGAGGACCCTTCGAAACGCATGGCGGCGCTCTTCTCAATCGGGGAAAAAAACCCAGTATAAGTCAGAAGGGCTGTCCGGTTGGGCCGTGCCCGCGTATCGTGGCGGGACTGCGGCGGGGCGAACCGGGGCGCCTTATGGACGCGTTCCCCGCCGACGCGGTACAATCTGGCCGTTTTTTTTGGCCTGCGTGGCGATCCGATAAGCAAAACGGCGCGGGCCGTTGCCGCTTCGGCGCCAGTTTCCCCTCAAGCTAGGTTACAAGAGCTATGAACAAATTCGTCGGCAAACACGTCGTTGTCGCAGCGCTCGTGGCGCTCGCGGGCAGCGCGCAGGCGGCCGGTGTGGTCGGCAACCCGAAGGACGGGGCGAGCAAGGTCGCCATGTGCATCGGTTGCCACGGCATCCAGGACTACCGCGCGGCGTATCCGGAGGTCTACCGGGTGCCTGTCCTCGGCGGCCAGAACCAGCAATATCTCGAGAACGCGCTGAAGGCCTACCGCAAGAAGGATCGTCACTTCCCGTCGATGAATGCGATTGCCGGTTCGCTGACGGACCAGGACATCGCGGATCTGGCGGCGTACTACGCCGCCCAGAAGGCCGACTCGAAGGACAACCCCTACAAGTAAGCGCGCCGCCGATCTCTCCGGCGGGACAGGAGCATTCATGAACAACGCATTCAAGACGGCGGCGGTTGCACTGGCGGCCGGCCTCGCGATCGGTACCGCGCACGCGGCGGACATCGCGAAGGGCAAGGAACTGGTCGAATCGCACAACTGCGCCGCCTGCCACGGCGCGCAGATGAACAAGCCGATCAACGCCGAATATCCGCGCCTCGCCGGCCAGCATGCCGACTATCTCGTGTGGGCGATGCGCCAGTACCAGATGGGCCTGACGAATCCGCTGCTCGGTCGCAACAACGCGATCATGCAGGCACAGGTGCAGAGCCTGTCGGTCAGCGACATGAAGGACATCGCGGCCTACATCGAGTCGCTGAAAGAAACCGATCTGGTGTTCAAGAAGTAAGCGCGGCAGGCCCGACGGGCCCGCGCAGCAAAAATACCCTGCCGAGGCGGGGTATTTTTTTGTCCGCGCTCCGGCGCCCGTGGGCCGGAGCCGCGGCGCTCAGTCGCGCGACGCGCGGCGCAGGATGCGCTGCAGGTACGCGTCGGTATCGGGCGGCGTGCCGGTGCGCTGGGCTTCCCAGATTGTCTCGCCGAGGCATTCCATGATCACGTGCTGCGCGTCGTGGGTCGAGTCGAGCTTGGCCGCGAGCTTGTCGTGCGCGGCACGGATACCGGGCGGCTGGTCGATCGACAACTGCTCGCTGATCGCGAGATGCATCGACAGGTGCAGGAATGGGTTCGTGCGGCCTTCCTCGGGCGTGTACTCGCGCGCGGTGGCGCCATCGGCGTCGGCGAGTTCGTCGTGGTATTCGGGGTGCTCGACGATCCAGTCGGCTGCCATCGCTTCCAGCGGCGTCAGGATCTCTCCCGCGCGCTGCTTGCGCCAGGTCTCGGTGAAAAAGCGACGCACTTCGTCGCGACTTGGATTGAACATGGTGGGGAAACGTCGTGATTCGGACGGCGTGATGCCGCGTCGCGCATTGTACGCCGGGTCGGCGGACGGCGCTGGCCGTGGGCGGGAGCGGATTGCGCGGTGGCCCGCCAGGCGTGCAGTGCGCGGGCGCGCGGCGCCGGCCGGTTGCCGGCGCCCTGAGCCGGTGCCAGGGAGGGCGCGGGTAAGCGCGGGCTAGGTTCGTCGCCAGCCGCGGTGGCCCGCGACGGTCGGCGGCTGGGCGTCGATGCTCGCGATCGCGATCGCGCTCGTGTCGACAGTCGCGGCGATGCTCGCATTCCGTGCCGGGCGGTTGCGGCACGTCAGCCGCGGTTGCGCGTCACTCGTTCGGCGGTGGCGTCTTTGGCCTGAATTCGCACAGCGGCTCGATCGCGCAGTGCCAGCATTCGGGCTTGCGGGCCTTGCACACGTAGCGCCCGTGCAGGATCAGCCAGTGATGCGCATCCTGCAGGAATTCCTTCGGCGTGAACTTCTCGAGCGCGGCCTCGACGGCGCGCACGTCCTTGCCCGGCGCGAGCCCGGTGCGGTTCGCGACGCGGAAGATATGCGTGTCGACCGCAATCGTCGGCTGGCCGAACGCGGTGTTCAGCACGACGTTCGCGGTCTTGCGGCCGACGCCAGGCAGCCCTTCGAGCGCTTCGCGATCGGCCGGCACCTCGCCGTCGTAGCGGTCCAGCAGGATCCGGCACGTCGCGACCACGTTCTTCGCCTTGGTCCGGTACAGGCCGATCGTCTTGATGTACTCGGTGACGCCTTCTTCGCCGAGTGCGACGATTTGTCGCGGGGTGTTCGCGACCGGAAACATCTTCCGCATCGCCTTGTTGACCGATACGTCAGTCGCCTGCGCGGACAGCATCACGGCGATCAGCAGCTCGAACGGCGTCGAGTATTCGAGCTCGGTGGTCGGATGCGGATTGAGGCTCTGCAGCGTTTCGTAGATCGCGCGTCGTTTGCTGGCGTTCATGGAGCGTTCTGGTCGGGCGGTGCGGACGGGCCGCCTGGGCCGTCGTTGCCTGCGTCGTTCTCTTCGTCGGTGCCGCTCGCGGCTGCCGCTTCGGCGTCGCGCTGGGCCTGTTGTTCGGCGAGCCGTTTGCGGCGTGCCTCGGCCGCGTCGATCTGCGCCTGGACGGCCGCACTCACGCTTTCGGTGTTCTTCGGCCCGGCGCCTTGCCCGGACAGTTCTTCCTTCTTCTTGCGTGCCCGTTCGAGCGCGGCGGCGATGATCGCGCGCTTCTTCGCTTCGGCGTCGTCTACGGCCGGGGCGGCGGATTGCGTTTCCGCTGGTGCCGCCGCCGGCTTCGCGGCACTGGCCGCGCGGCGTGCGGCCGCGCGTGCTTCGGCGGCCTCGCGTTCGCGGCGCTGGCGCGCGAGCCGCAGGTCGTGGCGTTCGCGCGCGGCATCGGCCTGTTCCTGCGACCACGCGTCCCAGCCGGTGCGTTCGCCGGTCACCGGCAGCATCGCGATGCAGTCGACCGGGCAGGGCGGCACGCACAGGTCGCAGCCCGTGCACAGCGATTCGATGATCGTGTGCATCTGCTTCGGCGCACCGACGATCGCGTCGACCGGGCACGCCTGCATGCACAGCGTGCAGCCGATGCACAGGCTTTCGTCGATGAAGGCGACCGCGCGCGGATGCTCGCTGCCGTTGACGGGGTTCAGCGGAATCACCGGTTTGCCGAGCAGGCTCGACAGGCGCGCGATGCCTTCGGCGCCGCCGGGCGGGCACTGGTTGTAGTTCGCGTCGCCGGCGGCGATCGCCTCGGCGTACGGGCGGCAGCCGTTATAGCCGCACTTCGTGCATTGCGTCTGGGGAAGCAGATCTTCGATGCGATCTGCGAGTGTTTTGGAATCGGTCACGGTGACAACGGGCGCAGCGGCGCCGAATGGCTCTCGGCCACGTCGGGCGTGGCCGGAAAGGTTTGCCAAAGCTCGATTATCGCCGATTTCCCGCATTGCGCTGGACGCCGTCTGTGCGCATAATCGAACCGCTTTTTTGCAGGGGCTCAGCAGGAGGGCGGCCGCCCGCGGCTCGCCAGTTCCACGGCGGCCGGCGCCGAGGCGGTGGGGGTGCCGGTCCGGATCACGCGGCTCACATAGCAAAACGCCACCATGAATCAGCCAAAAATCAAAAGAGATCCTGAAGGTACGCGGCGCCGCATCCTGATGGCGGCAGCCGAAGAGTTCGCGAGTGGAGGGCTGTTCGGCGCACGCGTCGACCAGATCGCGCGCCGGGCCGAAACCAACGAGCGCATGCTCTATTACTACTTCGGCAGCAAGGAGCAGTTGTTCACGGCCGTGCTCGAACACGCGTTCTCCGCGCTGACCGAGGCCGAGCGCGAGCTCGATCTCGACGGCGTCGCGCCGGTCGAAGCCGTCACGCGGCTTGCGCATTTCGTTTGGGACTACTACCGCGACCATCCGGAACTGCTCAGGCTCATCAACAACGAGAACCTGCACGAAGCGCGCTACCTGCACAAGTCGACCCGGATCCGCGAGATGATGTCGCCGATCGTCGCGAAGCTCGGCAACGTGCTGACGCGCGGCCAGAAGGCCGGGTTGTTCCGCACCGACGTCGATCCGCTGCGCTTCTACGTCACGCTGTCGGGGCTCGGCTACTACATCGTGTCGAACCGCTTCACGCTCGCCGCGACGCTCGGCCGCGATTTCACCGATTCCGACGAGCGGGCCGAGATGGTCCGGATGAACACCGAAGTGCTGCTCGCGTATCTGCTGCGGCGCTGATGCGCCGCCAGATGTGAAAACGCCGCCGTGCGCAGGCAACGGCGGCGTTTTTTCGTCGGAACGCGGTGCGTCAGGCGGCCTTGCGCGGGCGCACGGCCTTTGCGCGTGGGCTGCCGGCGGCGCGTTTCTCGGCCGGTGCGGCCGATGCGGCCTTGGCGGGGGCGGCGGCTTTCGCCGGCGCCTTCGCGCGCGTGCGCTTCGCCGTGGCAGCGCGCGTCGTTTCGGCCGGCGCGTTGCTGGCCGGCACGGCCACGAGCGTCTTGGCCGCCGGTGCTGCCGGGACATCCTTCGTCGCGCCGTGCTTCGGCTCCGGTGCATGCTCGCGGATGAAGTCGCGCAGTTGCGGATAGATGATCGTGCGCCAGCGGCGGCCCGAGAAAATCCCGTAGTGACCGCACTTCTCGGCGGTCAGGCTGCGGCGCTGATCCTGCGGGATACCCGTGCACAGCTCGTGTGCGACGTGCGTCTGGCCGCTGCCGGAGATGTCGTCGAGTTCGCCCTCGATCGTCATCAGCGCGGTGCGCTTGATGTCCTGCGGACGCACGCGCTCGCCTTCGACATCCCACGTGCCTTCGGCCAGGCGGAATTCCTGGAACACGATGCGGATCGTCTCGAGGTAATACTCGGCGGCCATGTCGAGCACCGCGTTGTACTCGTCGTAGAAGCGGCGGTGCGCTTCGGCGTCATCCTCGTCGCCGCGCAGCAGGCTCTGGTAGAAATCCCAGTGCGATTGCGCGTGCCGCTCCGGGTTCATCGCAACGAAGCCCGTGTGCTGAAGGAAGCCCGGATACACCTGGCGGCCTTCGCCCGGATAGTTGGCGGGCACCGTGTGGATCACGTTGTTCTCGAACCACGCGGTCGAGTGCTGCGTGGCGAGCGAATTCACCGAAGTCGGGCTGCGGCGCGCGTCGATCGGGCCGCCCATCATCGTCATCGTGAGCGGCGTGTCCTCGCCGCGGCTCGCCATCAGCGAGATCGCCGCGAGCACCGGCACCGTCGGCTGGCACACCGAGATCACGTGCAGGTTGCGCGCGCCGATGTGACGGATGAACTCCTGGATGTACGCGATGTAGTCGTGCAGGTGGAACGGGCCGGTTTCGACCGGCACCATCCGCGCGTCGATCCAGTCGGTGATGTAGACCTTGTGATCCTGCAGCAGCGTGCGCACCGTATCGCGCAGCAGCGTCGAGTGGTGGCCCGACAGCGGCGCGCAGACCAGCACGACCGGCTCGTCCTTCAGTTGCGTGACGGCGTCGGCGTCGTCCGAATAGCGCTTGAAACGCAGCAGCCGGCAGAACGGCTTCTCGACGATCGTCTGCTCGACGATCGGAATGTTGTGGCCGTCCTTGACGATCTGATGAATGTTGAATTCGGGCTTCTCGTAATCCTTGCCGAGCCGGTACATCAGTTCGTACGCGGCGGCCATCCGCGTCGCGCCGGGCATCAGCGAGAACGGGCTGGACGGATTGGCGAACGACTTGGAGGCGGCCTGGGCCCAGGCCGTGAGCGGGCTCAGCATCGCCCGCTGGAATTCGTGCAATTGGTAAAGCATGCAGGCTACTCCCGCGTGGGGGACGGTGCGCAAGGGCGGCGTGGGGCGTCGCGGCGTGCCGTGTGGGTCAGCGACCGGCCATGTTGCATTGCGGCCGGACAATCGCGTCGATCATATCGGACAACGATGGGTGGTGCAATGCAACATTTCCCCGATTTTTCATCAAAGTTTTGCGATTTGACGTTCTCTGACCAAGTCGCTCGCGCCCCCGTTCAGCGCCCCGTCGCGACGGCCGGCGCGGGCTGGCCGGCTGCGCGCGCCATCGCGTCCTCGTGGTGCATCAGGTTCATCGCGGTATGCACGAGCGCCACATGGGAAAACGCCTGCGGGAAGTTGCCGACGAGCCGTCCGGCGACCGGGTCGTACTCCTCCGCGAGCAGCCCGAGATCGTTCGACAGCGCGAGCAGCCGGCTGAACAGGCGGTGCGCGTCGTCGATCCGGCCGAGCAGCGCATAGTTGTCGACCAGCCAGAAGCTGCACGCGAGAAACGTGCCTTCGCCAGGCGGCAGGCCGTCGTCGTAGTCGGTCGTGCGGTAGCGCAGCACGAGCCCGTCATGCAGCAATTCCCGCTCGATCGCTTCGACCGTGCCGACGATGCGCGGATCTTCCGGCGGCAGGAAGCCGAGCAGCGGCATCAGCAGCACGCTCGCGTCGAGCTCGTCGCTGCCGTAGCTCTGTGCAAACGCCTGTTTGCTTTCGTGCCACGCGTTGTTGCACACGTCGGCATGGATCCGGTCGCGCAGCGCGCGCCAGCGGTCGAGCGAGCCGGGCAGCCGGAACATCTCCGCCGACTTGATCGCGCGGTCGAACGCGACCCACGCCATCACCTTCGAGAACGTGAAATGGCGGCGGCCGCCGCGCGTTTCCCAGATGCCTTCGTCGGGTTCCTGCCAGATCTTCTCGAGATGATCGAGCAGCGCGCACTGCACGGACCAGACCGTGTCGTCGGCCTGCAGGCCGCCCACCCGTGCGAGGTGCAGCGCGGCCATCACCTCGCCGAACACGTCTAGCTGCAGCTGGTTCGCGGCGCCGTTGCCGATGCGCACCGGCTTCGAGTCCTGGTAGCCGGGCAGCCAGTCGAGCTCCATTTCCGGCAGCCGGCGCTCGCCGGCGATCCCGTACATGATCTGGATCTGCTCGGGCGAGCCGGCCATCACCCGGCCCAGCCACGTGCGCCACGCGCGCGCCTCGTCGTAGTAGCCGCCGCGCATCAGCGCGAGCAGCGTGATCGTCGCGTCGCGCAGCCAGCAGTAGCGGTAGTCCCAGTTGCGGTTGCCGCCGATCTTCTCGGGCAGCGACGTGGTCGGCGCCGCGACGATGCCGCCGGTCGGCTCGTACGCAAGCGCCTTCAGCGTGATCAGCGAACGGCGCACCGCGGCCGCGTAGCGGCCCTGCACCTGGCAGCGGCCCGACCAATCGAGCCAGTAGTTCTCGGTGCGTGCGAGCATCGACAGCGGATCGCGCGCGGGCGGCAGCCGCAGGTGCGACGCCGCATAGCTCAGCGAGAACGGCACGCGCTCGTCCGCGGTTACCGTGAATTCCGCGAGCGTGTGGAGGTTTTTGCCGGCTAGCGGCACCGGCGTGCGCAGCACGACGGTGTCGGGGCCCGCGATCGCCTTCATGCCGTCCTCGCGGGTCAGCTGCGTGACCCACGGGACCGAGAAGCCGTAGTCGAAGCGCAACACCAGCTCCATGCGCATCTTCATCGTGCCGTGGCGGCCGACGACGATCCGCACCAGTTCGGACCAGCCGTTGCCGGGCGGCATGAAGTCGATCACGGTGACGGCGCCGTCGGCGCTTTCGTAGTCGGTTTCGAGAATCAGCGTGTCGCCGCGATAGCGGCGCGTCGTGTGCGTGATCGCGGCGTCGGCGGCCGGCGCGAGCAGCCAGCGGCCGTGCTCGGGCGTGCCGAGAAGCGCCGCGAAGCAGGCGCCCGAATCGAAGCGGGGCCAGCACAGCCAGTCGACGGAGCCGTCTTTGGCGATCAGCGCGGCGGTGTGGCCGTCGCCGACGAGGGCGTAGTCTTCGATCAGGGCAGGCATGGGCAGGCGATCCTTGGGTATTCGAGTTCACAATGCGGGCGGCGGTGGCCAAGGCTTCACGCGCTGGCGCCGCGCCCCGTATACTCGGCCGGGCGGCGGAGCGCATGAACGGCCGGCGTTTCGTCCTATCTCAACACTTGAAGCGACTCGATGCAAGGAGGATTCAATGCCCAACCGTTTACGCGAGCGTGACGCACGCGCTTCGACACGAGGGTTCCCGCTTAGGCTCGCTCACTGGATGAAAGGTTTCGCGATCGTGCTCTCCCTTTCCGCGACCCACGCATTTGCGCAGCAATCGCCCGCCCCGGCCGACGGCGTCTACAACCTGCTCGTCGGCACCTATACGGGGGGCGGCAGCGACGGCATCTATGTTTACCGCTTCGATACGAAAACCGGCAGCGTCGCGCCCGTGTCGTCGGCGAAGACCGTGAATCCGTCGTACCTGTTGCCGAGCCGCGACGGTCGCACCGTCTACGCGGTCAACGAACTGCCCGGCGACGACGGCCCGGCGACGCAGCGCGGCGGCGTCAGCGCATTCCGCTTCGACGCGAAGACGGGCGCGCTGAGCTTCATCGACCGCGTGTCGTCGGAAGGGAACGATCCTTGCTATCTCGCGCTGTCGCCGGACGGCAAATACCTCGTGACGGCCAACTACTCGGTCGCGAAGGATCCGGGTGGCAGCTTCGCGGTGTTTCCGCTGCGCGACAATGGCGCGGTCGGTCAGGCCGTGCTGACGGTGCATCATGAAGGCACTGGGCCCGTGAAGGGTCGCCAGGACGGCGCGCACGTGCATTCGACGGTGTTTTCGCCGGACGGCCATTACCTGTTCGTGCAGGATCTCGGCACGGACAAGATCTACGGCTACCGCTACACGGTGGACGGCAGCCGCGGGCTGATCAGCCCGACCGACACGCGCTACACGCCGGTGAAGGCGGGCTCGGGCCCGCGTCACATGGTGTTCGGCGCTGATGGCCGGTACGCGTACGTGACGAGCGAGCTCAATGCGTCGGTCGAGGTGTTCGGCTACCACGACGGCAAGCTGACGCCGGTCGAGACCGTGTCGATGACCGCGCCGGGCTTCAAGGGCAAGGTCGGCGGCGGCGCGATCCACCTGTCGCCGGACGGCCGCTTCCTGTACGTGAGCAACCGCGGCGATGCGAACGACCTGGTGATCTACGCGGTGAACCAGGCGGACGGCCGGTTGAAGCTGGTCGGCCGCCAGTCGAGCCTCGGCAAGACGCCGCGCGAGTTCCTGATCGATCCGACCGGCAAGTGGCTGATCGTTGGCAACCAGGACAGCGATACGTTCTACGTGTTCAGCCGCAATGTCGAAACGGGGCAGCTCGGCCTGAATCCGCAGAAGGTGGCGGTCGGCAAGCCGGTCGACTTCAAGCTGGTGCCGGTGCAGTAAAGGAAAAGGGCGCTGCCGATGCAGCGCCCTTTCGGGGGGCGGCCGGTTTCCCGGTGCGCCCGTACCGGTTGCCGGCGGCCGACCGGCCGCCGCGCTCAGTCGGCCGCGGCCGGCACGAGCACCTCGCGGCTGCCGTTGATGCCCATCGCCGACACGAGCCCGGCCGTCTCCATCTGCTCGACGAGGCGCGCCGCGCGGTTGTAGCCGATGCGCAACTGCCGCTGCACCGACGAGATCGACGCGCGCCGCGTGCGCACGACGAACGCGACGGCTTCGTCGTACAGCGGATCGGCTTCCGCATCCGGCGCATCGCCGAACAGGTCCTGCGTCGCGCCGTCGGCGGCCGGGCCGTCGAGGATCCCTTCCTCGTACTGCGGCTCGCCGAACTGCTTCAGGTATTCGACGATCCGGTGCACTTCCTCGTCGGCGACGAACGCGCCGTGCACGCGCTGCGGATAACCGGTGCCCGGCGGCAGGAACAGCATGTCGCCCATTCCGAGCAGCGATTCGGCGCCCATCTGGTCGAGAATCGTGCGCGAGTCGATCTTCGACGACACCTGGAACGCGACGCGCGTCGGGATGTTCGCCTTGATCAGGCCCGTGATCACGTCGACGGACGGACGCTGCGTCGCGAGAATCAGGTGGATGCCGGCCGCACGCGCCTTCTGCGCGAGGCGCGCGATCAGTTCCTCGATCTTTTTGCCTGCGACCATCATCAGGTCGGCCAGCTCGTCGATCACGACGACGATCAGCGGCAGCGTCGACAGCGGCTCCGGATCCTCGGGCGTCAGCGAGAACGGGTTGCCGATCTTCTTTTCCTTCGCTTCGGCGTCGCGGATCTTCTGGTTGAAGCCCGCGAGGTTGCGCACGCCGACGGCCGACATCAGCCGGTAGCGTTTCTCCATTTCGCCGACGCACCAGTTCAGCGCGTTCGCCGCGAGCTTCATGTCGGTGACGACCGGCGCGAGCAGGTGCGGGATGCCTTCGTAGACCGACAGCTCCAGCATCTTCGGGTCGATCATGATGAGCCGCACGTCTTCCGGCGTCGCCTTGTACAGCAGCGACAGGATCATCGCGTTGATCGCGACCGACTTGCCCGAGCCCGTCGTGCCGGCGACAAGCATGTGCGGCGCCTTCGCGAGATCGGTGACGACCGGGTGGCCGGTGATGTCCTTGCCCATCGCGATCGTCAGCTGCGAGGCAGAGTGCTGGTACTGGCGCGACTCGAGAATTTCCGACAGGCGGATCATCTGGCGCTTCGCGTTCGGCAGTTCGAGGCCCATGCAGGTCTTGCCGGGAATCGTCTCGACGACGCGGACCGACGTGAGGCCGAGGCCGCGCGACAGGTCCTTCATCAACCCGACGATCTGGCTGCCGCGCACGCCGAGCGCGGGTTCGATCTCGAAGCGCGTGATCACGGGGCCGGCCGAAGCGCCGACGACCGTCACCGGCACCTTGAATTCCTGCAGCCGCTGTTCGATCACCTGCGCCGTTTGCGCGAGATGTTCCTCGGTGATCATTTCGACGTCGTCGGACGCGGGCTCAAGCAGGTCGAGCGTCGGCAGTTCGACGTTGAACGACGCGGGCGCGTGGAATTCGAACGCGTTCGGGCGCGGTGGGCGCGCGGGGGTGTCGGCGGGCGGCGGCGATGCGGCTTCGATCGGCACGGCCGGTGCGGTCGCCGCGGCGGTGGCCGCTTCGGCCGGGTGGCCGACGGGCATCGCCGGTACGGGCGCGACCGCCGCCGGTGCGGACAGGCTCGCGCCGGGGATCGTTGCTGGGGGTTGCGGCGCCGCGGCCAATGGGGCTGCCGGTGCCGCGGAGACATTCGACGCGGGCCAGCTTGCCGGCGACGAGGCCGAGGCGGGCGGGGTTGAAAACGTCGTGGCTTCGATTGCTGCAGGTGCGGAAGCGATCGACGGAGCCAGCGTCGCGGTGGTTACGCCGAAGGACGTCAGCGAGCCGGCCGGAGCGGCGGGCGCACTGGCGATCGGTTGCGCTGGCGTCGCTGCCGCCGTGGCGATCGATGCGTTTGGGGCGGAGGACGGTGCAGTCGTGTCGGAAGCGGCCGGTGGTACGGGCAGGCTTGCGGTCGGCTGCGGTGCGACTGCGCCGGAGGTGCCGAATGTGGTACCCGTCGACGAGGTTGCCGGGTTGGCCTGAAGCGTCGGGGCGGGCGCGGACGGTGTAGTGATCAGGCCCGACGCTACATTGACGGGTGCCGTGGCAGCCATCGCCGGCATGGCGGGCGCAGGCGCGGTCGAACCGGAAGTCGAAGCCGACACGCCGGCCGTCGAAGGCGTCACGGCGGGCGTGACGGACGACGCGGGTGTCGATGCACGGAGGGGCGAACCGTCTGTCGTGCCCGCAACGCTGACCGGAGGCGCCGGCGCGACGGATGCAGCGTTCGATGCCGAAGTGGCCGGCTGCGAAAGCGGAGCCGACGCAGCGCCGGTCACGCCGATCGGGGATGCCGGCGCGATGGATGCAGCGTTCGACTCAGCCGGTTGAGCCAGCGAACCGGATACCGTGCCGATCACACCGTCCGACAAGGCGGTGACGGCGACAGGCGCAATGCCCGATGCGGATGCGGACGCTTGCGAGGTCGAATCGTGGGCGGTGCCGGCGAGCGGCGACGCAGTATTTGCCGACGGAGCTTGCGCGGCGGCAAACGGTTGAGCCGTAACCGGCGATTTCGGCAATTCCGCGGTGACGGGCGTATTCGTCGTGGCCGGTTGCGCCGTCGAAGGCGTCCACGTCCATGCCGCGGCCGGTGCGGCGCCATGAGCGATTGCCGTCAGCGGCGCTGCAGGTTCCACCGTGTCCGACTTGGCTGCTTCCAGTGCGGCACTCGATGCGGACGGTGCCGCCGCTGCAGCAAATGGCCGGGTGTCGGCACTTGTGCGCGATGTCGTTTCGGCGATCGGCGAAGAGGGGGGGGCCGCGAACGGCGCGATGTTCCCGGCGGGCTTCACGTCGGCGTGCGCGTCGGCGATGCCCTGCGGCATGCGGGCCGAGGCCGTGCGATCGATTGCAGCAGCCGATTGCGCCGTGTCCTTGTCGTCAGTGTCGAACGATGCCGGCGGGTTGCTCGCGGCGATGTCGTGAGCCGCCTCGGTCGTCGGTTGCGCGGACGCGGCATTGGCCGGTTCCGATCCCGTCACAGCCGTCGATGACGCGGCGACCGGGTGCCACGCGGACGCGTCGAACCCGGAAACCGGCTGGCTGGCGAGGTCTTCCCACGGCGCGAGGTCGATGGGTGCGTCGAACGCCGGCGCGGGCGTGATGCCCGATGCCGGTGCGGCAGCGGCATCGTCGGCGTGCCGGCTCTCGTCATCGGCGCGATGCGAGAACGCGGCGTCGTCGATGACGGTATTCGGCGCCGCGTGCGGTGCGGCGGCGTCGAGCGTCACGGCGCCCGCATCCGCAACCGGTGCATCGACAGCGGGTGCTGCCGGCACGAACGCGTCGAGCATGATCGGTGCGTTGTCGTCGTACGCGGGCGTCGCATCGTGTGCGAGCGGAACACTGGCGTCATGCGCCGCCAGGCCGTGGGCCGCGGAGGCGAACCCGGCCGGCACGGTCGCTGCCGCCGGCGCTGCCATGCCGGCTGCTGCCGCGGCCACACCGGCCACAGTTGCAGCTGCCGCCGCGTGCCCCGCACCGTCCGACTGCGCACCACCCAGCGTCGCCCATTGCGCGGTGCTGGCCTCGATCGAGCGCAGCGTGTCGTGCACGCTCGGCGCCGGCGTGATCGGTGCGGCGGGTTTTTCCGTCCACGCATAGAGCGGTGCGCGCGCCGGCGTTTGCTGCGCCGGGCGACGTCGTGCCGCATCCGACGGCAGGCCGGCCGAACCGGCGCCTGCGACGGGGCGTACCGGCGGGCGCTGCGGCTGCGTGGTGGCCGGCCGCGGCGTGACCGTGGTGCGCGGCGGGGTCGGCTTCAACGTGGCGGTGGTCGGTCGCGCGGCAGTCGGCCGCGGGCGGACGGGTTCGAATCCGGCAGGAAGCGGGGCCGGATCGGGGCGCGGGACTTGTGCGTTTGCTGCCGCGCGCGCGAGGCTGGCGGTGCTGCCGGTCGTCGGCGGCGGCATCGCACTGGCCGGGGGGATCGGCGCGGGCGGTGTCGGCATGCTGCGCTGGGGCGCGGCCGGCTTCAACCAGCCCGACGGCGCAACAGGTTCCACGTGCGGACGGGCAGGCGTGCTGCTGCGCAGCTGCGCCTGCGGGTCGGGTTTCCACAGCGTCGGGCGCGAATACCGGCCGTTCCGGCGCGGCGCCATCGAATTGACGGTATGTGCGGTGGTCGGCTGGACGACATCGTCGTCGCGATGCAACGCGCTGCGCGGCAGGTCGGCGATGCCGCGCACTTCGTCGTCACCGCCGTCGCGCGCCAGCTTGACGCCGAACGACGTATCGACCCACGCGGCGAACTGCCGCCAGCCGATGCCGATCAGCCAGGGCAACCCGGCGAAGAACAGCACGACCATCGCGACCGGCGTGCCGATCGGGCCCAGCACGTGGGCGAAGCCTGCGGAGAACGCATGGCCGAGCGCGTTCGTGTCGGGGCCCGACAGTGGGCTCGTCAGCGTGCAGCTGGCCACGAACACGGCGGCGAAGCCGAGCCACAGGCGGATCGAGCCGCGGCCGGCGAGCCCGCCGCCGCCGGGCAGCATCGCCTGCACGAGACGCCAGAAGAGAAGGAGGAACCAGACGGCGGAGATGCCGAACCAGCCGAAGACAACCGTGTGCATGCTTTGAAACAGGAGTGGGGAGGGGCGCGCGGGGCGCGACCCGCCGAGTTTAACCGGCCGGCGAACAAGACTCTAACGCGGCGTGCATTCGATTCACGCCGCGCGACGCGTGTGCGCGGCACACGCGCGTGGCGCGCCACGCGAAGGCGGTCGGTCGGCCTTCGCGCGCGCCGTGCATCAGGGGCTCCGGTGCGTGAAGGTCAGCGTTGCGCCGGAAGTGGTCACGATCTGCAATTGCTGCGGCTCGCGCATCTGCACGCCGGTCTTGTCGACGTGGGCGAGTGCGTCGAGGTACGCGGTTTCGAGCTGGCCGCCGAGCGTATTCGGGCAGGCCATCCGTGTGCCGGCGAGCGGCCCGAAGCTCAACAGGCCGTTCTTGATCGCATAGGTGCCCGTGTAGCGATTGCAGCCCGAGAACCCGCTGGCGCGCCGGATGCCCGAGTCGGTCGACAGCGCGAGCTTGATCGGCTCGCCGTTGTCGCCGTGCGGGATCGCGCGCTGCGTGCCGTCGGCATTCAGCCAGCTGGTGAGTTCCCAGCTCGTGTCGTCGAGCAGCTGGACGGCGGCCGGATTGTACGGGTCGGGCGCGGGGGCGGCGGAATCGGGGTGGGTCGGCATTGCGCAGGCGGCGAGAAGCGTGGCAAGCGTCAACGCGCAAAGCGGCGCGCGCAGCGGACGAAGCAGGCCGGTGCGTGCGCGTGCGGCGGCGGACAGGTGGGACATGAGCCTCGTTCCTCATCGGATTCTGATCAAGGCGTAAGAGTAACGCACCCACCCCGCGGCAGGCGAGCCGACACTTCGCGCGTGAAAACGTTCGCAGCCCGCTTGCGAGCGGCCCGCGGCCGGGCGTCGGCGCGGCGAAACGCGCAAAACCGGTGCCGTGGCGCGTGTTAACATCGGAGCCGTTTTCGTCCTCCACCAGAAGCGGGTAATCACATGCAGATCGGTCAGCGGCTCGGTACGCCGCTCTCACCCTCGGCCACGCGCGTCATGCTGCTCGGCGCCGGCGAACTCGGCAAGGAAGTCATCATCGCGTTGCAGCGGCTCGGCGTCGAAGTCGTCGCGGTCGACCGCTATCCGGACGCACCGGGCCACCAGGTCGCGCACCGCGCGCACGTGATCGACATGACGGACGCCGCCGCGCTGCGGGCGATCGTCGAAGCCGAACGCCCGCACCTGATCGTGCCCGAGATCGAGGCGATCGCGACCGACGCGCTCGCGGCGATCGAGGCGGCCGGCCTTGCCGAGGTGATCCCGACCGCACGCGCGACGCAGCTCACGATGAACCGTGAAGGGATCCGCCGGCTCGCGGCCGAGGAGCTCGGCCTGCCGACCTCGCCGTATGCGTTCGCGGATTCGTTCGAGGCGTTCAGCGCGGCGATCGCGAAGATCGGCATGCCGTGCGTCGTGAAGCCCGTGATGTCGTCGTCGGGCAAGGGGCAGTCGGTCGTGAAGACCGAAGCCGACGTGAAGCCGGCGTGGGACTACGCGATGGCGGGCGGACGGGTGAACCACGGCCGCGTGATCGTCGAGGGTTTCATCGATTTCGATTACGAGATCACGCAGCTCACCGTGCGCGCGATCGATCCGGCGACGGACGCCACGCGCACCTACTTCTGCGAGCCGGTCGGCCACGTGCAGGTCGCGGGCGACTACGTCGAGTCGTGGCAGCCGCAGCCGATGAGCGCGGTGGCGCTCGAGAAGTCGCGCGAGATCGCGCACAAGGTCACCGAGGCGCTCGGCGGGCGCGGGATGTTCGGCGTCGAGCTGTTCGTGCGCGACGACGACGTCTGGTTCTCCGAGGTGAGCCCGCGGCCGCACGATACGGGCCTCGTCACGCTTGCGTCGCAGCGCCAGTCGGAATTCGAGCTGCACGCGCGTGCGATTCTCGGGCTGCCGGTCGATCCGGCGCTGGGTACGCCGGCCGCGTCGGCCGTGATCTACGGCGGGCTCGACGAGCGCGGGATCGCGTTCGAGGGCGTGCGCGACGCGCTCGCGGTGCCGGGCGCGGACCTGCGCCTGTTCGGCAAGCCGGAAAGTTTTGCGAAGCGGCGCATGGGCGTCGCGCTGGCGACCGGCGCGACCGTCGACGAAGCCCGCGAACGCGCGAAGCGTGCCGCCGCGGCCGTCCGGCCCGTGTCGGCACGCTGACGCAACCAGGAGAGGACGATGGCGCCGACGTGGCTGCGTATCGGGAAGCTGGCCGCCGCGCTGGCGCTTGCAGTGAACCTCGCCGGTTGCGGCCTCGCGGCCGCACCGTGCCGGGTCGCCTCGGCCGGGCTCAAGATCGTGCCGCTCGTCGGCCATGTCGCGGCCGCACCGACCGACGCGTGTGCCGACGTCATCGATCCCTGATCACGATACCCGTCCCGATCGCCAGCAATAATCGCGCGCCCCGCGAGGGCGCGTTTTCACCCGTCTCGTGAGAGGACCTGCATGATTCGCCAAACCCTCGCCGCGCTCGCGCTCGCCGGCACGGCCGTTTCCGTCGCGCATGCCGCGCAACTGACCGTCGAAGAGATCGACGCCGATTCGCGCCAGTTCGCCGTCTACCAGTGCGCGAACCAGAAGCAACCGGTGCGCGTGTCGTACTGGCTCGCGGGCAACGGCCAGAGCTTCGCGCTCGTGCCGGTCAACGGAAGGCAGATGCTGTTCGTCGACACCGTGTCGGCGTCGGGCGCGCGCTACCAGGCCGGCCGCTATACGTGGTGGACGAAGGGCAAGGAAGCGACGCTGCGCGACGAGATCGCCGACCCGAACGCGCCGCCGCTGCTGGGTGACTGCGTACAGGTCGAGAAGAAAAAGAAGAAGGGCTGAGCGCCCGGCGGGAACGTGGATCGTGCGGCCGGTGCCTGCCGGCGGCCGGCTCCCGGGCCTGCCGGCCCGGCAAGCGGGCTGGCGGCGGGCGACCGCGCCAGACGATCCGGGATCAGCCCCCTGAAATCAGCCGCGGGCCGATCAGGTGAATCCGATCGGGTCATTCGTCTGCCGCACGGGCTGCCCGGGCCCGCCGCGCGAACCGCCGTCGCGGCTGTTCGCGGCGTTGTCACGGACAGATGGCTGCGCAGTGCTACAATACGGCCCTTTCCGTCGGCATTCGCGCCGAACGGAGTCCGCACGGCCTGGCGTCCAGCGTTCGCATTGAACCGGTCCCAAGCGCCAGAGCGGCGCCGCGCGGCGCGCCGCGGCTCCGTCTAATTCCGAATTGTGATGAGCGCAGGCCCGGCTGGCCTGACGCACGATGTCCCCGCCGCGCCTTTTGAGCGAAACGCCACCATGTCCAATTCTGTCGCCAAGCCCGTCGACGCAACCTTCGATCAATTCGGCCTTGCCGCCGATATCCTGAAAGCCATTGCGGAGCAGGGTTATACGACGCCGACGCCGATCCAGGCGCAGGCCATTCCGGTCGTGCTCGCCGGCCGCGACGTCATGGGCGCCGCGCAAACAGGCACCGGCAAGACCGCGAGTTTCTCGCTGCCGATCATCCAGCGGCTGCTGCCGCAGGCCAACACGAGCGCGTCTCCGGCGCGCCACCCGGTGCGTGCGCTGATCCTCACGCCGACCCGCGAACTCGCCGACCAGGTCGCCGCGAACGTGCACGCGTATGCGAAGCACACGCCGCTGCGCAGCGCGGTCGTGTTCGGCGGTGTCGACATGAACCCGCAGATGGCCGAACTGCGCCGCGGCGTCGAGATCCTGATCGCGACGCCCGGCCGTCTGCTCGACCACGTACAGCAGAAAACGGCGAATCTCGGCCAGGTGCAGATCCTCGTGCTCGACGAAGCCGACCGGATGCTCGACATGGGCTTCCTGCCCGATCTGCAGCGCATCCTGAACCTGCTGCCGAAGGAGCGCCAGACGCTGCTGTTCTCGGCCACCTTCTCGCCGGAAATCAAGAAGCTTGCGTCGACCTACCTGCGCAACCCGCAGACGATCGAAGTCGCACGCAGCAACTCGACGAACGCGAACGTCACGCAGATCGTCTACGACGTCGCCGAAGGCGACAAGCAGGCGGCCGTCGTGCAATTGCTGCGCGATCGCGGCCTCAAGCAGGTCATCGTGTTCTGCAACAGCAAGATCGGCGCAAGCCGCCTTGCGCGCAATCTCGAGCGCGACGGCGTGGTCGCGTCGGCGATCCACGGCGACAAGACGCAGATCGAGCGGATGCAGGCACTCGACGCGTTCAAGCGCGGCGAGATCGAGGCGCTGGTCGCGACCGACGTGGCCGCGCGCGGCCTCGACATCGCCGAACTGCCGGCCGTGATCAACTTCGACCTGCCGTTCAGCGCGGAAGACTACGTGCACCGGATCGGCCGTACCGGCCGTGCGGGTGCGACGGGCGACGCGCTGTCGCTGTGCAGCCCGAACGAGCGCAAGCAGCTTGCCGATATCGAGAAGCTGATCAAGCGTCCGCTCGAAGTGCAGACGCTCGCGCTCGACAAGCCCGCACGCCATCGTCACGACGAGCGCGGCAACGACCGCGGCGGCGATCGCAACAGCGAGCGCGGTGCCGAGCGGGGCGGCGAACGAGGTGGCCGTCGCGATCGCGACGAGCATCGCGGCGCGTCGGGGCGCCGGCCGGGCGGTTCCGAGCGCGGTCATCACCGTCGCCACGAAGCGCCGGTCGACGATTTTTTCCTGAAGCCGTACGAGCCGTCGGCGTCGGCGAAGCAGCACGACGACGCGCAGCCCGCGCAGCAGCCCGAGAAGAAGGGGCCGAAGCGTCAGGTCGCCGCACTGCTCGGCGGGTTCGGGATGCCGCGCAAGCCGTCGGTGTAAGCCGGGCCGATGTGACACGCAGCGCGCGAGCGCTGCAGGAAAAGCGGGTGCATGCGATGAGCATGTGCCCGTTTTTCATTGGGGCTGCGGTTAGATTGGGGGAGGGGCGGGGCGCAGGCTGCGGACGATGCAAGCGGCATCCGGCTGCTGCCCGATCGCCGCGGCCGCCGCCAGCTGCCGTGCGCTAGCCGGCCTGCCGCCCGAAGCGCGTCGCCCATGCGGCCGTTGCGGCTGCGTAGAACGCATCGAGGGTCGTGCATGCGAGCGCGAGGCCCAGGTGCGCGGCCGCGGCCTGCAGCGCCGGCAGCGGATCGTCGCGTTCGAGCGCGGTCGCGCCGGTCTGCTTGCTGAGCTTTTCGCCGTTCGCATCGACGACGACGGGCACATGCAGGTATCGCGGCGTCGGCACGCCGAGGCAGTGCTGTAGGTGGATCTGGCGCGCGGTCGAGTCGAGCAGGTCCGCGCCGCGCACGACGTGCGTGACGTGCGCATCGGCATCGTCGACGACGACCGCGAGCTGATAGGCCCATTGTCCGTCCGCACGCTTCAGCACGAAATCGCCGACCTCTGTCGCGAGGTTCTGCGACTGCGTGTGCTGCCAGCGATCGTCGAACGTGACGATCGCATCGTCGCCGTCCGGCACGCGCAGCCGCCACGCACGCGCGGGCTTGCCGTGCAGGCCGGTGCGGCAGGTGCCGGGGTAGGCGAGCGTCGTGTGGCGCTCGTGCGCGGCACGCAGCGAATCGGCGATTTCCTTGCGCGTGCAGCCGCACGGATAGACGAGCCCGGCCGCGACGAGCCGTTCGAGCGCGGCTGTGTACGCGGCATCGCGCGTGCTTTGCCAGACGGGCGGCTCGTCGGGCGTCATGCCGAAATGCGCGAGCGTCGCGAGGATATCCTCGGCGGCGCCGGGCACCGTGCGCGGGCCGTCGAGATCCTCGATGCGCACGAGCCATGTGCCGCCGTGTGCGCGCGCGTCGAGCCAGCTCGCGAGCGCGCCGACCAGCGATCCGAAATGCAGCGGGCCGGTGGGCGACGGCGCGAAGCGGCCGCGATAGGCGGTCATCGGGGCGCGGGGCCGCGCGCGCTTACGCGGCGCTGGCTGCCGGTGCGCAGGCCGGGCACGACTTGCCGGGCACGTAGCTTGGCGATTGTTGCGCGTCCGGCGTGACGACCGCGCGGCACGCGAAGCACGTGACGTTCTCGGTGGGCTGGAGTTGCGGATTCAGCGCGGTGCGGTAGTCGAACACGAAGCAGTCGCCGTGATAGTGCGCGCCGCCGACTTCCTCGAAATACTTCAGGATCCCGCCTTCGAGCTGGTACACGTTCTCGATGCCGATTTCCTTCATGTGGATCGCGGCTTTCTCGCAGCGGATGCCGCCCGTGCAGAACGACACGACCGTCTTGCCTTCGAGGTCGGCGCGGTTCGCGTCGATCACTTCCGGGAATTCGCTGAACTTGTTGATCCGATAGTCGAGCGCGTCGTCGAACGTGCCGACGTCGACTTCGAATGCGTTGCGCGTGTCGAGCATCACGACCGGGCGGCCCGTGTCGTCGTGGCCGCGGTCGAGCCACGTCTTCAGCGTCTGCGCGTCGACGAACGGCGCGCGGCCGAGTTCCGGCTTGATCGCCGGCTTCTTCATCGTGATGATCTCGCGCTTCAGGCGCACGAGCATGCGGCGGAACGGCTGCGAGTCGGACAGGCTTTCCTTGAACTGCAGCGACGCGAACTTGCCTTCGAACAGCGGGTCGTGGCGGAGGTACGCGATGAACGCGTCGGTGGCTTCGCGCGTGCCGGCGACGAACAGGTTGATGCCTTCCGGCGCGAGCAGGATCGTGCCGCGCAGGCCGAGTTCGTTGCAGCGGGCGGTGACGAGCGGGCGCCAGTGCTCGTTCGCGTCGAGCGACACGAAGTGGTAGGCGGCGAGGTTGACGATGGTCATGATGGTCCGACGGGAAAACGGCCGCACGGCGGCCCGCAAAAAAGGGGTGCGAAGCCGGGGCGTTGATTCGAAAAACCGTATTATCCCGCAAACCGCGCGCAGGCCGGCATCCAGCCGTTTGGCCAGCCGCGCGACGTGCGGTCGCGTGCATTGGCCGAATGGCCGGCGCGGGGATTTTTTGGGCAGGCTGCGCGGCGGGGCGGCTACAATAGCGCCCATGTCAGATCCCCGCTTCGTCCATCTTCGCGTTCACTCCGAATTCTCGATTGCCGACGGCATCGTGCGCATTGACGACATCGTCAAGGCGGCGGCCGCAGACGGTCAGGGCGCGCTCGCGCTCACCGATCTCGGCAACGCATTCGGCCTCGTCCGTTTCTACCAGGAAGCCCGCGGCAAGGGCATCAAGCCGATCGCCGGCTGCGACGTCTGGATCGCCAATCCGGACGACCGCGACAAGCCGTCGCGGCTGCTGCTGCTCGTCAAGGACAAGGTCGGCTACCTGAATCTCTGCGAGCTGCTGTCGAAGGCGTGGCTCACGAACCAGTATCGCGGCCGTGCGGAACTCGACGCGAGCTGGCTCGACGGCGAGCTCGCCCAAGGGCTGCTCGCGCTGTCGGGCGCGCAGCAGGGCGACATCGGGCTCGCGCTTGCCGCGGGCAACGAAGAAGCCGCGCGCCGTCACGCCGAGCGCTGGGCGAAGGTGTTCCCGGGCGGCTTCTACATCGAGCTGCAGCGTTACGGCCAGCCGGGCGCCGAGGCGTACATCCAGCAGGCCGCGACGCTCGCCGCGGCGCTGAAGCTGCCGGTCATCGCGACGCACCCGACGCAGTTCATGACCGACGACGATTTCACCGCGCACGAGGCGCGCGTGTGTATCTCGGAAGGCGACATCCTCGCGAACCCGCGGCGCCAGAAGCGCTTCACGACCGACCAGTATTTCCGCACGCAGGCCGACATGGTTGCGCTGTTCGCCGACCTGCCGTCGGCGATCGCGAACACGGTCGAAGTTGCGAAGCGCTGCAACCTGAAGCTCGAGCTCGGCAAGCCGAAACTGCCGCTGTTCCCGACGCCGGACGGCATGTCGCTCGACGACTACCTGGTCCAGCTGTCGAAGGAAGGGCTCGAGACCCGTCTCGCGCAGCTGTATCCGGTCGAAGCCGAACGCGAAGCGCAGCGCGACACGTATTACAAGCGCCTCGAATTCGAGTGCGGGACCATCACGAAGATGGGCTTCCCGGGCTACTTCCTGATCGTCGCGGACTTCATCAACTGGGCAAAGAACAACGGCGTGCCCGTCGGCCCGGGCCGCGGCTCGGGCGCCGGCTCGCTGGTCGCGTATGCGCTCGGTATTACCGACCTCGACCCGCTGCGCTACAACCTGCTGTTCGAGCGCTTCCTGAACCCGGAACGCGTGTCGATGCCCGACTTCGACATCGACTTCTGCCAGCACGGCCGCGACCGCGTGATCCAGTACGTGAAGGAGAAGTACGGCGCGGACGCCGTGTCGCAGATCGCCACCTTCGGCACGATGGCCGCGAAGGCGGCCGTGCGCGACATCGGCCGCGTGCTCGACCTCGGCTACATGTTCACCGACGGCGTCGCGAAGCTGATCCCGTTCAAGCCGGGCAAGCACGTGACGATCGCCGACGCGATGAAGGAGGAGCCGCAGCTGCAGGAGCGCTACGACCACGAGGACGAGGTGCACCAGCTGCTCGATCTCGCGCAGCGCGTCGAAGGCCTCACGCGTAACGTCGGGATGCACGCGGGCGGCGTGCTGATCGCGCCCGGCAAGCTGACCGATTTCTGCCCGTTGTACACGCAGGGCGAGGACGGCGGCGTCGTCAGCCAGTACGACAAGGACGACGTCGAAGCCGTCGGGCTCGTGAAGTTCGACTTTCTGGGTCTCACGACGCTGACGATCCTCGACTGGGCCGAGCGCTACATCCGCCGCCTCGATCCGTCGAAGGCCGACTGGTCGCTCGCGCAGGTGCCGCTCGACGATCCCGCCTCGTTCCAGATCCTGAAAAAGGCCAATACGGTCGCGGTGTTCCAGCTGGAAAGCCGCGGGATGCAGGGCATGCTGAAGGATGCGCAGCCCGACCGCTTCGAGGACATCATCGCGCTCGTGTCGTTGTACCGTCCGGGCCCGATGGACCTGATCCCGAGCTTCTGCGCACGGAAGCACGGCCGCGAGAAGGTCGAGTATCCGGATCCGCGCGTCGAGCCCGTCCTGAAAGAGACCTACGGCATCATGGTCTATCAGGAGCAGGTGATGCAGATGGCGCAGATCATCGGCGGCTACTCGCTCGGCGGCGCGGACTTGCTGCGTCGCGCGATGGGCAAGAAGAAGCCCGAGGAGATGGTCAAGCACCGCGAGATCTTCGCCGAGGGTGCGGCGAAGAACGGCCTCACGCGCGAGAAGTCCGACGAGATCTTCGACTTGATGGAGAAGTTCGCGGGCTACGGCTTCAACAAGTCGCACGCGGCCGCCTATGCGCTGCTCGCGTACTACACGGCATGGCTGAAGGCGCACCATCCGGCCGAATTCATGGCGGCCAACATGACGCTCGCGATGGACGACACCGACAAGGTGAAGATCCTGTTCGACGACTGCGTCGTGAACAACCTCGCCGTGCTGCCGCCGGACATCAACCAGTCGCATTACCGCTTCGAGCCGGTCGCCGAAGCCGATGGCAAGCGTTCGCGCACGATTCGCTACGGTCTCGGCGCGGTGAAGGGCAGCGGCCAGAACGCGATCGAGGAAATCCTGCGCGCCCGCGAGGAAAAGGCGTTCACCGACCTGTTCGACTTCTGCGAGCGGATCGACCGGCGCGTGGTCAACCGCCGCACGGTCGAGGCGCTGATCCGTGCCGGCGCGTTCGATTCGCTGAACACGAACCGTGCGCAGCTGATCGCGTCGGTGCCGCTGGCGATGGAAGCGGCCGACCAGGCCGAGGCGAACGCGATGCAGGCCGGCCTGTTCGACATGGGCGCCGAGTCGCCGCACGCGCATGCGCTCGTCGACGAGCCCGCATGGGACGACAAGCGCCGCCTGCAGGAAGAAAAGGGTGCGCTCGGCTTCTACCTGTCCGGCCACCTGTTCGACGCGTATCGCGACGAGGTCCGCCGCTTCGTGCGGCAGAAGGTCGGTGACCTGAAGGAAGGGCGCGACAAGCTCGTGGCCGGCATCATCGCGTCGCTGCGCACGCAGATGACCCAGCGCGGCAAGATGCTGATCGCGCTGCTCGACGATGGTTCGGGCCAGTGCGAGATCACGATCTTCAACGAGCAGTTCGAGGCGAACAAGGCGCTGTTCAAGGAAGATGAGCTGCTGATCGTGCAGGGGCAGGCGCGCAACGATGCGTTCACGGGCGGCATCCGCTTCACGGCCGATACCGTGATGGATCTCGAGCGCGCGCGCAGCCGCTATGCGCAGGCCGTGCGGCTGACGATGAACGGCAACGCCGACGCGGCCGCGCTGCGCCGCGTGCTCGAGCCGCGCGTCGTGAAAGCCGAGGAAATGCCTGTCGTGGAAGCGCCGGCGCCACGCGGCGGTCGCGACGGCGGGCGGCGCCCGCAGCCCGTGATCCCGAGCGGCTTGCCGGTGCGGATCGTCTATCGCAATGCGGTCGCCCAGGGCGAGCTTCACCTCGGTGATACTTGGCGGGTCAAGCCGAACGACGAACTGGTCACCGAATTGCGTCAGGCATTCGGGGCGGATGCCGTCGATTTGCTTTACTGAAGAAGCCCTTTCCTTTGAGGGACTTGCACGCAAAATGAAGTTAGGTATCTCGGCCAACGCGCTCAAGCATGGCGGCGGGCTGGAACGCTATGCGATGGATCTGGTGCGCGGCCTTGCCGCGCGCGGCCTGAAGCCGGCGTTTTTTGCGCGGCGATTCGACGAGGCATTGCCGGAGCGTCGGCTGGTCGATGCATATCGGATCAACGTGTCGTTCCTGCCAGGCAAGTTGCGCGACACGTGGTTTTCCTGGCGGCTGCGCGGGGAGCGCCGCGCGGCAGGCGTCGACGTACTGATCGGCTGCAACCGGGTCGAGTCGTCCGAGATCGCGATTTGCGGCGGCACCCATCGCGGCTTCCTGGGGGCGATCGGCCGTACGCCCACCTGGTCGGATCGAATGCAGATCGGGCTCGAGACGCGTCAATATCGCCAGGCGAGCGTCGTGGTCGCGCATTCGCCGCAGATGCGGACCGAACTGCGTACGTTGTACGAGATCGACGACGTGAAGATCAGCGTATTGTTTCCGCCGGTCGACGGCTCGCGATTCGCGCCGTGCGACGCCGCAACACGCGCTGCATTGCGCAAGCGCTTCGGCTTTGCCGACGACGAGGTCGTGCTGTTGTTTCCGTCGGGCAGCCATGAACGGAAAGGGCTGCCGCTGATCGAAGCGGCGCTGCGTGATCTCGATCTGCCCGTTGTCGTCGCCGTGGCGGGGCGCCCGCCGGAGTCGGCGAGCAGGCAGGTGCGCTACATCGGGTACGTAAAGGACATGGAGGCCGGCTACCGTGCGGCCGATTTCACGATCCTCGCGTCGAAGTACGAGCCGTTCGGGCTGGTGGGCATCGAATCGGTCATGTGCGGCACGCCGGTGATTTTCTCCTCCAACATCGGTTGCTGCGACGCGATCGCGGGTCACGCGAAATTCCTGTTCGAGCCGGGCGATGTGCAATCGCTGCGCACGGCACTGCGTCGAGCGGTCCAGGCGACGCTCGACGGCCGGTGCGCACCTGACGAAATTGCACGCGGGGCCGTCACCTACGACACCGGCGTAACGGCCCACGTGAATGCACTCATGGCGCTGGCCACCCGGCTCCACAAGCCCGATGTCGCGCGCGCGGGGGCTTGATCCCAGCAGCATGACGCGATCCCTGCCGTGGTGCGGCGCCGGCGATGCCGAGGCGCGTTGCGGGCAGGAATGGTCGTCTGCCGCGCCGCATGGCAGGCGGTGAATCAATGAGACTCGGCCTCGCGATACGCGCTGAGCGCCGGCCGCGGACACTACACCCGACGCGCGAATCCGGCTGGGCGGGGCGCTGAGACAGGCACTCGATGATCCGAAAATCCCCCGATTTCGGCCGCCCGGTTGCGGCCTGAACTGGCCCCCAATCGACAAATTCCGGCCGGGCCTTCGGCTATAATTGATCGATATTTAGGCAACTCGTTCCAACCTGATGCGCACCACCCGATTGTCAGATTTCGTCGCAACGGCGGCCGTCGTCCTGTCGCCAGCCTTGATGCTTTCGTTGAAAGGCGGTACCGGATACTGCTTCTTCATGGTGTTTACGTTGTCCCTCTTTTACCTGGGCAGGGTGGATCATCGCCGCAGTGCGGCGGAACTGTATCGGAAGTATCGCTCGCTGGTGTTTGCGCTGCTCGCGCTGCCTTGCGTCGTACTGTTCCAGATCCTCGTGCTGCGAACCGGTACATTTCCGTCACTTGACCCGTTGTTGCGCCTCGTGCTCGTCATTCCGAGCTTTTTCTTTCTGGCATCGCTGCCTTCGCGGCACCTCAGGCGGGTTCAGTGGGGCTTTGTGATCGGCGCGCTGGGAACCGGAATCTGGGTGTTCTATCAGTTGGCCCACCCGCAAGTCGCGTACGGGATCGATCGCGTCGGCAACACGTTCACGAATCCGATTCCGTTCGGCGATACGGCGCTGATCCTCGGCTTCCTGTCGATGGCATCGATCCGGCGTAGCCCGGACGTCTCGTGGCTTGAAGTCGTTGTCAAGACCCTCGCGCTCGTGGCCGGATGCTATGCGTCCTACCTGTCGGGGGCGCGCGGCGGGTGGATTGCGTTGCCGTTTCTCATCTGGGCGGCGGCCGGCGGCCGGCACTGGCTGGTCAGCCTGAGAGCGCGCGTCGTGTTCGGCGTCGTGGTGCTGGCGTGTATCGGCGCGCTTGCGAGCACGAGCGTCGTGCGGGAACGCGTCGCCGCGTTTGGCTCCGACATGACGGCGATGCAGCGGGGCGACGCCGACACGTCGACGGGAATCCGCCTCAACCTGTGGCGCGCCTCCACGGAGCTGTATCTGGCGCATCCGGTGCTGGGCGTGGGGCGCGGTAGCTTGGAGCGCGAGCTGCGCGCGAAAGCGGAGCGGGGCGAAGTGCAGGCCGTCATCGTGAACGGCCGAGCTCACAGCGAGTTCTTCTCGGTTCTGGCGGAAATGGGCACCGTCGGCGTCGCGGCCCTGTTCTTCCTGTATGCCGGGACGTTCATGCCGTTCTGGCGCAATCGTACCCATCCTGATCCTGAAATCGTGACCGCGTCGTATCTGGGGCTCGCGATGGTCGGCGCCACGGTCATCTTCGGGTTGACGATCGACGTATTGACGCTGGTGATGAATACCGCATTTTTCGCGCTGACACTGGCGACGCTGCTGGCGTGGATCGAGGCGCGCAAGCGTGAGCTCGCCGCGGCCGACGACACGCGTTCCGTCGGCGATCGCACCGGCCGCCAGCCGGAATTCGAAGCGGAGCGCGCCAGCATCGCAGCGGAGAAGGCGAGCCAGTTCGCGTCCAGGCTGCCGGTGCACGGGAACCCACATTAGACGCTCGACAGGCGGTTTGGGGGCAATGGCCGCCGCGCATGCGGCGACAGGGCGGTTGCGCGCCGGGGGAGGCGACGCCGCGCATCCGCAGCCGGTATGGCTAATACGGGTATAATGCCGGGCCTCTTTCCGTCCATCGGCCGTTCGCGGCATCACAAGGATCATCTTTGGATAGTCCGAACACCCTGAGCAAACCCATGAGCGTTTCGGGTACCACACCCGCCACGCTGCTCAATCGTCTCTGGCCGCACGTGCGTCCGTTGCTCGGCATCATCGTGCTCGCCATCGCCACGATGGGGGTCGTTGCCGCCACGGAAGCCGGGATTCCGGCGTTGCTCAAGCCGCTCCTCGACCGTGGCTTCGGCTCCCACGGGAGCAACAATGCGAAATGGTTCGTCCCCGCTGCGGTCATCGGGCTCGCGCTCGTGCGTGGCGTTGCCCAGTATGCATCGGGCTATCTGCTGAGCTATGTGTCGAACCGGATCCTGCTCGATCTGCGTCTGCGCATGTTCGAACGGATGATTCACACGAGCGCGTCGTTCTTCCAGCGCGAGACGGCGAGCACGGTCATCAATGCGATCGTGTTCGAGGTCAACCAGGTGCTCAACGTGCTGACGAGCGTGATGGTGACGCTCGTGCGCGATTCGCTCACGGTCATCTTCCTGCTCGGCTACCTGTTCTACCTGAACTGGCGTCTCACGTTGATCGTCGCCGTCATCCTGCCGGGCATCGGCTGGCTCGTCAGCAAGATCAACCGCCGGCTGCGGCGCCTGAACCGCGAGCATCAGGCACTGACGAATGAGCTGTCGTACGTCGTCGAGGAAACGGTGGCGGGCTACAAGGTCGTCAAGGTCCACAACGGCGAGCCGTACGAAATCGATCGCTTCACCGCGATGAGCAAGCGCCTGCGCGGCTACGCGATGCGCATGACGGTTTCCGGCGGCCTCGCGCAGCCGCTCACGCAATTCCTCGCGTCGATCGCCCTGGCCATCGTGATCACGATCGCGGTCGTGCAGTCGTCGAATGACCAGACGACGGTCGGCGGCTTTGTCGCGTTCGTCACGTCGATGCTGCTGGTGATTTCGCCGCTCAAGCACCTGATCGACGTCAATCAGCCGCTGCAGCGCGGGATGACGGCTGCCGAACTGATCTTCGGATTGATCGACGAGCCGGTCGAGCCGACGGGCGGCGGGCGGCCGCTGGCGCATGCGCGTGGGGAAATCGAATTCCGCGACGTTTTGTTCGACTATGGCGCAACCGGGCAGCCGACGCTCGATCGCATCGCATTCAAGGTCGCGCCGGGCGAAATGGTGGCGCTGGCCGGACCGTCCGGCAGCGGCAAGACGACGCTCGTGAACCTGCTGCCGCGCTTCTTCGATCCGATGGGCGGCGCGATCCTGCTCGACGGCGTGCCGATTGCCGACTACGACATTCACGCGCTGCGCAGCCAGATGGCGATGGTCAGCCAGGACGTCGTGCTGTTCAACGACACGATCGCCGCGAACGTCGCTTACGGCCAGACGCCGGATCGCACGCGCGTGCAGGCCGCGCTCGAGGCGGCGAACCTCGCGGACGCGGTGGCGGCGATGCCGGACGGGCTCGATACGATCGTCGGCGGCAACGGCATGCGGCTTTCCGGCGGCCAGCGGCAACGTCTCGCGATCGCACGTGCGATCTACAAGGACGCGCCGATCCTGATCCTCGACGAAGCAACGTCGGCGCTCGATTCCGAATCGGAGCGTCACGTGCAGGCGGCGCTCGAGCGATTGATGGAAGGTCGCACGACGCTCGTGATCGCGCACCGGTTGTCGACGATCGAACGCGCCGACCGGATCCTGGTGCTCGAAGCAGGCAGGATCGCAGAGGAGGGCAGTCACGAGGAACTGCTGCGTCAAGGCGGTCTGTACGCGCACCTCCACCGCATCCAGTATCAGCAGCAGGCGGCCTGAACGATGCGTGGCCGGCCGCCGCGCCACGGGCGGACCGACCGCCACCACGCCGATTGCGCCCGTTTTACGCGACGCGGCTGGACCGGCAAGGCACAAGATGAAGACCAGACGTAGCGACAGGCGCTGCGTCGGAAGGGCCCCGCGCGCAATGGAAGATCAATTGACATGAGCGACGTCGCGACACGCACTGACGAAGCGGATTGCACCACGACCGGCAAGCCCGTGCGCGTGCTGTTTCATATCGACGATTTCGGTCGTGGCGGTACCGAAACGGCGCTGCTCGCGTGGCTGAACGCGCTCGACAGGCGGGTGGTTGCGCCCGCGCTGTCCGTGGCGTTTCCGACCGATGCACTGGATGCGCTGCGGCGCAGCGGAGCGATTCCCGCCGACGTGCCGGTCCATGTGCTGGCGACGGCGCGCTGGTCGCACGTGCTGCACCAGGTCGAGCGTCGCCGTCGGCTGCGGCTTCACGAGAAGCTGCTGCACAAGCTGACGACCCACGCGGTGATCCGCCCGCTGATCGGGCGTCGCTTCCTGCAGGTCGCCGCCGGCTACGATCTCGTTTGCGATTACGATTTCTCGCTGCGGCGGATCGCCGGTCGCGGAACCGCGCCGTGGTTCGGCGTCAGCCATTACAGTTTCGTCGCGCGCTTCGGCCACAAGGGCGATGCCTACATGGCGCGCCGCACGCGCCAGTACGCGCGCTATGCCGCGATCACGGTGCTGACGCCCGCGATGCAGCAGGAGGCCGAGAAGATGTTCGCGGGCTCCGGCGTGCGAATCGTCGAATTGCCGAACGTGATCGATATCGATGCGATCCGGCGGCGTGCGACGATGCCGTTCGAGCGGCCGGCCGAGCGCTTCGTCGTGTCGGTCGCGCGGCTCGACGAAGGGCAGAAGGATCATCGCACGCTGCTCCGGGCGTATGCGCAATGGCGCACGCGCCGGCCGAACGCCGCGGATCTCGTGCTGCTCGGCGACGGGCCCGACCGCGCGGCGCTCGAGCAGCTTGCGGATGAACTGCGGATTGGCGATGCCGTGCACTTCCTGGGCTATTGCGCGAATCCGTTCCCGTACGTACGCGTGGCCGAGGCGCTCGTGCTGAGCAGCCGCTATGAGGGGTTCGGCATGGTGCTCGGCGAGGCGATGGCGCTCGGCACGCCGGTTCTCGCGACCGACTGCCCGACGGGCCCGCGGGACATGCTCGACGGTGGCCGCGCGGGCCTGCTCGTGCCGGTTGGCGACGTCGACGCGATGGCGGCCGCACTGGAGTGCCTCGTATCCGATCGGGCCGTGCGCGCGGCGCTCGCGCCCAACGCGGCTGCGCGGATCGCGACGTTTGACGTGCCTGCCGCGAACCGGCGCTTCGCCGCGCTTGCCGATTGCCTGCTCACGGCCGTGCGCTGAGCAGGCCGCATGGTTCGCGCAACGCGATTTCGCTAAAATGGCCCGCCTCCCTCAGCCGATACCCGCCGTGACCGCTCCCCTTACGTTCGATACGCCGCCGCGCAGCATTCTCGTCGCCTGCACCCGCAGAATCGGTGACGTGCTGCTGACGACGCCGCTGGTTCGCTCGCTGAAGCGGCAGTGGCCCGACGCGCAGATCGACATGGTCGTATTTCGCGGCACCGAGGGCGTGCTCGAGCACAATCCGGACGTTCGTCGCGTGATCGTCGTCGCACAGCGCGCGAAGCCGCGCGAGCGGTTCGCCGACGCATTGCGCCTGTGGCGCCGCTACGATCTCGCATGCGCGGCGATCAGTTCGGATCGCGCCCGTTTCTACACGTGGTTCGGCGGGCGCCGGCGCGTGGGGCTCGTCGATCCGGAGCGGGTCACGCGGCTGACGCGCTTCATGCTGGACGGTATTGCGCTCAACCGGCACGGTGACGTCCATACGGTGACGAGCAGTCTCGCGATTGCCGAAGCGCTCGGCGTGATGCCTTGCGCGGAAGTGGTCGCCCCCGGCATCGGCACCGATCCGGCGCGCATCGCGCGCTTCGACGCGCTGCTGTACGGGCCGGCCGCGCTGTCGCGCACGCGGGCGCACATCGTACTGCACCCATCCCCGATGTTCCGTTACAAGCAGTGGCGTGAGGACGGCTGGGTCGAACTGATCCGCTGGGCGCGCTCAAGCGGCTTCGATGTCGCGCTGAGCGGCGGGCCGGGCGCGGCGGAGGTCGAGTATGCACAGCGGATCGTGGCTGCCGCGGGCGAGCCGGTCGCGAATTTCGTCGGGCGCCTGACGTTCGGCGAGACCGCCGAACTGATTCGCCGCGCGCGGCTGTTCGTGGGGCCGGACACCGGCGCGACCCACGTCGCTGCCGCGTGCGGGACGCCGACGCTCGCGCTGTTCGGGCCGTCCAACCCGGTGCGCTGGGGGCCGTGGCCTGCAAACTGGCTCGCGCACGACGAGCCTTGGCCGCTGTGCGGCTCGGCGCAGCGCGGCAACGTCTATCTGATGCAAGGCGACGGCGAGTGCGTGCCGTGCAAGCTCGAAGGTTGCGATCGTCATCTCGAAAGCTGGAGCCGCTGCCTGACGGAGCTCTCCGCGCAGCGCGTGATTGCCGTCGCGACGGCGCTCGTCGAAGGGCGCCCGGCCGTCGAGGCTCCGCGCGAATCGGTGATCGACGTGTCGGCGCTGCCGCGCGGCGGCGCGTAACCTGCGCGCCGTGGCCGTCTAGCGGCCAGACGCGTGCGTATCGTCGTGCGCGAGCTTCAGGAAGCGGTAGTACACCGTCTCCGCGTTGAATACTGCGATCATCAGTCCCGCGCGCCCGTCGAGGAATCCGCGGCGCATGACGTAGGTGCGCACGAACGCCCAGATCCCCCGCCGGATGGCCTTGCCAACCGTCGCCCGCTCGCCGGCCGCGCGGCGCTGTCGCGCTCCGGCGCTCGAATACGTGTCGAGTTTGCGCAGCACTGCTTCGATGTCGTCGTACGAATAATGGAGCAGCTTGCCGTCGAGCCGCTCGGCGCGGCTGTCGAACACCAGCCGCTCGTGGACGAGGTCGTCCGAGAAGCGGGCGGCGTTGCGCCGGAACAGGCGCGGTATCCAGTCCGGATACCAGCCGCTGTGATGGATCCAGCTGCCGCAAAACGCCGACAGGCGATCGACCGCATAGACGTCGACCCGCGGCGCGCCGATCGCCGCACGGATCGATGCGGCGAGTTCGTCCGATACGACTTCGTCGGTATCGATCGACAGCACCCAGTCGGTCGACAGCGCCGCGAGTGCGCGATTCTTCTGCGGGCCGAAGCCCGGCCAGTCGGCGGCGACGATTACCCGGGCGCCGTGCGCTCGGGCGATCTCGACGGTGTTGTCGGTGCTGCCGCCGTCGACGACGACGATGTCGTCCGCGAAAGCGAGTGCGTCGAGGCACTGTGCGAGCCGGCGGGCCGCGTTGTGGGCGATGATGGCGACGCCGAGCGTAGATTCAGCCATGAAAAATCGTACGGATCGAAGGTGAGCGAGAGTATACCCGCTGCCCCGCGCGTGAAGCCGCGCGACTGGCGGGGCCTGCGAGGTGTGCTAGCCTTGTACGGCCGCGGCGTCATCCCGGCGCCGGCGGTTCGACGGGAGGTGGATGATGGTAACAAGGCACCCGATTCTTGCCGTTTTGTTCGTGGCCGCCGCGTTGGCGGCGCCGACGTTAGCCAGCGCACAACAGGATGACCAGGGGCGCGATCATGGCAATAGCCATGCGTATGGCCATGGCAAGCATGACATGCGCAAAGGACCCGGCCGCGTTGAAGACGTGCCGCCGCGCTGGGCCGACCAGCCGCGCCGCGAGTGGCACCAGGGCGACCGGCTTCCTCCCGAGTTCCGCGATCGCCAGTATGTGATCGACGACTGGCGCGGCTATCACCTGAGCCCGCCGCCGCGCGGCTATCAATGGGTTGGCATCGGCGGGGATCACCTGCTCGTGCAGATCGGCTCCGGTATCGTGCTGCGGATCGGTGACTGACCTGGCTGACGGCCCGACACGGATCGCGATGCCGCGATGCGCGCCGGGCAGCCGGTTCACCGCGTTACTTTGCGGCTGTGTGGCGGAACCAGCGGCGCTCGATTTTCGACATCACCCAGCACACGCCCAGCGCACACACGGTGCCGAGCGCCACCTCGCCGAGCCGCATCAGCGGAATGTCCCACAGCGGGCCGTTGCCCGGAAACAGCAGCACGATCGTCGCGGTCACGCCGCCGAGCCGTGCCGCGCTGCCGACGTTCAGGCACCAGCAGCAGACGATCACGACCGCGACGGTAATCGCATACGCAACGAGGCGGTCGCCGCCGAGCGCCGCGCCGGCGAAGCCGAGCACGCCACCGACCATCGCGCCGATGAACTGGTCGCGCGACAGCGACATCGTGTCCGAATAGTTGTGCTGTGTCACGGCGATCGCGGTGATCGACGCCCACACGGCCTGCTCGGTGTGCAGCGCACGGCCGATCACGTACGCGAGGCATGCGCCGCACACGGCCTGCAGCGCCATCAACCCGCCTTGCGCGAGCCGTTCGCTGAATGACAGCCCCTTGAACAGATCGAAGATCGACTGCTGGATCTGCTGGCGGGCTTCGTTGAGTGTCCTGATCGTATCCATCATGCGTTGGCCAAGAAGCGGGAACGGCGGCGCGCCGGCGTCAGCGCGCCTGTTCGGGCGATGTGGCGGCCGGTTCGTCGGCGGCCGCGTCACCGTTCTCGACGCGCGTTTCGGGCATCACGAGCCAGACCAGCAGCACCGCGAGCGCCCCGGCGCCGGCGAGCCCGAAGAAGCTCACGGCGTTGCCGAAGTGATCGGCGACGTAGCCGGCCGCAGCCGTGCTGAGCGTCGCGCCGATCCCGGCCGCGAGCCCGAACAGCCCGATACACAGGTTGTAGCGTCCCTTGCCGCCCGCGACGTCGGCCGCGATCAGCGGCAGCATCACGCCGAACACGGCCGCGCTGATGCCGTCGAGCATCTGCACCGGCACCAGCAGGTAGGGGCTGCTCACGCCGGCGAACAGCAGCGCGCGCACCGGCAGCGCCGAGAACCCGAGCAGCAGGATCGGCCTGCGCCCCCAGCGTTGCGCGGAGCGGCCGACCCACGGCGACAGCATCGCGACGATCGCCTGCGGCACGATGATGCACGCGGCGATCACGAGCTGTACGTTCTCGCCCATCCCGGCCGTGACTTCGCCGGCCGCGAGGTTCAGCATCGCCGCGTTCGACAGGTGGAACAGCACGACGCACGCCGCGAAGATCAGCATCCGGCGATCGCGCAGCAGCTCGAGCAGCGTTTCGCGCTCGCCGGCTTCGTCGTGGTCGTCGGGCTTCGACGACTGCGGGATCACCTCGTGTGTCGGCTGGATCATCGCGAGTGCGAACAGCGCGGGCAGCGCGAGCACGGCGGTCAGCCAGAACACCGCGCGTGCGGAGAAGTATTCGCCGGTGAGCCCCATCAGGCCCGCCGCGACCGCGCTGCCGATCGACGCCCAGCGCGCGTTGCGGCCGAGCCGGTCGCCGAGGTCGGCGCGGCCGACGAGCGAGAACGAGATCGCGGCCATTGCCGGCACGAGCATGCAGCTCGCGAAGCCGTGGAACACCTCGGCGGCGATCACCGGCACGATCGTCGGGCTCGACGCGAGCAGCACCGCGGACAGGATGATGGCCGCGATTGCCCACGCGGCCGCGCCTTTCTTGTTCTTCAGCGCATCGACGGCCGCGCCGCCCGGCACCTGGCTGACCATCGCGCTGATCGTGCCGATCGACAGCACCATGCCGATCTCGCCCTGCGTCCACTTGTGCGACGCGAGGTAGGACGCGATGAACGGACCGAACCCGGTTTGAACGTTTGCAACGAAGAAGTTGAGCCAGTCGAGGGACCGCAGACTGCGTACGCTGACGGAATGCTTGATCGTCATCGGGTCGTGCTCGCAGGCGAGGCCGGTGCCGGGGCAACGGGCGGGAAAACCGCGACGATCGGCTTGTCGGCCGCGTAGGGCGGCGACGCCTTGATCTGCGCGTCGTTCAGGTCGAGCTGCGGACGCAGCGCCTTGTCGCGCGTGACGAAGCGCAGCGCGCCCCAGCTCGCGGCGATCGAACGGCGGTCGGTATTGACGAGGCCGCCAAGGTCGAGCACGACCGCCTGCGGCTGCGATGCGCGGTCGATCAGCACGTCGACGATACGGCCGATCTTCGTGCCGTTCGGGCGCTCGACGTCGCTGTCGAGCAACGGCAGTCGCGTCGCGGGTGAGGCAGCGGCCGAACCCGACAGCGGCACGGCCTTGGGCCGCGCGGCCGGCGGCAGGTCGCCCGACGGCACGTCGAGCACGATCGGCTCCTGTTTGCCGCCCGGCGTGAAGCGGAACACGTTCCACGGGAAGATGACCTTGCGGTCGCCGACACCCATGAAGCCCTGCAGGTTGACGACCATCTCGCGCGGCTTGCCGCTCGCGTCGGTCACCATGTCGACCGCGCGGCCGATCACCTTGCCGTTGCGGCGCGCGACTTCGCTGTCGAGCAACGCATGGATCTGGGTGCGGTCGAGCGGGCGCGTCGCGACGATCGGCGGGGGGGGCGGCGGTGGCGGTGTCGGCGATTCGGGGCGCTGCACGGGCTTCGGCCGCGCGACTTCGCGGTGCGGCTTCTTTGGCGCCTCCGGTTCCCCCGGGTGCGTCGGTGCGGGCACGGGCGGCATCGTCAGCGGTTCGCCGGCGGTTTCCTCGATGGGCTCGACGAGCGCCTCGCTGATCGGCGCAGGCGGATTCTGGACCGGCAGCAGGCCGCAGCCGGACAGCAGCGCGGCGGCGGCGAGGATCAGGAAGACCGTCGAGGACGGCAACGACTTGCGGGATGCGGGAAACGGAAGTCCGCCGCTCATTGACACTCACTCCATGGGTCGGGGGCGGCACGAGGGCACGCGGCTGGCGATGGATGGCGGGTGCGGGCGGCGCACCACGCGAGGTGAGAGTTTAACGTGTCTTGCTTTCAGGACCGATTTCGATGGCTTGCTGGAGGCGCACTGTCGGGAAAAGGAAGGGATCGCGGCGCGAATCGTGTGAGTGGGTGGCGGGGGGCGCGCGACGGCGCAGGGGCAGGAACGGGGCGGCGCCGGCCTCGCCCGCCGTGGCGGCGGGCAGGCGCGGGCGCTGCGCGAGGGGTGTGAAACCGGAAGCTCAGGCTTCCGGGTACCACGCGTCGGTGAATTCGCTGACCTTGACGTCGGTCAGTTCCGGCCGTGCGGCCAGCCAGCCGCGCACGAGTTCGCGGTCGGCGTCGGTCGTCGTGCCGCGCGGTGCGCCGGAAATCACGTAAGCGCCGATGCCTTCGTCCGCCGACGCGACGGTCAGCAGTCCGTTCGCTTCGACGAAGTCGATGAACGCGTCGATCAGTTGGCCGCGTTCGAGGTCGGACATCTCGTTGCGGTAATGCGCGGTGGCGTTGAACGCGAGTTCCTGGAATTCGCCGATGTGGAGTTTCTTGCGCTGGCGGCGGTTGTGGCCTTGGCTCATGGTATGCGTTGAATGCGAAAAGGGTAGTAGAAAAGGGCGGCAGCGGGTGCCGTCGCGGGCGGCCCGGGTGCCGGATCGAAGCGCCGCGCGGCGATGCCGGCGGCGGATGGACGGAACGTTACATCAGCACGATATCGTACTGCTCCTGGCTCAGGTTCGACTCGACCTGCAGCGACACCGGCTTGCCGATGAAGTCGATCAGCATCGCGAGATGCTGCGATTCCTCGTCGAGGAACAAATCGATCACCTGTTGCGCGGCGATCACGCGGAATTCGCGCGGGTTGAACTGCCGCGACTCGCGCAGGATCTCGCGCAGGATGTCGTAGCACACGGTGCGCGACGTCTTCACCTGGCCCTTGCCCTGGCAGGTCGGGCACGGCTCGCACAGCACGTGCGCGAGCGATTCGCGCGTGCGCTTGCGCGTCATCTCGACGAGCCCGAGCTGCGAGAACGTGTTGACCGTCACGCGCGTGCGGTCGCGCGACAGTGCCTTCTTCAGTTCGGACAGCACCGCGTCGCGATGCTCGGCGTTCTCCATGTCGATGAAGTCGATGATGATGATCCCGCCGAGGTTGCGCAGCCGCAGTTGCCGCGCGATCGTGTGCGCGGCCTCGAGGTTGGTCTTGAAGATCGTGTCGTCGAAGTTGCGCGCGCCGACATAGCCGCCCGTGTTCACGTCGATCGTCGTCATCGCCTCGGTCTGGTCGATCATCAGGTAACCGCCCGATTTCAGGTCGACGCGGCGCGACAGCGCGCGCTGGATCTCCGTCTCGATGTTGTACAGGTCGAACAGCGGCCGCTCGCCCGTGTAGTGGTGCAGCTTCGCGCTCACGGCCGGCGTGAACTCGGACGCGAATTCGGAGAGGCGCTGGTACGTCTCGCGCGAATCGACCTGGATGCGCGTCGTGTCGTCGTTCGCGAAATCGCGCAGCACGCGCTGCGCGAGATCGAGATCCTGGTACAGCAGGCTCGTCGCCGGCAACCGCTGCGCCTGCGCGACGATCGTCGCCCAGGTCTTGCGCAGGTAAGCGACGTCGCCGGCCAGCTCGTCGGAGGTTGCGTCCTCGGCGATCGTGCGCACGATGTAGCCGCCTTTCTCGTCCGGCGGGATCACGGCTGTCAGGCGCGCGCGCACGGCCTCGCGCTCGGCCTCGCTCTCGATCTTCTGCGAGATGCCGATATGCGGCTCCTGCGGCAGGTAGACGAGCGTGCGGCCCGCGATGCTGACCTGCGTCGACAGCCGCGCGCCCTTCGTGCCGATCGGATCCTTGATCACCTGGACCATCAGCGTCTGGCCTTCGAACACGGTCTTCTCGATCGGCTGGTGCGGCGTGTTCGACTGCGGCTCGCCCGCGAGGCGCGGGTGCCAGATGTCGGCCACGTGCAGGAACGCCGCGCGCTCGAGGCCGATGTCGATGAACGCCGACTGCATGCCCGGCAGCACGCGCACGACCTTGCCGAGATAGATGTTGCCGACCCGCCCGCGCGACAGCGTGCGCTCGACGTGAAGCTCCTGCACCGCGCCTTGCTGGACGAGTGCGACCCGCGTTTCCTGCGGCGTGAGGTTGATCAGGATTTCTTCGTTCATGGTGGGATTCAGAAGGCGACACGCGCGGCGCGCAATAGCGCCGCGGTCTCAAAAAGGGGCAGACCCATGATACCTGAATGGGAACCGTCGATTCGCTCGATGAACTCGGCGGCGCGCCCCTGGATCGCGTACGCGCCGGCCTTGCCGAACGGCTCCCCCGATTCGACATAGCGCGCGTACGCGTCGCGCGACGCCGCCGCGAAGCGCACCGACGAGCGCGACAGCGCGGGCGGCAGCAGTTCGCCGCTCGCGTCGATCACGGCGACGGCGGTCAGCACCGCGTGTTCGCGGCCCGCGAGGCGCGTGAGCATCGCGAGCGCGTCGGCGTCGTCGGCGGGCTTGCCGAGGATCGCGCCGTCGATCGTCACGGTTGTATCGGCAACCAGCACGGGGGCGGCGGGCTTGCCGCTCGCGACGAGGCGCGCACGCGCGGCTTCGGCCTTCGCGACGGTCACGCGCCGCACGTAAGCATCGGCGGCCTCGCCGGGCAGTTCGGCTTCGAGCGCCTCGGCGTCCTCGTCGGGGCGTGGCAGCAGCAGTTCGAAGCGTACGCCGATCTGCTGCAGCAACTCCTGGCGGCGCGGGCTTTGCGAAGCGAGGTAAAGGATCGGGAAAAGCGCGGGGGGCGTGCTGGACGGCATGGTGTCGTTATCTCGGTGTGCGCACGTGGCGCGCGTCTCGAGGACGACACGTCATGCGCGGTGGTAGGGGTGATTCTGCGTGATGCTCCACGCCCGGTAAAGCTGTTCGGCGAGCAGCACGCGCACCATCCCGTGCGGCAGCGTCATGCTCGAGATGCGCAGCAGCGTATCGGCACGCGCTTTCAGTTCCGGATCGAGCCCGTCGGCGCCGCCGATCACGAACGCGACGTCGCGGCCGTCCTGCTGCCAACCGGGCAGTGCCTGAGCGAGCTGCATCGTGGTCCAGTCGCGGCCGCGCTCGTCGAGCGCGACGAGGCGCGCGCCCTTCGGCAACGCGGCCTCGATCTTCTGCCGCTCGGCCGCCATCACGCTTTCGGCGCTGCGGCCGCCCGAACGCAGTTCGGGCTTGATCTCGCGCAACTCGATGCGCAGCTCGGGCGGCATCCGTTTCGTGTACTCGTCGAAGCCGGACGCGATCCAGCCCGGCATCTTGTGGCCGACCGCAAGGATGAAAAGCTTCATCGGGAGAGGCGTAGCGACTCGGGGCTCAACGGCGGCGGGCGGCCGTCTTGCGCGCCGGGCGTGCGGGCGCGGCTTCCTCTTCCTCTTCGTCTTCGCCGCCTTCGCTGGCCGTGGCGAAGCCGTTCCCCTTGCCGCCGCCGAGCTTCATCCGCACGGGCTTGTCGCCCCAGATTTCCTCGAGGTTGTAGTACTGGCGCAGGGCCGGTTGCAGGATGTGCACGACCGCGTCGCCGCAGTCGACGAGCACCCACTCGCCGGTGTCTTCGCCTTCGGAGCTGACGATGTCGCCGCCGGCTTCCTTGACCTTGTCACGCACGCTCGACGCGAGCGCCTTGGTCTGGCGGTTGGAGGTGCCCGAAGCGACGACCACGCGGTCGAACAGTTCGGTCAGGTGGCTGGTGTTGAACACTTTGATGTCTTGCGCCTTGACGTCTTCGAGGGCGTCGACGATCACGCGCTGCAGTTTGCGAATATCCATGGATTCAGGAATGGTAGAGGCGATGTTGAAGAATATAGGCCCATACGGCGGCCGGTACATGTTCGGCCGATGCGTCGGGCATTTGCGCGTGGCGCGCGATGCATTCGCGCAGGTGGGCGCGGATGTCGGTCGCGGCAATGTCGAACGAAAGGGTCGTATCGATCAGCAGACGGCCTGCCGGCGTGGCCTTCAGCACGTCGGCGCCGGCCTGCCGCGCGGCGATTTCCTGCGCGACGTCCGGCGGCGCCGCGCCGAGGTCGAAACCCGGGCGCGTCGACACGCAGATGTGCGCGTAGTCGAACAGCTTGCGCCAGTCGCGCCACGTGTCGAGGCGCACGAGCTGGTCGGCGCCGATCAGCAGCGACAGCGACGCGTCCGGGCCGATCCGCTCGCGCCAGCGCGCGAGCGTCTCGACCGTGTAGGTCGGGCCGGCGTGCTCGATCTCGTCGGTGGCGACGGTCACGCTCACGCCCGGCACGGACAGCGAGCCGGCGGCCGCGCGCGTCATCGCGAGCCGATGCTCGGCGGCCGACACGTCGCGCTTCTGGTACGGCTGCCCGGCGGGCAGCAGTACGAGTTCGGTCAGGCCGAGCAGTTCGGCGAACCGGCGCGCGAGCGCGAGATGGCCGTCGTGGATCGGGTCGAAAGTGCCGCCCAGCAAGCCGATACGACGCGGCAGCGGGGCGGGGCGGGCGGTGGTGTCCAGAAACGCGTCCTTTTCTTGAAGCAGCGCGCGTGCGGGTCAGACCCAGTCGCGCGGCACGATGAAGTCGCTGTACAGGCGCGCTTCGGGCGTTCCCGGCTCGGGCTGCCAGTTGTAGCGCCAGTTCGCGACCGGCGGCATCGACATCAGGATCGACTCGGTCCGGCCGCCGCTTTGCAGGCCGAACAGCGTGCCGCGGTCGAACACGAGGTTGAATTCGACATAGCGGCCGCGGCGGTACGCCAGGAAGTCGCGCTCGCGCTCGCCGTACGGCAGCTCGGCGCGGCGTTCGACGATCGGCAGGTAGGCCTGCAGGAACGCGTCGCCGACGCTTTGCATCATGTCAAACGAGCGTTCGAAACCGGGCTCCGAGAAATCGTCGAAGAAGATCCCGCCGATGCCGCGCATCTCGTTGCGGTGCTTCAGGAAGAAATACTCGTCGCACCATTTCTTGAAGCGTGGATAGAGTTCGACGCCGAACGGGTCGAGCGCATCCTTGCAGGTCTGGTGGAAATGCCGGGCGTCGTCCTCGAAACCGTAAACCGGTGTCAGATCCATGCCGCCGCCGAACCAGAACACGGGCTCTTCGCCAGGTTTCGTCGCGATCAGCATCCGCACGTTCATGTGCACGGTCGGGCAATACGGATTGCGCGGGTGCAGCACCAGCGACACGCCGAGCGCCTCGAAGCCGCGGCCCGCGAGCTGCGGGCGCGCCGCGCTCGCCGACGGCGGCAGCGCATCGCCCGCGACGTCGGAAAAACCGATCCCCGCGCGTTCGAACACGCGGCCGCCTTCGAGAATCCGCGTGCAGCCGCCGCCGCGCAGGCGTTCGGCCGGCCCGCGCTGCCATGCGTCGGTCGCGAGCGGCGTGCCGTCGAGCGCGCCGAGCGCGTCGGCGATGCGTGTTTGCAGGCCCTGGAGGTACGTGCGCACGCGCGCTACGTCGTAGGTCGAATCGGTCATGTCTGGACTGGGTGCCCCCACCCGAAGCGGGGGCCGTAAAAAAGGCCCCTGCCGGGCATTCTAACGAACCCCGGCAGAGGAGCCGCCGCCGCACGAGGGCGGGGCGGCGATCGCGACGTCAAGCGTTCTTGCGGTTGAGCGCGCGGAAGCCGATGTCGCGGCGGTACTGCATGCCTTCGAAATTGATCTGGTTGATCGTCTCGTACGCATGCTGCTGCGCTTCGCGCACCGAATCGGCGAGACCGACCACGCACAGCACGCGGCCGCCGGACGTCGTCAGCTTGTCGCCGTCCAGCGTCGTGCCTGCATGGAACGTGACGGCCTGTTCGGTCTCGGCCGGGATCCCGTTGATGCGGTCGCCCTTGCGCGGCGCGTCCGGATAACCGTGCGCGGCCAGCACGACGCCCAGCGCGGTGCGGCGGTCCCAATCGAGCTCGACCGTGTCGAGCGTGCCCGCGATCGCCTGCTCGACGACCTTCGAGAAATCGCTCTTCAGGCGCGCCATGATCGGCTGCGTTTCCGGGTCGCCCATCCGGCAGTTGAACTCGAGCGTGCGCGGATTGCCTTCCTTGTCGATCATCAGGCCCGCATACAGGAAGCCCGTGAAGCGGATGCCGTCCTTCTCCATCCCGCGCACGGTCGGCATGATGATCTCGCGCATCACGCGTGCATGCATCTGCGGCGTGACGATCGGCGCGGGCGAATACGCCCCCATGCCGCCGGTGTTCGGGCCGCGATCCTCGTCGAGCAGGCGCTTGTGGTCCTGGCTGGAAGCCAGCGCCAGCGCGTGCTTGCCGTCGACCATCACGATGAAGCTCGCTTCCTCGCCATCGAGGAATTCCTCGATCACGACGCGCGCGCCGGCGTCGCCGAGCTTGTTGCCCGACAGCATCATGTCGACGGCTTCGTGCGCTTCTTCCAGCGTCATTGCGACGACGACACCCTTGCCGGCCGCGAGGCCGTCGGCCTTCACGACGATCGGCGCACCCTTCGCGTCGATGTACGCATGCGCGGCGGCCGCGTCGGAGAACGTTTCGTACTCGGCGGTCGGGATGCCGTGGCGCTTCATGAACGCCTTCGCGAAATCCTTCGAGCTCTCGAGCTGCGCGGCTTCGCGGGTCGGGCCGAAGACCTTCAGGCCGCGCGCGCGGAACAGGTTGACGATGCCGGCCGCGAGCGGCGCTTCCGGCCCGACGAGCGTGAACGCGACGCCTTCGCGTTCCGCGAAATCGGCGAGTTCGTCGAGCGCCGTGATGTCGACGTTCTTCAGACGCTCGTCCTGCGCCGTGCCGCCATTGCCGGGTGCGACGTAGACCATCTGGACGCGCGGCGACTGCGCGAGCTTCCACGCCAGCGCATGTTCGCGGCCGCCGGAACCGACGACGAGTAGTTTCATGGGATTCCCCGCAGACTAGAAAACAGGGCGGCCGGCACGCTCAGGCGCGCCGGCCGCGGATTCGGTCGGGCCGCCGCCGCGACAGGAGCACGGCGGCCGGCACATCATTCCTCGACGATGACGGCGTTCGTATACACGTCCTGCACGTCGTCGAGGTTCTCGAGCGCGTCCAGGAGCTTCTGCATCTTCGCCGCGTCGTCGCCGGTGAATTCGACTTCGTTCTGCGGCTTCATCGTCACTTCGGCGAGTTCGGCCTTGAAGCCCGCGGCTTCGAGCGCGTCCTTCACCGCCGAGAATGCCTGCCAGTCGCACAGCACTTCGATCGAACCGTCGTCGTTCGTGTTCACGTCGTTCGCGCCGGCTTCGAGCGCGGCTTCCATCAGCGCGTCTTCCGACGTGCCCGGTGCGAACAGGAACTGGCCGACGTGATCGAACATGAACGCGACCGAGCCGTCGGTGCCCATGTTGCCGCCGAACTTCGAGAACGCATGGCGGACTTCCGCGACCGTGCGGGTGCGGTTGTCGGTCAGCGTGTCGACGATGACCGCCGCGCCGCTGATGCCGTAGCCTTCGTAACGGATTTCCTCGTAGTTCGCGCCATCCGCGCCGCCGACGCCGCGATCGATCGCGCGCTTGACGTTGTCCTTCGGCATGTTCGCGTCGGCCGCCTTGTCGACCGCGAGGCGCAGGCGCGGGTTCGAGCTGACGTCGCCGCCGCCGAGGCGCGCCGCGACCTGGATTTCCTTGATAAGGCGGGTCCAGATCTTGCCGCGCTTCGCGTCGGCCGCTGCCTTCTTATGCTTGATGTTGGCCCATTTCGAATGACCAGCCATACCTTTCTCCGTGCCCGGGCGCGCTGCGCGGGCGATTGTTTCAATGTGTCGTTGAATCGGCGGCCGTTTCGGCGGGCATGAAGCCGCGGGGCCGCGCGTGTCGAGTGGATCGAGATTTTATCACGCGGCGACCGCCTGATCGGGGCCGCCGCGCATGGCCGGACGGCCAGGCAGGCCGCCGCGAGCCGGGCCGCGCGCCGCGCGGCCGTGCCGGTGCTCAGTTCTTGGTGCCGAACAGGCGGTCGCCCGCGTCGCCGAGGCCCGGCACGATGTACGCATGCTCGTTCAGGTGCGAATCGAGCGACGCGACGAACAGCTTCACGTCCGGGTGCGCGTCCTGGAACACCTGCACGCCCTCGGGGGCGGCGACCAGCGCGACGAACATGATGTTCGCGGCCGGCACGTTGCGGCGCTTGAGCACGTCGACCGCGTGCACGGCCGAGTAGCCGGTCGCGACCATCGGGTCGCACAGGATGAAGATGCGGTCTTCCAGGTCCGGCAGGCGCACCAGGTATTCGACCGGGCGGTGGTCGTCGGCGCGGTACACGCCGATGTGGCCGACGCGCGCGGACGGAACCAGGTCGAGCAGGCCGTCCGACATCCCGATGCCTGCGCGCAGCACCGGCACGATCGCCAGTTTCTTGCCCGCGATCACCGGCGCGTCGACCTCGACGAGCGGGGTTTCGACCCGCTTGGTCGTGATTGGCAGGTTGCGGGTGATCTCGTAACCCATCAGCAGCGTGATTTCGCGCAGCAGCTCGCGGAACGTGCGCGTGGACGTGTCCTTGTCGCGCATGTGCGTGAGCTTGTGCTGGATCAGCGGGTGATCGGTGATGAAGAGATTCGGGAAACGGCTGTCCTGTTTCATGGCGGGGGCGCCTTGGCGGCAAAAGAGGATCGGGGGCGGCGGCGGGCGCAAGCCGGCCGCGCGCTTATGCCCGCAATTTTACCAAGGCGCGCCGCACGATCCGGATAATATCGACGTCTCACGACAATCCGCGCACCCGCGCCCGCCCGATTGCCCGCCTGACCCGCCCGGGGTCCATGCGCCGGCGCGACGGGGCCGAGCCGGCGCGTGTCGCCACCAAGGAGTCGACGATGGATCTCGGTATCGAAGGAAAGACCGCGCTCGTGTGCGCGGCAAGCAAGGGGCTCGGCCGTGGCTGCGCGCAAGCGCTGGCCGCCGAGGGCGTGAACCTCGTGATCGTCGCGCGCACGCGCGCCACGCTGGAGGAAACCGCGGAGGAGATCCGCGCCGGCGCGAACGTGTCGGTGACCGCGGTCGCCTGCGACATCACGACGCCGGACGGGCGCGCGGCCGCGCTCGCCGCGTGCCCGCAGCCGGACATTCTCGTGACGAATGCCGGCGGCCCGCCGCCCGGCGACTTCCGCGACTTCTCGCACGACGACTGGATCCGCGCGCTCGAATCGAACATGCTGACGCCGATCGAGCTGATCCGCGCGACTCTCGACGGGATGATCGCGCGCGGTTTCGGCCGGATCGTCAACATCACGAGCTCGGCCGTGAAGGCGCCGATCGACGTGCTCGCGCTGTCGAACGGCGCGCGCTCGGGGCTGACCGGCTTCGTCGCGGGGCTGTCGCGCAAGGTCGCGGGGCAGGGCGTGACGATCAACAACCTGCTGCCGGGCCTGTTCGACACCGACCGGATCGCGACCACGCTCGCCGCGTCGGCGAAGGCGCAGGGCGTGAGCGTCGACGAGATGCGCGCGCGGCGCACGAAGGACATCCCGGCCGGCCGCCTCGGCACGCGCGAAGAGTTCGGCGCGGCGTGCGCGTTCCTGTGCAGCGTGCATGCCGGCTACATCACCGGGCAGAACTGGCTGCTCGACGGCGGCGCGTATCCGGGCACGTTCTGACGCGCGCACTGCCTTTCACGACAACAACCTGAAACGAAGGATCTGGAGATGAGCAAACCCCGCATCGCATTGATTGCGCACGACGCGAAGAAGGACGAGATCGTCGCGCTCGCGGGCCAGTACCGCGAGACGCTTGCGCAGTGCCGGCTGGTCGCGACGGGCACGACGGGCGGCCGCATCGCCGCCGCGCACGGGCTCGAGGTCGAGCGCAAGCTGTCGGGGCCGCTCGGCGGCGACCTGCAGATCGGTGCGGAGCTGGCCGACGGCCGCGTCGACATCGTCGTGTTCCTGCGCGACCCGATGACCGCGCAGCCGCACGACCCCGACATCACCGCGCTCGTGCGCGCGTGCGATGTGCACGACGTGCCGGTCGCGACCAACGTCGCGACCGCGCGGATGCTGCTCGACGATCTGGCGCGCAACATGCAGGACGTTTGCTAGGCGCTGCCCGCGCCTGATTGCCCCTGCTGTCGGCAGGGCCATGCACGGATGGCCGCGGCGCGCGAGAATCGGGCGTCGCGACACGGCCCTGCCACCCGGTTCCCGGATGAATCGGCCGGCTCCGCGTGTCGCCGACCCGGATTTTTCCCTGACCGAATCAGAAACGAGGAGCGAAACGATGCCGAAAGCAATCCGATACGACCAGCCGGGCGGCCCGGATGTGATGAAGTGGGTCGATGTCGAGGTCGGCGAACCGAAGGCGGGTGAAGTCCGGATCCGGCAGCACGCGGTCGGCCTCAACTACATCGACGTCTATTTTCGCACCGGCCTTTACCCGCAAGCGCTGCCCGGCGGCCTCGGGATGGAGGCGGCGGGCGAGGTGACGGCCGTCGGCGAAGGTGTGACCGCGCTCAAGCCGGGCGACCGCGTCGCGTACGTCGGGCAGCCGCCGGGCGCGTACGCGCAGGAGCGCGTGATGCCGGCCGAGCGGCTCGTGAAGCTGCCCGACGGCATCAGCTACGACGACGCGGCGTCGGTGATGCTGCAGGGCCTGACCGCGCACTACCTGCTGCGCCGCACGTATCCGGTGAAAGCCGGCGACACGATCCTGATCCACGCGGCGGCCGGCGGCGTCGGCCTGCTCGTGTGCCAGTGGGCGAAGGCGCTCGGCGCGACCGTGATCGGGACGGTCGGCTCCGACGAGAAAGCCGCGCTCGCGAAGGCGCACGGTTGCGACCATCCGGTCGTCTACACGCGCGAGAACTTCACGCAGCGCGTGAAGGAGATCACGAACGGCGCGGGCGTGCCGGTCGTCTACGACTCGATCGGCAACGACACCTACATCGGCTCGCTCGACAGCCTCGCGCCGCTCGGGATGTTCGTCAGCTTCGGCAATGCGTCGGGCCCGCTGCCGCCGATCGATTCGAAGGAATTCTCGTCGCGCGGCTCGCTGTTCTTTACGCGGCCCACGCTGTTCTCGTACATCGCGAAGCGTGCCGATCTCGAATCCGCCGCCGCCGAGCTGTTCGACGTGCTGCTGTCGGGCAAGGTGAAGACGAGCATCAACCAGCGCTATCCGCTCGCGGAAGTCGGCCGCGCGCATGAGGATCTCGAAGCGCGCAAGACTACCGGCTCGACGATCCTCGTTCCCTGAGCTGCCTTTTCGTGCCGGCGCCCCGCCGGCACGCGCTTTTCCGGGCGGCGCCACGGCGCCGTCCGTCCTGCCTCACGGTTCCTGCCGTCCTCCCCTGAATTCCGCGTTTACGCGTTTTTTATACGCGCCCCGATACCTTTGACCCGTCCTTTACGTGCGTTCCCATAAGGTTCTAGTCGTCTGACTTCGACGACGGAGAACACAAAAATGGATGGGGTTTTTATCGGCGCCCTGGTGCTTTTCACCGCGCTGATCCTCGGTTTGATTGCCGGTTGCGAGAAGCTCGTGCAATACGGTCGCGGGGGGCGAGCATGACCTGGATGCTTTGGCTGGCGGGCGCCTCGACGGCCCTGCTGTTCGCGTACCTCGTCTTTGCGCTGCTGCGCGCGGAGGACATCGAATGAACGCGAACAACCTGTTGCAATCGTTGCTGTTCATCGTCGTGCTGCTGGCGGCGGCCGTTCCGGTCTCCCGCTACCTGACGGCGGTGATGGATGGCAGTTCGCGCGTCGTGCGCGTGTTCGGGCCGCTCGAGCGCGCGCTGTACCGCATCGCCGGCGTCGACGCCGGCAGCGAGATGAACTGGAAGCAGTACGCGGTCGCGACGATCGCGTTCAACGCGCTCGGCGCGTTGTTCCTCTATGGCCTGCTGCGCCTGCAGGGCTTCCTGCCCGGCAACCCGCAGCAATTCGGCGCGATGACGGTCGATGGCGCGTTCAACACGGCCATCAGCTTCGTCACCAACACGAACTGGCAGGACTACACGCCGGAGCAGACCGTCAGCTATCTGGCGCAGATGCTCGGCTTCACCGTGCAGAACTTCCTGTCGGCAGCGACTGCCATCGCGGTCGTGGTTGCGCTGATCCGCGGCTTCGCGCGACATACGTCGCAGACCATCGGCAACTTCTGGGTCGACCTCACGCGTGTGACGATGTACGTGCTCGTGCCGATGTCGATGATCATCGCCGCGCTGCTGATGAGCCAGGGCGTGATCCAGAACATGAAGGCGTACCAGGACGTGCCGGTGCTGCAGGCGAGCACCTATGCGGCGCCGAAGCTCGACGCGCAGGGCAACCCGGTGAAGGACGACAAGGGCAACCCGGTGACGGTGCCGACCCCGCTCACGAAGCAGACGCTCGCGATGGGCCCGGTCGCGTCGCAGGAAGCGATCAAGATGCTCGGCACCAACGGTGGCGGCTTCTTCAACGCGAACTCGGCGCACCCGTACGAGAACCCGACGCCGTTCGCGAACTTCCTGCAGATCTTCTCGATCCTGATCATCCCGGCCGCGCTGTGCCTCGTGTTCGGCCGCGTGATCGGCGACCGCCGGCAGGGCATCGCGGTGCTCGCGGCGATGACGGTTGCGTTCGCGGTCGCGGTCGGCGTCGAGGTCAACGCCGAGCAGGGCGGCAACCCGACGCTCGCCGCGCTGCACGTCGACCAGTCGGCGAGCGCGCTGCAGCCGGGCGGCAACATGGAAGGCAAGGAAACGCGTTTCGGGATCGCGCAGAGCGGCATCTTCACGGTCGCGACGACGGCCGCGTCGTGCGGCGCGGTCGACACGATGCACGATTCGCTGACGCCGCTCGGCGGCCTCGTGCCGATGCTGCTGATGCAGCTCGGCGAGGTGGTCTACGGCGGGGTCGGCTCGGGGCTCTACGGGATGCTCGTGTTCGCGCTGCTCGCGGTGTTCGTCGCCGGCCTGATGATCGGCCGCACGCCGGAATACGTCGGCAAGAAGATCGAGTCCTACGAGATGAAGATGGTGTCGATCGTCGTGCTGCTCACGCCGCTGCTGGTGCTGGTCGGCACGTCGGTCGCCGTGCTCGCCGATGCGGGCAAGGCCGGCATCGCGAACCCGGGGCCGCACGGCTTCTCGGAAATCCTGTACGCGTTCAGCTCGGCCGCCAACAACAACGGCAGCGCGTTCGCGGGCCTGACGGTCGGCACGCCGTTCTACAACTGGATGACCGCGATCGCGATGTGGTTCGGCCGCTTCGGCACGATCGTGCCGGTGCTGGCGATCGCCGGCTCGCTGGCCGCGAAGAAGCGCATCGCGGTGACGAGCGGCACGCTGCCGACGCACGGTCCGCTGTTCGTCGTGCTGCTGCTCGGCACCGTGCTGCTGGTGGGCGCGCTGACCTACGTGCCGGCGCTTGCGCTCGGCCCGGGCGTCGAGCACCTGATGATGTGGCTGGGCGCGTGATGCGCGCCCGCATGGCGACACCTTGAAAAGACTGAAGAGATTGAAGAGATCGCAATGACTCAACATTCCGCAACACGGTCCATGTTCGATCCGGCGCTGCTGCGCCCGGCGATCGTGGACTCGTTCAAGAAACTCACGCCGCGCACGCAGTTCCGCAACCCGGTGATGTTCTGCGTGTACGTCGGCAGCATCCTGACCACGATCCTGTGGATCGCGGCGCTCGCCGGCCAGGCCGAGGCGCCCGCGGGCTTCATCCTCGCGATCGCGCTGTGGCTGTGGTTCACCGTGCTGTTCGCGAACTTCGCCGAGGCGCTCGCGGAAGGGCGCTCGAAGGCGCAGGCCGCGTCGCTGCGCAGCGCGAAGAAGGACGTGATGGCGAAGAAGCTCAACGAGCCGCACCCGAAGTCGCCGATCCGCATCACGACCGCGACCGAGCTGCGCCGTGGCGACGTCGTGCTCGTCGAGGCCGGCGACGTGATCCCGGCCGACGGCGAGGTGGTCGACGGGGTCGCATCGGTCGACGAATCGGCGATCACCGGCGAATCCGCGCCGGTGATCCGCGAGTCGGGCGGCGACTTCTCGTCGGTGACGGGCGGCACGCGCGTGCTGTCCGACTGGATCGTCGTCAAGGTCACCGCGAACCCGGGCGAGGCGTTCCTCGACCGGATGATCGCGATGGTCGAAGGCGCGAAGCGCAAGAAGACGCCGAACGAAATCGCGCTGACGATCCTGCTCGTCGCGTTGACGATCGTGATGCTGCTCGCGACCGCGACGCTGCTGCCGTTCTCGATGTTCTCGGTCGAAGCGATGAAGGCCGGCCACGTGGTGACGATCACCGCGCTCGTCGCGCTGCTCGTGTGCCTGATCCCGACGACGATCGGCGGCCTCCTGTCCGCGATCGGCGTGGCCGGGATGAGCCGGATGATGCAGGCGAACGTGATCGCGACGTCGGGCCGTGCGGTCGAGGCGGCCGGCGACGTCGACGTGCTGCTGCTGGACAAGACCGGCACGATCACGCTCGGCAACCGCCAGGCATCGACGTTCGTGCCGGCGCCGGGCGTGACCGAGGAAGCGCTGGCCGATGCCGCGCAGCTGTCGTCGCTCGCCGACGAAACGCCGGAAGGCCGCAGCATCGTCGTGCTCGCGAAGGAGCGCTTCAACATTCGCCAGCGCGACATGGGGCAGTTGCACGCGACGTTCATCGGCTTCTCCGCGCAGACGCGGATGAGCGGCGTCGATTTGCCCGGCCGCGAGATCCGCAAGGGTGCGGCCGATGCGATCCGCAACTACGTCGAGACACACGGCAGCCGCTTCCCGGAAGAAGTGCGCCGCGCGGTCGACGACGTCGCGCGCCGCGGCAGCACACCGCTCGTCGTGGCCGACCAGCATGAGGGTGCGGCACGCGTGCTCGGCGTGATCGAGCTGAAGGACATCGTGAAGGGCGGGATCAAGGAGCGCTTCGCGGAACTGCGCAAGATGGGCATCAAGACCGTGATGGTGACGGGCGACAACCGGCTGACGGCGGCGGCGATCGCGGCGGAAGCAGGGGTCGACGATTTCCTCGCGGAGGCGACGCCGGAAACCAAGCTCGCGACGATCCGCGAGCACCAGGCGGCCGGGCGTCTCGTCGCGATGACGGGCGACGGCACCAACGACGCGCCGGCGCTTGCGCAGGCCGACGTGGCGGTCGCGATGAACACCGGGACGCAGGCGGCGAAGGAAGCCGGCAACATGGTCGACCTCGACTCGAACCCGACGAAGCTGATCGAGATCGTCGAGATCGGCAAGCAGATGCTGATGACGCGCGGCTCGCTGACGACGTTCTCGATCGCGAACGACATCGCGAAGTATTTCGCGATCATCCCGGCCGCGTTCGTGACCACCTATCCGCAACTGCGCGTGCTCGACATCATGCACCTGACGTCGCCGGCGTCGGCGATCCTGTCGGCGGTGATCTTCAACGCGCTGATCATCGTCGCGCTGATCCCGCTGGCGCTGAAGGGTGTGACCTACCGTCCGCTCGGCGCGGCATCGCTCCTGCGCCGCAACCTGCTGGTGTACGGCCTGGGCGGCGTGCTGCTGCCGTTCCCGTTCATCAAGCTGATCGACATGACGCTCGCGGCGCTCGGCTGGGCCTGAGCTGGTCGTATTTGAAGGAAACATCATGAAAACGTTGATTCGTCCGCTCGTCGTGATCTTTGCCGTGCTGGCCGCGGTGACGGGGCTCGCCTACCCGGCCGTGATGACCGTGTTCGGCCAGGCCGTGTTCCCGTCGCAGGCGAACGGCAGCCTGATCGAGAAGGACGGCAAGGCAGTTGGCTCCGCGCTGATCGGCCAGCAGTTCGATGCGCCGAAGTACTTCTGGGGCCGGTTGTCGGCTACCGCGCCGATGCCGTACAACGCGACCGGCTCCGGCGGCTCGAACCTCGGCCCGCTGAACCCGTCGCTCGCCGACCAGGTGAAGGGGCGCATCGCCGCGCTGCGCGACGCGGGCACCGACATGTCGAAGCCGGTGCCGGTCGACCTCGTGACGGCGTCGGCGAGCGGCCTCGATCCGGAGATCACGCCGGCCGCCGCCGCGTACCAGGTCGAGCGCGTCGCGAAGGCGCGCAACCTGGCGCCCGACGCGGTCGCGCAACTCGTCGCCGCGAACACGACGGGCCGCCAGCTGGGCGTGCTTGGCGAACCGCGCGTGAATGTGCTGAAGCTGAACCTCGCGCTCGACGCGGCCCAGGCCGCGCACTGACCGCGCGTCCAGGCTTGCGGCGGCAACCGGCGTCCGGCGCGGCCCGATTCGCGCCGGACGCCCCTTTTTCCCGACGGCGCATGCGCCGTCTTTGCCTTTTGCGGCGATTTGGAACAACAATGCTGGTACTCGCGCGCATCCGGGCGCTCCGCCTTTCTGACGCATGAATCGTCCCGATCCAGACCAACTCCTCGACAAGCTGCAGCGTGACGAAGAAAAGCAGCGGCGCGGCCAGCTCAAGATCTTCTTCGGCGCATCGGCCGGTGTCGGCAAGACCTATGCGATGCTGCAGGCCGCGCGCCAGCGCCTGCAGGAAGGCGTCGACGTCGTCGTCGGCATCGTCGAGACCCACGGCCGCAGCGAAACCGCCGCGCTGCTCGACGGCTTCGACGTGCTGCCGCTCGCGCGCATCGACTATCGCGGCCGCACGCTCACCGAATTCGATCTCGACGGCGCGCTCGCGCGCCAGCCGCAACTGATCCTCGTCGACGAACTCGCACACTCGAACGTGCAGGGCGCCCGGCACCTGAAGCGCTGGCAGGATGTGTACGAGTTGCTCGACGCGGGCATCGACGTCTACACGACCGTCAACGTCCAGCACCTGGAAAGCCTGAACGACGTGGTCGGCGCGATCACCGGCATCCGCGTGTGGGAGACGGTGCCCGACCGCGTGTTCGACGCGGCCGACGAAGTCACGCTCGTCGACCTGCCGGCCGAGGAGCTGCTCGAGCGGATGCGCGACGGCAAGGTCTATCTCGCGCAGCAGGCCGAGCGCGCGGTGCGCAACTTCTTCCGCAAGGGCAACCTGATCGCGCTGCGCGAACTGGCGCTGCGGCGCACGGCCGACCGGGTCGACGCGCAGATGCGCGAATACCGCGCCGACCGTTCGATCCAGCGCATCTGGCAGGCGCGCGAGCGGCTGCTCGTGTGCGTCGGGCCGGGCCCCGAGGCGCCGACGCTCGTGCGGGCGGCCGCGCGGCTCGCGGCGAGCCTGAAGGCCGACTGGATCGCGGTCTATGTGGAGACGCCGCGCCTGCAGCGGCTGCCCGATGCGCGGCGGCAACGCACGCTCGACGCGCTGAAGCTCGCGGCCGAACTCGGTGCGGAGACGGCCACGCTCGCCGGCGCCGACGCGGTTGCCGCGCTGATCGGCTATGCGAAGGTGCGCAACGTGTCGAAGATCGTCGCGGGCGGCTCGCCGAAGGTCGGACTCATGCGTCGCTTCGTGCGGCCGTTCGGCGAGAAGCTCGCCGAACGCGCGGGCGACGTCGACCTGATGCTGATCCGTGCGTCCGCGAGCGACGAGGCGCGCGCCGCACCGCTCGACGCGCGTGCGCGCGACTGGCGCGATGCGTTCGCGCAGTTCGGCACGCATCGTTCGCCGCCGCGGCACTACGTGTATGCGGCCGCCATCTGCGCGGCAATCACGGTCGTCGCGAGCCTCGTCTCCGAGCGGCTCGACCTCACGAACCTCGTGATGCTGTACCTGCTCGGCGTCGTGTTCTCGGCCGTGCGGCTCGGGCGCGGCCCGGGCGTGCTGCAGTCGTTCCTGTCGGTGGCCGCGTTCGATTATTTCTTCGTGCCGCCGCGCATGTCGTTCTCGGTCAGCGACACGCAATACCTGCTGACCTTCTTCGGGATGCTGCTGACGTCGCTCGTGATCAGCCACCTGACCTCGACGCTGACGCGCCAGGCGAGCGTCGCGCAGCGCCGCGAGCGCCGCACCGGCGCGATCTATGCGATGGCGCGCGAGCTGGGCGCGGCGCTGACGACCGAGCAGATCGTCGAGATCGGCAGCCGCCACGTGGGCGAGGTGTTCCGCGCGCGCGTCGCGTTCCTGCTGCCCGACAGCGCGGACAAGGTGCGCCAGAAGATCGAGGATCCCGATGCGGCCGTCACGCTGACGGGCGCCGATCTCGACAGCGACGTCGGCCAATGGGTGTACGACCAGCAGAAGCCGGCCGGCCGCGGCACCGATACGTTGCCTGCGACGGTCGCGCTGTACTTGCCGCTGAAGGCGCCGATGCGCACGCGCGGGGTGCTCGCGGTTGCGTCGCGCGAGCCGCGCGAACTCGAGGTGCCGGAGCAGCAGCGGATGCTCGACGCATTCGCCGCGCAGATCGCGCTCGCGCTCGAACGCGTGCACTACGTGGAGATCGCACGCGACGCGCTGGTGAGCATGGAATCCGAGCGGCTGCGCAACTCGCTGCTGTCGGCGATCTCGCACGACCTGCGCACGCCGCTCACGACGATCGTCGGCTTCTCGTCGATGCTCGCGAACGGGCGCGCGGCCGCGCAGGGCGGCGACGCGGCGGCGGCCGAGCGCTTCGCGCAGCGCGAGGGCGAACTCGTCGACGCGATCCACGACGAGGCGCTGCGGATGACGGGCATCGTCACGAACCTGCTCGACATGGCGCGGCTGCAGGCCGGCAGCCTGCAGTTGAAGCGCCAGTGGTCGCTGCTCGAGGAAACCGTCGGCGCGGCACTCGCCGCATGCAAGCGCGTGCTTGCGCGTCATTCCGCGCGCGTCGTGCTGCCGGCCGACCTGCCGCTCCTGCAGATGGACGCGGTGCTGATGGAGCGCCTGTTCACCAACCTGTTCGAGAACGCGGCGAAGTACACGCCGCCCGATACGCCGCTCGACATCGGCGCCGAGCGCGTGACCGAAGACGGGCTGCCGTTCGTGCGCGTGCTCGTCGACGACTACGGCCCCGGCCTGCCGGCCGGGATGGAAACGCGGATCTTCGACAAGTTCACGCGCGGCGAGAAGGAATCGGCGACGCCGGGCATCGGCCTCGGCCTCGCGATCTGCCGCGCGATCGTCGAGGCGCACGGCGGTAAAATCGGCGCGCTCAACCGCACCGCGCCCGACGGCCACGTGACGGGCGCGCGCTTCTGGTTCACGTTGCCGGTCGAGACGCCGCCGGCCGCGCCTGCCGTACCCGACGACGAACCCGATGTGCCGGGCGCGTCGTCCCCATCCGAATCATTGCCAGACCATGAGTGAACCCAGCCTGACCGTCGTCCTGATCGAGGACGAAAAGCAGATCCGCCGTTTCGTGCGCGCCGCGCTCGAGGAGGAGGACATCGCGGTGTTCGAGGCCGAGACGGGCAAGCAGGGGCTGATCGACGCGGCGACGCGCAAGCCCGATCTCGTGATCGTCGACCTCGGCTTGCCCGATACCGACGGCCTCGACGTGATCCGGGAGTTGCGCGGCTGGTCCGAGGTGCCGGTGATCGTGCTGTCCGCGCGCACGCAGGAGGAAGAGAAGGTCGCGGCGCTCGACGCCGGCGCCGACGATTACCTGACCAAGCCGTTCGGCGTGTCCGAACTGCGTGCGCGGATCCGCGCGCAACTGCGCCGGCGCAACCAGGGCGGTGCGAACGAATCGCCGAAGGTGAGCTTCGGCACCGTGAGCGTCGATCTTGCGCTGCGCCAGGTGTGGCGCGACAACGAGATCGTGCACCTGACGCCGCTCGAGTACCGGTTGCTCGCGACGCTCGTGCGGCACGCGGGGCGCGTGCTCACGCACCGCCAGCTGCTGCGCGACGTGTGGGGGCCGTCTCACGTCGAGAGCCACCACTATCTGCGGATTTACATGGCGCACCTGCGCCAGAAGCTCGAGCGCGACCCGGCGCAGCCCGAGTACATCGTCACCGAGACGGGTGTCGGCTACCGGCTCGTCGGCGCCGCATGACGGGCCCGGGCCGGGCCGCGGCGGCGCACGTGCGCGTGACGTCGCGCGCCCGCACGGTTGCGCCGGCGCGACAGTCTCGCGGCCGACACGCGCGTTGTACACCCGGCGCTCATTCCCCGTTATCCTGACCGTTCCGCGAACGAAAACGAGGAGCGTGCAATGTCCGTCCGTCTGGTCGTCATCTGTGCGCTGGCGCTTGCTGCGTCTGGCGCGTTCGCCCAACCGCTGCCGTCCGGGCAGCAACCATCGTCGTCCCAGCAGGCGATGGCCAATCCCGCGTCGGTCAATTGCGCCAAGCTCGGCGGTCGCCACACGATCCGCAACCTGTCGAGCGGGCAGGTCGGCATGTGCGTGTTCAAGGACGGTCGCGTGTGCGAGGAGTGGGCGCTGTACCGCGATGACCGCTGCGTCGGCGGCGCCACGCCGAAGCGCGTATCGAACTGACCGGGCCCGGCCGGTCGCGGCCCCGATCGGCCCCCGGCCGCGCGCCGCGTCCGTAAGCATCTTGTTATACTCGGCGCCGCCCGGGGACGACCCCGGGTCATTCGTTTCAACGGGGACGGCCCCATCCGATACGGAGTACGTCGAGATGGCGTGGGTATGGTTGTTCATTGCCGGTTTGCTGGAAGTGGCCTGGGCGGCCGGCATGAAATCGTCGGACGGCTTTACGAGGCTCGGTCCGTCGGTGTTTACGATCGTGACGGCGCTGGCCAGCTTCGGGCTGCTCGCGGTCGCGATGCGCCAGTTGCCGCTCGGCACCGCGTACGCGGTGTGGACGGGCATCGGCGCGGTCGGTGCGTTCGTGTTCGGCATCGTGATGATGGGCGAGGCGCTGACCGTCGCGCGCGTCGCGAGCGCCGCGCTGATCGTCGCGGGGCTGATCGGCCTCAAGCTGTCGTCGGCTGCCTGACGAAGGCACCCGGGTGCCCCCGCGCCCGGGCGCCGCACTGCGGAATTGCGCCGTCCGCCCGTCCAGCCTGTCTATAATGGAACGCATTCGGGCCTGAATACCGTCGTGCTTTTCGCGGCACGCGGTGCCGGTCGCCACGCGCCGCGCGGCTGGTCTGTCCGCCTCGATCCGATCAATCGGCAAAGCGCACGGAAAGTGCAAGGAGAGGGCCATGATCGAAGCCATTTCGCTCGGCGCGGGGCTCGCGTGGGCGAGCGGCCTGCGCCTGTACCTGACGGTGCTGATCGCCGGCGTGCTGGCGCGGTTCGGCTGGCTCCACCTGCCCGACACGCTGGCCGTCCTGACGTCGCCGTGGGTCATCGGCGCCGCAGCCGTGCTCACCGTCACTGAATTCCTTGCCGACAAGATCCCCGCGTTCGACTCGCTGTGGGATGCCGTGCACACCTTCATCCGCATTCCGGCCGGTGCCGTGCTCGCAGCCGGCGCGCTCGGCCATGCCGATCCGGCCGTGCTCGCGGTCGCGGGGCTCGCGGGCGGCTCGCTCGCCGGTGCCGCGCATGTGGCGAAGGCCGGCACGCGCGCGATGATCAACCTGTCGCCCGAACCGATTTCGAACTGGATCGCGTCGTCGACCGAGGACGGCCTCGTGGTCGGCGGGCTCGTGCTCGCGTTCTTCGTTCCGCTCGCGTTCCTCGTGCTGCTGGCCGCCTTCATCGCGGCCTCCGCGTGGGCGCTCCCGCGCCTGTGGCGCGGCGTCTCCGGCGGCTTTCGCGGCATGGCGAACCACATGGTGTCGCGGCTGAACTCGATCGGGGGGAAGCGCGATTGAAGGGGCGGCAACACGCGGCGCAGCCGCCGGCCGGGCAACCTGGCCATGAGGTGAGCGCGCATGGCGGCCGCTTCGGCCTGCGCGACCTGGTCCGCCAGGCCGCACGCATGACCGCGCGCGACTGGCGCGCGGGCGAGTTGACGCTGCTCGTCCTTGCATTGGTGCTCGCGGTCGCGGCGCTGACGAGCGTCGGCTTCCTCGCCGACCGGCTGCGCCAGGGGCTCGAGCGCGACGCGCGCCAGATGCTGGGCGCCGATTTCGTCGTGCGGGCCGATCGCCCCGTCGATCCGTCGTTCGACGGGCAGGCCCGCGCGCTCGGCCTGCGTACCGCGACGACCGCCATCTTCCCGAGCATGATCGCGTCCGCCACCGGCGGGCAGGCGGCCGACGCCGCGCCCTCGCGCCTCGCGGCCGTGAAGGCCGTGTCCCCCGGCTATCCGTTGCGCGGCGCGGTCGAGATCCTGCCGGCCGGCGCTGCCGTCGCGCAGAAGGCCGCCGGGATTCCCGCGCCCGGCACCGTGTGGGCCGATCCGGCACTGCTCGATGCGTTGCACCTGAAGGCGGGCGATACGGTGCGCGTCGGGCTGCGCGTGTTCAAGGTCGCCGCATCGATCTCCCGCGAACTCGATCGCGGTTTTTCCTTCGTCAATTTTTCGCCACGGCTGATGATGCGCGCGGACGAACTGGCCGCGACGGGGCTCACGGGCTATGGCAGCCGTGTCACGTACCGGCTGCTGGTTGCCGGCGACCAGCAGGCCGTCGCGCGCTTCGAAGCGTATGCGCACGCACGTGTCGACGGCGGGAAACTGCGCGGCGTCGGTCTGGAGTCGTTGCAGGAAGGCCAGCCGCAAGTGCGGCAGACGCTGGATCGTGCGCGTCACTTCCTGACGCTCGTCGCCCTGCTCACCGCGCTGCTCGCGGCGGTCGCGATCGCGATGGCCGCGCAGCGCTACATGCGGCGCCATCTCGACGGCTGCGCGACGATGCGCTGCCTTGGCGTGAGCCGCCGCACGCTCGGCGCGCTGTTCGCACTCGAATTCGCCGGCATCGGGATCGTGTCCGGCACTGCAGGCGCGGTGCTCGGCTACGGCGGCCACTGGGCGCTGCTGGCCGCGCTCGGCGGCCTGATCGACGTGGTGCTGCCGCCGCCCACGCTGTGGCCGGCGCTGATCGGCGTGGGCGTCGCGCTCGTGCTGCTGCTCGGCTTCGCGCTGCCGCCGCTCGTGCCGCTCACGCGCGTGCCGCCGGTGCGCGTGCTGCGGCGCGAGTGGGGCGACGCGTTGCGCACGGCATGGGCCGCGTATGCGATCGGTGTCGTGCTGTTCGCGGGGCTGTTGATCGCGGCCGCCGGCAACCTGAAACTCGGGCTGATCGTCACGGGCGGTTTCGCCGGCGCGCTGGTCGGTTTCGCGCTGATCGCGCGGCTCGTGCTGTTCGCCGCCGCGCGCGCGGTGCGCAATGCACGCGTGGCCGCGGGCATCGGCTGGCGCTACGCACTCGCGTCGCTGCACCGGCGCGGCACGGCCAGCGCGCTGCAGATCACCGCGCTCGCGCTTGGCCTGATGTGCCTGCTGCTGATCGCGATCACGCGCAACGACCTCGTCGCGGGCTGGCGGCAGTCGACACCGCCCGATGCGCCGAATCAATTCCTGATCGACATCCAGCCGGACCAGCGCGCCGACGTCGCGGCCTACCTGAGCGCGCACGGTGTGCGCGACGCGGTGCCCGCGCCGATGGTGCGCGGCCGTCTCGTCGCGATCAACGGCAAGCCGGTGAATCCGGACGCGTACCCGTCCGAGGAGGCGCGCCGGCTCGTCGACCGCGAGTTCAACCTGTCTTATACGACCGAGCTGCCGTCCGACAACCGGATCGTCGCAGGCGGCTGGTTCGGCAACGCGGCCACGCCGCAGATGTCGATCGAGGCTGGCCTCGCGAAGACGCTGAACGTGAAGCCGGGCGACGTGCTGCGTTTCGACGTGACGGGGCTGACGGTCGACGCGCCGATCACGAGTGTGCGCAAGCTCGACTGGGGTTCGTTCCGCGTCAATTTCTTCGTGCTGATGCCACCGCCGGTGCTGAAGGATTTCCCGGCCGTGTACCTGACGAGCTTCCATTTGCCGGCATCGGACGCCGCGCTGCTCGATCCGCTGATCGCGCGCTACCCGAACCTGACCGCAATCGACGTCGCGCCGATTCTCGCGCAGTTGCAGCGGATGATGCTGCAGGTGGTCGGCGCGGTGCAGTTCCTGTTCGCGTTCACGCTCGCGGCCGGCGTGCTCGTGCTGTACACGGCGCTTGCCGGCACGCGCGACGAGCGGGTGCGCGAAGCCGCGCTGCTGCGCGCGCTCGGCGCGTCACGGGCGCAGGTCAACGCGGTGCAGCGCGCGGAGTTCGTCGTGGTCGGCGCGCTGGCCGGTGCGCTGGCATCGGCGGGTGCGATCGCGGTCGGCTGGGCGCTTGCGTCGCGCGTGTTCGACTTCCAGCTCGCCGTCGATCCGTGGCTCGTGCCGGCCGGCATCGTGGCCGGCGTCGCGTGCGCCGGTGCGGCCGGCTGGCTGAGCCTGCATAATGTGTTGCGGCGCCCCGCGCTGCAGTCCCTGCGCGACGCATGAGCGTCGCCGGCGGCCCCGAAGATCCTGTTTTCCGACTATCCGTATGACCGATGTGAATGACGATGCGCCGTCGCAGCCGACGGCGTTCGAGCTCGTGGGCGGTGAAGCCCGCGTGCGCGAAATGGTGGACCGCTTTTACGACCTGATGGACCTCGAGCCCGAGTTCGCGCAGATTCGCGCGCTGCATCCGGTATCGCTCGACGGTTCGCGCGACAAGCTGTTCTGGTTCCTGTGCGGGTGGCTCGGCGGCCCGGACCACTACATCGGCCGGTTCGGCCATCCGCGGCTGCGCGCGCGGCACCTGCCGTTCCCGATCGCGTCGGTCGAGCGCGACCAGTGGCTGCGCTGCATGGCGTGGGCGATGGACGACATCGGGCTGCCCGAGCCGCTGCGCGAGCGGCTCATGCATTCGTTCTACGACACGGCCGACTGGATGCGCAACCGGCCCGGTTGATCGACCGGTACGCCGCCGCCCGCGCGCGGGACGATCTGCGTCTGGGCGCGCGCGCCGAGCGGCGCGACACTGGCCGCTTCCCCCAATCGATACGAGGCTCGCCCGATGACGACACCAGCGCTGTTTCGCGAAGACGCATACCTCACGCAATGCGACGCGGTCGTCCTGGCCGTCGGCGACGACGGTATCCGGCTCGACCGTACCGTGTTCTATCCGCTTGGCGGTGGCCAGGCCGGCGACACCGGCACGCTGACGTTGCCCGACGGCAGCGCGATCGCGATTGCCGATACACGCAAGGCCAGGTTCGACGGCGCGACGCCCGACGACGCCGTGCACGTGCCCGCACCGGGGCAGGAGGCGAGTGTCGCGGCGCTCGTGCCGGGCACGCGCGTGGTCGCGGAGATCGACTGGCTGCGCCGCTACCGCCACATGCGGCTGCATACGGCGGCACACCTGATGTGCGCGGTGCTGCCGTACGCGGTCGACGGCTGCAGCGTGACGGCCGACTACGTGCGGCTCGATTTCGCGACTTCCGACGCGATCGATCGCGATGACGTCGAGCGGCGCCTCGCCGGCCTGGTGGCCGGCGCACACCCGGTCACGACCGAATGGATCACCGACGACGAGATGGCCGCACGGCCGGATCTCGTGCGCACGATGAGCGTGAAGCCGCCGATGGGTCTCGGCCGTGTGCGGCTGCTGCGCATCGAGCAGGTCGACCTGCAGCCGTGCGGTGGCACGCATGTGCGCAACACGTCCGAAATCGGCGCGCTCCGGGTTGCGAAACTGGAAAAGAAGAGCGCGCGCACCCGCCGCCTCGTACTGGAGTTTGCATGACGATCGACACCGCCCACGCGGGCGCGGCGGCGCTCGATCCGCAAGCGCGGGAGATTCTGGATTTCTGGTTCGGCGCGCCGGGTTCGGCCGAATTCGGGCAGGACCGCAAGGTCTGGTTCAACGGCGGTGCGGCGTTCGACGACGTGCTGCGCACGCGCTATGGCGCATTGCTCGACGCCGCGTGCGACGGGGCTTGCGATCACTGGGCGGGCTCGCCGTCGGGGGCGCTTGCGTTGATCGTCGTGCTCGACCAGTTCTCGCGCAACATTCATCGCGGCACGCCGCGCGCGTTTGCCGCCGATCCGAAGGCGCTCGCGCGCCGCGTCGTTGCGGCCGGTTGGGACGCGCAATTGCCGAGCGGGCATCACCGCGCGTTTGCGTATCTGCCGTTCGAGCACGACGAGTCGGTCGAGAGCCAGCGAGAGGCCGTGCGCCTGTGCGCGGGCATCCGGGACGAGGCAGGGTGCGAGCGCTATCACCGCTTCGCGCTGCTGCACGCGGCCGTCGTCGAGCGCTTCGGCCGTTTTCCGCACCGGAACGCGATTCTCGGTCGGGTATCGAGCGACGAGGAGACGGCGTTTCTTCGCGAGCCCGGCTCCTCGTTCTGAAGATCCGGGCCGGTGGCGTGACGCGGGGGAGGGGGCAGGCCCGCGGAGTCGCGGGTGCCGTGGAAATCGGCTGGCGGAGGGCGCGTATCGCGCGGGGCGTGCACCGCGTTCAGGCAGCTATGGTCGACCTTCGGCAGGTATCTGGATGGACCAGCACGAGACGGCGCGGCGCGCCGTCTCGTGCTTCATTGCAGGTGTTATTCGGGCGTGCGCACGTAGACGCGCAGCAGTTCCGCGGAGTCGCCCGGGCGGGCGCCGGACCAGAACGGTTTCCACCCGCTGCCGGGTGCTGGACCGACGGTCTGCTTGCCTTGGACGATCATCCACGTGCAGCGGGCAGCCTGCGCATCGTCGATCGGCGTGTGCTGGATTCCGGAGAAGTAGTACAGCATCGGCGCTTCCGACTCCCCGAGACCGACGCTTACCATGCAGTCGCCGTCGTTCCATTCGAGCGCGAGATGCGCGTTCAGGTCGTCGAACACCGAGCGGTAGCTCTTCGCGATGTCAAGCCACGGCAGCAGCAGCGTATAGACGAGCCCCCACGCGACGAGCGCACCGGCACCCCACGACAGTGCGCCGCGCCACAGGCCGGTCGCGCGCAGCTTCGGCAGCAGCATCAACCAGCCGACCGTCAGCACGAGTGCGCCGATCACGAGCGCGGGCTCGACCGGCATCGTCCAGTCGAGCGGTAGCCAGCGGCCGAGCGGCGCGAGATAGGTGTGCGATGCAGCCGGATCGGTCATCACCGCCCAGATCGCCCATGCGAGCACGGTGATCGTGCCGAACAGGAAGCGGCTCAGGTAATCCCACGCGAGATGTAGCCGGCGCGGCAGGCGTTCGATCGCCTGCGCAGCGACCAGTGCGAGCGGGGCGAAGAATGGCAGGATGTAAAGCTGGCGCGACGTTGCGGACACTTGCAGCACGACGAGCCCGATGCCCGTGAATATCACGGGCAGCGCGATGCGCGGCGTGCGCCAGTTGCGCCACGCACCGCGCGCGAGCGCGGCGATCGCGAGCGGCGCGACCGGGAAGCCGACGAGCAGGAACGCGCGCAGGATGAACAACGGCTTGTCGTTTTCCGCGCCCAGTTCGGGGACGGAGAAACCGAAGAAGCGGCCGACGTTGTTATCCCAGAACCACGTCATGAACAGCGTCTCGGAGCGCAGGAGCAGCGCGGTCGGCCACACGAGTGCGAACGGCGCGAACACCAGTGCGGCGACGCCGAGCGCGCGCGCGAACGAGCGGGTGCGGCAGGCCGGATAGAGCACCAGTGTGCCGAGGAGCGTGGCCGCAAACACGAGCGGCACGAACAGCCCCTTCGCCATCAGCGCGATGCCGACGCCCGCGCCGAAGATCGGCGCGGCCCAGCGGCCCGACGGTCGGACCGGCAGCCCGTGCCGCATCTGCTGCGCGCGGGCGACGTGCTGCATCACGAGTTCGAGCAACCCGCAGAAGCCGATTGCCGTGCCGGCGAACAGCGCGACGTCGGTCATCATGTCGTGTACGTGCTTGATGACGACGAGCGTGCCCGCGCTCAGCACGACGGGACCGATCACGCGCAGATCGAACCAGGAGTCTGCGCGGCTGGCGACGCGCGCCGCGCGCGCGATGAAGCCGAACGCCAGTGCGGCGAACAGCGCGCTCGCGAGCCGTGCCGCGTCGTGCAGCGGCATCACGCGCTGCAGCAGCCATGCGAGGCTGGTCGCGACCCACGCGTAAAGCGGCGGCTTTTCCATGAACGGCAGGCCGGCATTGGTCGGCACGACGAAGTCGCCGGTCTCGAGCATGTGCTGGATGATGCCGAACGTGTAGGTTTCGTCCTGCTTCCACGGATCGTGGCCGAGCACGCCCGGCAGCGTATAGGCGCAGATCAGTGCGGCGACGAACAGCCACGTGCGCCAGCCGAGCAGGAGCGAGCGTTCGCGCGTGGTGCCGGCTGCGGCGGTCGAGGCGACGACGGGCGTGCCGGTGGCGTCGAGCATTGCAGTGAGGTCGGCGTCGGCGGTCGAGCGGGTGCGCTGGGCCGGAGCGGGCACAGACGTGCGTCGCCGGCTGGGCGCTGCGGTTCCAGACATGGAAGGAATCTCGGGTCGGGTCGAGGCGGTCCGGCGACATCGGCAGGACCGTTTAGGGTCACATCAAGGGCTAGCGGACAGGTGTTGATGACACGCGTCTGAATGTCCGCTAGTAAACCACGGAATTGTTACGGCGGTTTACCGTTCGTGTCACGGAATTGTGGAGATTTGTGGTGTCGTGACGACGGATTGTTGCGGGCGGCGATTTTGAAGCGCCGCCGGGCGGAATTACCGGCCGCCGCCGACGTCGAGCAGGGCGCCCGTCGTGTAAGACGCCGCGTCGCCCAGCAGCCAGACGATCGCTTCGGCGATCTCCTGCGCTTCGCCCGCGCGGCCGAGCGGCGTCGTTGCGCCGAGGCGGGCTGCCCGGCCCGGCTGGCCGCCGCTCGCGTGAATTTCGGTCTCGATCAGGCCGGGGCGCACCGCGTTGACGCGCACGCCGTGCGGGCCGAGCTCCTTCGCCAGGCCGATCGTCAGCGAGTCGACCGCGCCTTTCGACCCCGCATAGTCGACGTATTCGTTCGGCGAGCCGAGCCGGGACGCGATCGACGATACGTTGACGATCGCGCCGCCGCGGCCGCCGCGGTCCGTGGACAGCCGGCGCGCGGCTTCGCGCGCACACAGGTACGTGCCGAGCACGTTGGTGTCGAACATCCGCCGCAGCCGGTCGGCCGGCATGTCGGCGAGCGGCATCGACGGCGCGACGATGCCCGCGTTGTTGACGAGCGCGTCGATGCGGCCGAATGCGGTCGTCACGGTGTCGAACATCGCGACGACATCGGCTTCGTTCGCGACGTCGCCCGCGACGACGCACGCACGGCCGCCCGCGTCGCGGACGGCCTGCGCGGTAAGTTCGGCCGCCGCCGCGTCGCGCGCGTAGTTGATGCCGACGTCCCAGCCGCGTTCGGCCGCGAGTACGGCGGTCGCGCGGCCGATGCCACGGCTCGCGCCGGTGATGAGGACGGCCTTGCGGTCGGACGGTGCGGTCATCGCGTGCGGGTTCCGGTGACGGTTACTTGGCTGCGTCGGGCGCCCACTTGTCGCGGGCGGGCGGCTGGTAGCGTCGCAGTCGCTCGATCAGTTCGACGGGTTCCGACTCGACGCACAGGGCGTCGAAATAGGCCGGACGCATGAAGCCCTCGTCGACCGTATGGCGCAGCAGCGCGATCAGCGGATCGTAGAACGAATCGATGTTGTAGAGCGCGACGGGCTTGCGGTGATAGCCGAGCTGCGCCCACGTGTAGACCTCGAAGAGCTCCTCGAGCGTGCCGGCGCCGCCGGGCATCGCGACGAACGCGTCGGACAGGTCGGCCATCATTTTCTTGCGGTGGTGCATGTCGGGCACGACGTGCAGTTCCGACAACCCCGTATGACCGACTTCCTTGTCGACGAGCAGTTCGGGGATCACGCCGACCGCACGGCCGCCGGCCGCCATCACTTCGTCGGCGATCACACCCATCAGGCCGACCCGGCCGCCGCCGTAGACGAGCGTGAGATCCGCATCCACGAGCGCGCGCCCGAATGCGCGCGCGGCGTCTGCATAGACGGGCCGCACGCCGGACGACGAGCCGCAGTAAACACACACTGCCTTCATTGTTTGGCATCCTTGGCGGGGGCTTGCCCAACGACGACCGGGCTGCCGGCGGGGCGCGGCGAGCCGTCGCGCGGCGGCAGGTAGTCGGTGAACTGGCGCTTCGGCAGCTTGCCGGAGACCAGGTCGTCGAACAACTGGCGCGAACGGCCGCGCAGGTAAGGTGCCATCACGGAGATCACGTGCATGCTGACCTGGTGCAGTTCCTCGCGGATCGCGTCCTGGTCGTTGTATTTGCGCGGATGCATCACGTACTGATACGACAGCCAGTACGTCGAAATGACGGCCATGTTGGTGGCGATGACCTCGATCTCGGCGGGCGTCGCGACCATCTCGGCATCGGACACGAGCAGTTCGCACATGTCGCGCGCGAAGCGCACCTTGTGGCTGATGATCTGCTTGAAGTGCGTCTCGAGCGTGCGGTTGCGGGCGAGCAGGTCGTTGAGGTCGCGATACAGGAACCGGTAGGTCCACATGAAATCGGCCATGTACTGCAGGTACGACCAGGTTTCGTCGATTGTCGGACGATGATCTTCGGGAAAGCGCAGCCGCCGTTCGATCTGCTGCTCGAACTGCGCGAAGATGCTGTTGATGATGTCGTCCTTGTTGCGGAAATGGTAGTACAGGTTGCCTGGACTGATTTCCATTTCCTCGGCGATCGTCGTGGTCGTGACGTTCGGCTCGCCGATCTCGTTGAAGAGTTTCAACGACAACTCGAGAATCCGTTCGCGGGTGCGGCGGGGAGGTTTCGCTTCCATGTCGTCCGGCCCTGTGTGTGCCGGACTGGGCGGGCGCTGCAATCGATGCTGCGTGATTCGTCCGGCGCGGGTTGCTGTTCTATGTCTGGCGGACGATTATAAACCGGGGTTCCGCCACATCGGGGCATTTCGTGTTCGCAGGCCCGCGCGGCGCATGTTGCAGCGCCGCACGCGGGCGGTACGCAGGTGCCCGCCGGGCAGTCGTCTAGAAGCCGAGCCAGCGTGCGACGACCGGTCCGAGCACGAAGCCCCACGTCGTCACGCATGCGAACAGCGCGACCGTCACGGCTGCGCTGCCGAGGTCCTTCGCGCGCTTCGAGAGTTCGTGGCGCTCGAGCGAGATGCGGTCGATCGCGGCCTCGACGCTCGAGTTCAGCAGCTCGACGATCAGCACGAGCAGCACCGAGGCGATCAGCAGTGCACGCGATGCGGCCGGCACCGGCGCGAACGCGCCGATCGGGAGCATCAGCGCGGCGAGCGTGAGTTCCTGGCGAAACGCGCTCTCCTCGCGGATCGCGACGCGAAAGCCGTTCAGCGAATGCTTGAGGGCGTACCAGGCGCGCGTGATGCCGCGATGGCGCTTGTACGGGTTCGGCGGCAGCGGCGCGAGCCGATCGTCGGGGCCGAGCGGCTCGTGCGCGTGCACGTCCGCGTCGGCGTGCGGCTCTTCCTCGTCGAACGGGCGGTGCCGTTGCGGCGTTGCGTCGGGGGGCGGGGTCTTGTCGTTCAGGTCTCGTTTCAAACGGCGGCACCTTCTGCTGGCGAGTACGCGGTCTTCGGCAGCGGCTTCAGATGCGACGCGAACTGCTCGGACGCCGCGCGCCACGAGAAGCGTTCGGCCCACGCGCGCGCAGTGGTGCGTTCGATCTTCAGCGCCTCGAGGCAGGCTTCCTGCAGGTCTTCGTGCATTGCGCCGGCGTCGCCATCGCCGAGCACGTCGATCGGGCCCGTCACGGGATACGCGGCAACCGGCGTGCCGCAGGCGAGCGCCTCGAGCAGCACGAGGCCGAACGTGTCGGTGCGACTCGGGAATACGAACACGTCGGCCGCAGCATACACCTTCGCGAGCTCGGCCTGTGACAGCACGCCGAGATAGTTTGCTTCCGGATAGCGCGACTTCAGCTCCGCGAGCGCGGGGCCTTCGCCCGCGACCCACTTCGAGCCAGGCAGGTCGAGGCGCAGGAAGGCCTCGACGTTCTTCTCGATCGCGACGCGGCCCACGTACAGGAAGATCGGCCGCGCGGTGTTGAGCACCTTCGATTCCATCGGGTGGAAGATGTCGAGATCGACGCCGCGCGTCCACAGCACGACGTTCGTGAAGCCGAATTTCTCGAGATCCTGCTTGACGACCGGCGTTGGCGCCATCACCGCGAGCGACGGGCCGTGGAACCAGTGCAGGAAGCGGTAGGTGGCGGCGAGCGGGATGCCGAAGCGCGCCTGCACGTATTCCGGAAAGCGCGTGTGGTACGCGGTCGTGTACGGCAGTTTGCGCGAACGCGCGTAGCGTCGCGCGGCGAGGCCGAGCGGGCCTTCGGTCGCGATGTGCAGCGCGTCGGGCGCGAACGCATCGATCCGCGCGCGCAGCTTGCGGTACGGCAGGATCGACAGGCGGATCTCGGGGTAGGTCGGGCAGGGCACCGTGCGGAATTCCAGCGGCGTCAGCAGTTCGACGCGGTGGCCGAGCGCGGTGAGTTCGCGCGCCGTGCTCTTCAGCGTGCGCACGACGCCGTTGACCTGCGGTTCCCACGCGTCGGTGACGATCATGATCTTCATCGCGGCTTTGTCCTGTAAGTAGGGGGTGTCAGGCAGCGGCCTTGGCCTTGCGCGACGTGGTCTCCGCCGGTGCGGTGCGCATCGCCGTCCAGTAGACGATCTTCAGTTCGCCTTCCATCGTTTCGACGAGTGCGGACAGGCTTTCGACCCAGTCGCCGTCGTTGCAGTACAGCACGCCGTCGATGTCGCGGATCTCCGCCTTGTGGATGTGGCCGCACACGACGCCGTCGCAGCCGCGGCGGCGGGCCTCGTCGGTCATCACGGTCTCGAACTGCGAGATGAAGTTGACGGCGTTCTTGACCTGGTGCTTCAGGTACTGCGACAGCGACCAGTACTGGAAGCCGAGCCGGCTGCGGATCCGGTTGAACCAGCGGTTCAGCACGAGGATCAGCGTGTAGAGCGTGTCGCCGAGGTACGCGAGCCATTTCGCGTGCTGGATCACGCCGTCGAACAGGTCGCCGTGCACGATCCACAAACGTTTGCCCGCGAGCGTCGTGTGGAATGCCTCGCCGCGCACCTGGATGTCGCCGAACGCGAGGTCGCAGAACTGCCGCGCGCCTTCGTCGTGGTTGCCGGGGATGTAGACGACCTGCGTCCCCTTGCGTGCCTTGCGCAGGATCTTCTGCACGACGTCGTTGTGTGCCTGCGGCCAGTACCAGCCCTTCTTCAGTTGCCAGCCGTCGATGATGTCGCCGACGAGGTACAGGTACTCCGAATCGTTGTGGCGCAGGAAGTCGAGCAGGTACGGCGCCTGGCAACCGCTTGAGCCGAGGTGGATGTCGGACAGCCAGATGGTGCGGTAGCGGTGGGCAGACGAATCGGGATCGTCATGCTGCGTGGCGTGCCCGGCTGGCGGGTCTTGCGACACCAGCCCGTCGGCTGCGGCAGCACCGGACAGGAAAGCCGTGGCGGCGCGGGCGCCGATGGGGTGACGGAACAGGGAGGTCGCGGACGATTTCTGGCCCATGCATGACTCGCGCCGGTTGACATTACCGGCATTCCGCCATGCGGGCGTGACTGTGCCGTGACAGTCACGAGACGTTCTTATTACGACCGCTGCAGGGTGTTTAGCAGTGAATGACGGGGCGTTGTGAAATCTGCCGTACGGAACGGCCGACCGTTGTCTGGCAAGCCTGTCAGGCCGGGCGGGAGCCGCCTCGGCGAGGTTTTTTCGTCTGGCGAATGCGGCGCGTCAACGTGGCATCGCAACGACGCGTGTGCGGGCGATCCGGTCGTGCGGAAACTGGCGGCCGGCATGCAGCCGCGCGGCGCCGGCCCACACGACGATCCATGCGGCGGTGAGCGCGAGCGTGACGGGGACCGACAGGCCGAGGAGCGGATGCAGCGCGAGCGGCGGCAGGAACCACAGCCAGCCGAGCGCATAGCGGATGAGCGCGTGGCCCGCGCTCAGCGGCCGGCCGCTCGACGATTCGAGTCGCAGCCGCCAGGTCTTCATCGGCAGCGTCTGGCCGCCGTGGGTCCAGAACCAGACGAAGTACGCGCCGACCACGAGCGCGATCCAGGCGGCGAGCAGGTTGTGATGGACGAGGCCGTTGCGTTGCTGCGTGGCGAGGCTGAACGCGAGTCCGGCGAAGAACACCACGCCGAACAGCAGCACACCTTCGTAGAGCAGCGCGGCGAGGCGCCGCCGCACGGACGGCGCGGCGGCCGGGGTTTCGGGTGCGCGGGCGTTCGCCACGGCCGCTCAGGAGCCCTTGAACAGCGAGGGGGCGTCGGCGGGCGACACCGGCGCCACGGCAGCCGGTGCGGATGCGGTGCCGGCCGTCGACGATGCGGGCACCGGCGGCGCGACGGCGGCCGAGACGGGCGCCGGTGCGGTGGCCGGGCCGTTTGCCGGGTGTTCGTGCGAATTGACGAGGCGGCGGACATCGCGGTCGGCAACGGTCGGCGGCGCGCTGACGACGCTCGGCCGGCGGCGGCGCTCGGCGGCCGCGAGACGTTCCTTCTGCTCTTCGGGGAGTTGCTGGTACGCCTTCCACGCACGCTCGCGCGCCTGCGCGGAAAGCTCCTTCGCACTCTGGTAATTCTCGCGCGCGACGCGGCGCTGCTCGGGCGTCATCCGCGCCCATTCGGTCATCCGGTCCTGCAGGCGTTTTTGGTCATCGGGCGTCAACTTCGAGAAACGCGATGCGATCTTCAGCCATTTGCGCTTGCGGGCGTCGCTGAAGCCGTCCCACTGGTCGGCGAACGGCGCGAGTGCCGCGTGCTGTGCCGGCGTGAGGCGCGCCCACGACAGCGGGCCGGTAGCGGCCGGCAGCGGCAGGGGGAGCGGGGGGAGTTCGGTGGTCAGCCCGGTCGCGGCCGATGCGGGCGCGGCAGCGCTGCTGGCCGCGGCGGTGGTCGTCGCGGGGGCCGGGTGGAATCGTGGGTAAGTGGCGACGTAGGAAACGGCGATCGCGATTACGCATCCGAAAAATACGGCCAGGCCGCGCTTCTGACTCACCCGTGCGATCCCCTCGTTATTGTCTGTTAGTGAGCGCGCGACAGATACGCGTTGAACCCATGATCGAGATATGCGTTGAGCGGCAGGTCGTCGCTGAGCATCGCCGCGTCGATGTCGGCGAGTTCGGCGGTGCGCTGCATGTCTTCCCAGTAGGCGATGCCGACGAGCCCCGCGAGCAGCAGCGCCAGCGGCCACGCGCGCAGCAGGCGGCGCGCGAGCGACGCCTGCGGGCGGCTTGCTGGCGCCGTGCCGTACGCACCGGCCGCGCCGGCGAAGGCCGGCACGAACACCGGCACGGTCGCGGCCTCGGGCTTCTTGCGCGCGAGCGCAGCCCGGCGGGCGACGGCCAGACGGTCGGTGGTCGCGGCAGGCAGGTCGGCCGCGCGCTCGTCCAGCGCGCGGCGCACCTTCAGCGCGAATTCGTGTTCTCGATTTGCGGGAGCGGAGCTCATAGCGTGATTCCTTTGGCCTTGAGCGCGTGCGCCAGCGTGTGGGTGGCCCGTGAGCAGTGCGTCTTCACGCTGCCCTCGGAGCACCCCATTGCGGCGGCAGTCTCGGCGACATCCATATCTTCCCAATAACGCATCAGGAACGCTTCCCGTTGACGCGCCGGAAGCTTCTGGATTTCTTCGTCGATCAGGGCCAGAACCTGCTCTCGTTCGAGGCGGTGCTCGCTGCTCTCGACGCCCGCGTTGTCGTCCGCGGATTCGAGTGTTTCGAGCGGGTCGAAGTCGTCGTCGTCAGAGTTGTTCAGCGACGAGAAGAGCGTGACCCACGTGTTGCGGACTTTCTGACGGCGGAACCAGTCGTGGATCGCGTTTTGCAGGATCCGCTGAAAAAGCAGCGGCAACTCGGCCGCCGGCCGGTCGCCGTACTTCTCCGCAAGCTTGATCATCGCGTCCTGCACGATGTCGAGCGACGCATCGTCGTCACGCACGGCGTACGCAGCCTGCTTGAACGCGCGCCTTTCGACGCCCGCCAGAAAGTCGGCGAGTTCCTTGTCTGATGCCATTCCGTGAAGGTATGCGCTGCGGGCCGCTGCGTGGTGTAAAAGGTCGAAAAATTTCGTAAAACCCGCGGATGCTATCAAATTTTCGCGCCGCTTGGCACCGGGTTGGGCGCCGCACGTTGCGCGCGAGCCGCGGCGGCGGGGTGCCGGGCAGCGCCCATGATGCGCTGCGGGATATTTTGCTTGACGACCCATTCGCGACCCGCTATCGTCAATGATTCGCAACATGAAGTGATGGTCTCATTTGAGGCTGGCCCAAGAAGCCTGCCCTTCAAACTGGACGCGCCGCTTGAACCCGAGCCACAAGCCCGGCAGAGAGCACCCGATCAATTTTTTGCCGAAAATTCGAAAGGTCAACATGAACATGCCCAGCGCGGAATTCTCCACGTCGGAACCCCTTTCCCCTCCCGATAGCGACTCCATCGGCGGCACCGTGCTCATGAAGGCACTGGCCGATGAAAACGTCGAATTCATCTGGGGCTACCCCGGCGGCTCGGTACTCTACATCTACGACGAGCTTTACAAGCAGGACAAGATTCAGCACGTGCTGGTGCGCCACGAACAGGCGGCCGTGCACGCAGCCGATGCGTATGCGCGTTCCACCGGCAACGTCGGCGTCTGTCTCGTGACGTCCGGCCCGGGTGTCACCAACGCGGTGACCGGCATCGCCACGGCGTACATGGATTCGATCCCGATGGTCGTGATCAGCGGCCAGGTGCCCACGGCCGCGATCGGCCAGGATGCATTCCAGGAGTGCGACACCGTCGGCATCACGCGTCCGTGCGTGAAGCACAACTTCCTCGTGAAGGACGTGCGCGACCTCGCGGAAACCGTCAAGAAGGCGTTCTATATCGCCCGCACCGGCCGTCCGGGCCCGGTGCTGATCGACATCCCGAAGGACATCTCGAAGACGCCGTGCGAGTACGAGCCCGTCAAGAGCGTGTCGCTGCGTTCGTACAACCCGGTCACGAAGGGCCATTCGGGCCAGATCCGCAAGGCCGTGTCGCTGCTGCTGACGGCGAAGCGTCCGTACATCTACACGGGCGGCGGCATCATCCTCGCCGACGCGTCGCGCGAACTGAACCAGTTCGCGGACCTGCTCGGCTATCCGGTCACGAACACGCTGATGGGCCTCGGCGGCTATCGCGCGTCGGACAAGAAATTCCTCGGCATGCTTGGCATGCACGGCACCTACGAAGCGAACATGGCGATGCAGCACTGCGACGTGCTGATCGCGATCGGCGCCCGCTTCGACGACCGCGTGATCGGCGATCCGGCGCACTTCGCGTCGCGTCCGCGCAAGATCATCCACATCGATATCGACCCGTCGTCGATCTCGAAGCGTGTGAAGGTCGACATCCCGATCGTCGGCGACGTGAAGGAAGTGCTCAAGGAGCTGATCGAGCAGCTGCAGACGGCCGAGCATGGCCCCGACACCGAGGCGCTCGCGCAATGGTGGAAGGACATCGAGGGCTGGCGCGCGAAGGACTGCCTGAAATACGACCGCGAAAGCGAGATCATCAAGCCGCAATATGTGGTCGAGAAGGCGTGGGAGCTGACGGACGGCAATGCGTTCGTGTGCTCGGACGTCGGCCAGCACCAAATGTGGGCGGCGCAGTTCTACCGTTTCAACAAGCCGCGTCGCTGGATCAACTCCGGCGGCCTCGGCACGATGGGCTTCGGCCTGCCGGCAGCGATGGGCGTCAAGATGGCGCACCCGGACGACGACGTGCTGTGCATCACGGGCGAAGGCTCGATCCAGATGTGCATCCAGGAACTGTCGACCTGCCTGCAGTACGACACGCCCGTGAAGATCATTTCGCTGAACAACCGCTATCTCGGCATGGTTCGCCAGTGGCAGCAGATCGAATACAGCAAGCGCTATTCGCATTCGTACATGGATGCGCTGCCTGATTTCGTGAAGCTTGCCGAAGCGTACGGCCATGTCGGCATGCGGATCGAAAAGACCTCGGATGTGGAGCCGGCGCTGAAGGAAGCGCTGCGCCTGAAGGACCGCACCGTGTTTCTCGACTTCCAGACCGATCCGACCGAAAACGTCTGGCCGATGGTACAGGCCGGCAAGGGCATCACCGAGATGCTGCTCGGATCGGAAGATCTGTAACGGCGCGACGCGCGCCTGAGCCCGATGCGGCCGCCTTCACGAAGGGCGGTGCGGCACGCGGCAGCGCGCGGCGCGAGTGAATCGACACGGACACATTCTGGAAGAAGCGAACATGAGACACATCATTTCCGTCCTGCTGGAGAACGAACCGGGCGCGCTGTCGCGCGTGGTCGGTCTGTTTTCGGCACGCGGCTACAACATTGAAACCTTGACGGTGGCGCCGACCGAAGACCAATCGCTGTCGCGGCTCACCATCGTTTCCATTGGCTCCGACGACGTGATCGAACAGATCACGAAGCATCTGAACCGCCTGATCGAGGTGGTGAAAGTGGTGGACCTGACCGACGGTGCACACATCGAACGCGAGCTGATGCTGATCAAGGTGCGTGCAGTGGGCAAGGAGCGCGAAGAAATGAAGCGGATGGCGGACATTTTCCGCGGCCGCATCATCGACGTGACCGAAAAGACCTACACGATCGAATTGACGGGCGCGAGCGACAAGCTCGACGCGTTCATCCAGGGGCTGGACGCGGGCGCGATCCTGGAGACCGTGCGCACCGGCAGCTCCGGCATCGGACGCGGCGAGCGCATCCTGAAGGTGTGATGCCGGACAGGCACGCCGGGTGCGCCGTCAAGTCCCGGCCCGCAGTACTCCATCCGAACAAATTGTTGAATTTTTGAATTAGCGAAGGAACCATCATGAACGTTTTCTACGACAAAGACGCTGACCTCTCCCTCATCAAGGGCAAGCAAGTCACGATCATCGGCTACGGCTCGCAAGGCCATGCGCACGCGCTGAACCTGAAGGACAGCGGCGTCAACGTGACGGTCGGCCTGCGCAAGGGCGGCGCGTCGTGGAGCAAGGCCGAGAACGCCGGCCTGTCGGTCAAGGAAGTCGCGGAAGCGGTGAAGGGCGCCGACGTCGTGATGATGCTGCTGCCTGACGAGCAGATCGCCGACGTGTACGCGAAGGAAGTGCATGCGAACATCAAGCAGGGCGCGGCACTGGCATTTGCGCACGGCTTCAACGTCCACTACGGCGCGGTGATCCCGCGCGCCGACCTCGACGTGATCATGATTGCGCCGAAGGCGCCGGGCCACACGGTTCGCGGCACGTACTCGCAAGGTGGCGGCGTGCCGCACCTGATCGCGGTTGCGCAGAACAAGTCGGGCGCGGCGCGCGACATCGCGCTGTCGTACGCGGCAGCGAACGGCGGCGGTCGTGCCGGCATCATCGAAACGAACTTCCGTGAAGAAACCGAAACCGACCTGTTCGGCGAACAGGCCGTGCTGTGCGGCGGTACCGTCGAGCTGATCAAGGCGGGTTTCGAGACGCTGGTCGAAGCAGGTTACGCGCCGGAAATGGCGTACTTCGAGTGCCTGCACGAACTGAAGCTGATCGTCGACCTGATCTACGAAGGCGGCATCGCGAACATGAACTACTCGATCTCGAACAACGCCGAGTACGGCGAGTACGTGACGGGCCCGCGCATCGTCACGGAAGAGACGAAGAAGGCGATGAAGCAGTGCCTGACCGACATCCAGACGGGCGAGTACGCGAAGAGCTTCATTCTCGAGAACAAGGCAGGCGCGCCGACGCTGCAGTCGCGCCGTCGCCTGACGGCCGAGCACCAGATCGAGCAAGTGGGTGCGAAGCTGCGCGCGATGATGCCGTGGATCGCGAAGAACAAGCTCGTCGACCAGTCGAAGAACTAAGCACCGCGTGCTGTTCCGGTCCCTCGAATAGAGGGCCGGTACCAAAAAGCCGCCCGAAGGCAGCAGTGCCCCGGGCGGCTTTTGCTATCCTACGGGCTTTGCAATTCACCGAACACAGAACGAATCCATGAACTATCCTCATCCGATCATCGCGCGCGAAGGCTGGCCGTTCATCGCGATTGCAGCCGTCATCGCGCTGTTGATCCATGCCGTCGGGGGCTTCGGCTTCGCGTGGCCGTTCTGGCTGCTGCTCGTCTTCGTCGTCCAGTTCTTCCGCGATCCGCAGCGCCCGATCCCGGCGCAGCCGAACGCGGTGCTGTGCCCGGCGGATGGCCGCATCGTCGCGGTCGAGACCGCGCAAGACCCGTACGCGAACCGCGAAGCGCTGAAGATCAGCGTGTTCATGAATGTCTTCAACGTCCATTCGCAACGTTCGCCGGTCGATGGCGCGATCTCCAAGGTCGAGTACTTCCCGGGCGCGTTCCTGAACGCGGCGATCGACAAGGCGTCGACCGAGAATGAACGCAACGCGGTCGTGATCCAGACGGCGAGCGGCAAGACCGTCACCGCCGTGCAGATCGCGGGCCTCGTCGCCCGCCGGATCCTCTGCTACGTACGCGCCGGCGAGCCGCTGTCGCGCGGCCAGCGCTACGGCTTCATCCGCTTCGGTTCGCGCGTCGACGTGTATCTGCCGCTCGGCAGCCGCGCGAAGGTGTCGATCGGCGAGAAGGTCTACGCGTCGTCGACGATCCTCGCCGAGCTCGAACAGTAAGCGGCGGGGCGCACGATGGCCGCATTCAAACCACGCCGGCCGCGCAACGGCTCCGGCCAGACGCCACGCCCGTTCCGCCGCAACAAGGGGATGGCCGCCGATCCGGTACCCATCGAGAGCCGCCGCGCCGCGCGCCAGCGGTTCCTGAAGACGCGTGGCATCTACCTGCTGCCGAACGCGTTCACGACCGCCGCGCTGTTCTGCGGCTTCTTCGCGGTCGTGCAGGCGATGAACGTGCGTTTCGAGATCGCCGCGATCGCGATTTTCGTCGCGATGGTGCTCGACGGGATGGACGGGCGCGTCGCGCGCATGACGCATACGCAGAGTGCGTTCGGCGAGCAGTTCGACAGCCTGTCGGACATGGTGTCGTTCGGCGTCGCGCCCGCGCTCGTGATGTACGAGTGGGTGCTGAAGGATCTCGGCCGCTGGGGCTGGCTCGCCGCGTTCGTCTATTGCTCGGGCGCCGCGCTGCGGCTCGCGCGCTTCAATACGAACATCGGCGTCGTCGACAAGCGCTTCTTCCAGGGGCTGCCGAGTCCGGCCGCCGCCGCGCTGATCGCGGGCTTCGTGTGGCTCGCCACCGACAACCGCGTGCCGATGAAGCTCGGCTGGCTGCCGTGGGTCGCGTTCGTGCTGACGATCTACGCGGGCGTGACGATGGTGTCGAACGCGCCGTTCTACAGCGGCAAGGCGCTCGACGTGCGGCACCGCGTGCCGTTCGCGGCGATCCTGCTCGTCGTCGTCGCGTTCGTGCTCGTGTCGTCCGATCCGCCGCTGATGCTGTTCTGCCTGTTCGTGCTGTACGGGCTGTCGGGCTACGTGTTCTGGGCCTACATGGCCATCCGCGGGCGCGCGAATCCGGCCCGCTCGTCGCAGCGCGATCACTGACGCGCGTTTTTTGCCCGGAAACGGCGGCCTGAGGCCGCCGTTTTCTTTTGCCCCCTTTTTCGAACCGGGCCGCTGGAAGCCCCGGGTGCCGTCCGATTGCGCACCTAACGGAATGCCGCTATAGTCGACGGCATGACTGCATTTTCCCGCCTCTCCCTCCTTCTAGCCGGTGCGCCGCTACGCGCGCTAGCTTCGGCGCGCCTGCCGCGCTGACCGTTCTCGCCCCCCCGTCAAGCCTCGTCTGTTGTTGAGCGTCGCCAGCGGTGGCGCGATCTCGTTACGTTTGACTTCCGTATAAAGAGCCCTGGAGCCCCCCATGACAGACAAGCTGATCATTTTCGATACGACCTTGCGTGACGGCGAACAATCGCCCGGCGCGTCGATGACGAAGGAAGAGAAAATCCGTATCGCGAAGCACCTCGAGCGGATGAAGGTCGACGTGATCGAGGCCGGTTTCGCAGCCAGCTCGAACGGCGATTTCGACGCGATCCACACGATCGCCGGTCTCGTGAAGGACAGCACCATCTGCTCGCTGGCGCGCGCCAACGACAAGGACATCCAGCGTGCGGCCGACGCGCTGAAGCCGGCCGAGAGCTTCCGGATCCACACGTTCATCGCGACGTCGCCGCTGCACATGGAGAAGAAGCTGCGGATGACGCCCGACCAGGTGTTCGAGCAGGCCCGCCTCGCGGTGCGCTTCGCGCGCAAGTTCACCGACAACGTCGAATTCTCGCCGGAGGACGGCAGCCGCTCCGACATGGATTTCCTGTGTCGCGTGCTGGAAGCCGTGATTGCCGAAGGTGCGACGACGATCAACATCGCCGACACGGTCGGCTACGGCGTCCCGGAGCTGTACGGCAACCTCGTGAAGACGCTGCGCGAACGCATTCCGAATTCGGACAAGGCGATCTTCTCGGTGCACTGCCACAACGACCTCGGGATGGCCGTCGCGAACTCGCTCGCCGGCGTGAAGATCGGCGGCGCGCGTCAGATCGAGTGCACGATCAACGGTCTCGGCGAGCGCGCGGGCAACACGTCGCTCGAGGAAATCGTGATGGCCGTGAAGACCCGCAAGGACTACTTCGGCCTCGACGTCGGCATCGACACGACGCAGATCGTGCCGACGTCGAAGCTCGTGTCGCAGATCACCGGTTTCGTCGTGCAGCCGAACAAGGCCGTGGTCGGCGCAAATGCGTTCGCGCACGCGTCGGGCATCCACCAGGACGGCGTGCTGAAGGCGCGCGACACCTACGAGATCATGCGCGCGGAAGACGTGGGCTGGACCGCGAACAAGATCGTGCTCGGCAAGCTGTCGGGCCGCAACGCGTTCAAGCAGCGCCTGCAGGAGCTTGGCGTGTCGCTCGACAGCGAGAGCGAACTGAATGCCGCGTTCATGCGCTTCAAGGATCTGGCCGACCGCAAGGCCGAGATCTTCGACGAAGACATCATCGCGATCGTGTCCGAGGAATCGGCGCTCGCGCACGAGCAGGAGCACTTCAAATTCGTGTCGCTGTCGCAGCACTCGGAAACGGGCGAGCAGCCGCACGCGAAGGTCGTGTTCGGGGTCGAAGGCAAGGAAGTGACCGGCGAGGCGCGCGGCAACGGTCCGGTCGACGCGACGTTCAACGCGATCGAGGGCGAAGTCGGCAGCGGCTCCGAGCTGCTGCTGTACTCGGTGAACGCGATCACGACCGGCACGCAGGCGCAGGGCGAAGTGACGGTCCGTCTGTCGAAGAGCGGGCGGATCGTCAACGGCGTCGGCACCGATCCGGACATCGTCGCCGCATCCGCGAAGGCGTACATCTCCGCACTGAACAAGCTGCATTCGAAGGACGACAAGGTCAATCCGCAGCGCTCATAATCGCAGCGCGCTGCGCATCACCCGAAACGCCCCGTGCGGCCCTGCGCCGCCGGGGCGTTTTTCATGCGTCGCTCATTCGGCGGCCGGCGCGCGGAACAGCCAGCGGCGCGTGGCCGTGCGCGGCGCCGGGCTGCGCCGCCGGAACTCGACCGCGATGCCGCGCTGCGGCGCATCGGCGACGAACGCGTCGAGCAGTTCGAGCACGTCGTGGTCGATGTAGTCGGCGCGCGTCGCGTCGATGATCACCGCGGCCCGGTCGGGAATGTGCCGCAGGTGGTGCTTGACCTGGACCTTGCCGAGAAACGACACGTCCTTGCGGAACGACAGCAGGAAGTGGTCGTCGTGCTGCGCGAGCGTGACGGGGCTCTTCAGGTTCGCGACGGCGACCGCCAGCACGCTGCAGGCAAGGCCGAGCGCGATGCCGAACAGCAGGTCGACCGCGAGCACGCCGGCAATCGTCGCGGCGAACGGCACGAACGCAGCCGGCCCCTGTTTCATCACCGAACGGAACAGCGCCGGTTTCGCGAGTTTGAAGCCGGTGTGGATCAGGATCGCGGCCAGGCTCGCGAGCGGGATCAGGTTGATCAGGCCGGTGAGCGCGAACACGCTCGCGAGCAGCAGCATCCCGTGCACGATTGCGGACATCCGGCTTTGCGCGCCCGCATTGACGTTCACCGAGCTGCGCACGATCACCGACGTGATCGGCAGCCCGCCGACCACGCCCGCGACGAGATTGCCGACGCCCTGGGCCTTGAGCTCGCGGTCGGGCTGGGTCGGCCGGCGCTTCGGGTCGATCTGCTCGACTGCTTCGAGGCTCAGCAGCGTCTCGAGGCTTGCGACGACCGCAAGCGTGATCGCGACGCGCCACACGTCCGGATTGACGAGCTGCGCGAAGTTCGGGCCGAGCTCCGCATGCTTGAGCGACGCCGCGAAGGCCGCGAACGATCCGAGTTCGGGCAGCGTCACGCGATGGGCGGCGCCCGGCGCAACCGACGGTGCGACGACGCTCAGCGCGAGCGTGGCGCCGATACCCAGCACGACCACGCCGAGCGGGGCCGGCACCGAGCGCACCAGCGCGAAGCGGCGCAGCGCGGGCGTGTCCCATGCGACCAGCAGTGCGAGTGACGCGAGCGCGATGGCTGTCGCGGCCCACGCGACCGGCAGGCCCGGCCAATTCGCAAACGATTGCGCGGCGGAGCCGCCGATGCCGAATGCGAACGGAATCTGCTTCAGGATCAGCAGGAGCCCGATCGCCGCGAGCATGCCCTTGATGACGGGCGACGGCACATAGGCGGCGAAACGGCCGGCGCGCAGCATGCCGAACCCGAATTGCAGTACGCCGGACAGCAGGACCGCGAGCAGGAACGCGGAAAAGCTGCCGAGTTGCGCGATCCCTTCGACGACGATCACGACGAGGCCGGCGGCCGGCCCGCTGACGGACAGCGACGAGCCGCTCAGCAGCGCGACGACGATGCCGCCGACGATGCCGGACACGAGCCCGGCGAATGGCTCGACGCCGGAAGCATTGGCGATGCCGAGACACAGCGGCAGCGCGACGAGGAAAACGACAACGCCGGCGACGATGTCGCGCGGCAGGGTGGACAGGCGCTCGTTCAGTTTCATGGTTGGGGCGATTTCATTGGCTTGGGGCGGGGTAGGTCAACCGAGCGCGCCGGCCGTCGCGGCCTGCACGGATTCGACGTCGACGGCCGGCGTGGTGTAGCCGGAATCGAGTTCCTGCAGGCGGCCGTCGGCGAGGGAAAAGATCCAGCCGTGCACGAGCGGCGGCCGTTCGCGGCCGTGCACGATCGGGGACGCGCGCAGCAGCCGTACCTGTTCCAGCACGTTGAGTTCGGCGAGGCGGTCTGCGGCGGCCGTGTCGTCGAGCCCGTCCAGCGCGTCGCGATGGCGCCGCGCGAGCGCGCACAGCGGCGCGATGCGGCGTGCGACGTGCGGCAGGTCGGCTGGTGGCGGCAGCAGCGATGCGCGTACGCCGCCGCATCCGTAGTGCCCGCACACGATCACGTGGTCGACCTGCAACACCCGCACCGCGTACTCGAGCACGCTGGCGGAATTGTCGTCGTCGGGATGGAACAGGTTCGCGATGTTGCGATGGACGAACAGCTCGCCGGGCGCGCAGTGCGTGATGGTTTCGGCCGGCACGCGGCTGTCGGCGCAGCCGATCCACAGCACGCGCGGGTTTTGGCCGCGCGCGAGCGCGTCGAAGAAGCCGGGCGTATATTCACGCGTTTCGCGGGCCCAGGCGATGTTGGCAACCAGCATGCTCTTGGGGCGATTCATGAGGACTCCTTTGTGATGAAGGCAAACGGATATCGGCAGAAATGACGCAATGACATTCTTTCTAAATTGAAAGGTTGGGTTTCGACTGATATTAGGGGTATGCCCTAGCACTTCGGGTGGCTTGAAACAATTTGTTTCAAATTGATTTGGCGTAGTGCATTGCACGCACCAATTCACCGCATGACATGCACCGCGCATGCGTGTTTGCGCGGAAAGGCCCGCATGACAGGGATGTCAGCGTGGTGCCATCGGAATGTCACCGATCGGAAAAGATTTCCGCCGAATTTTCCGAATTAATAGAGAGGCGGGAAAAAGGAAATGGCCATTCACGCAATGATTCGTGAATGGCCACGGTGAAAATTGCGCGTAAATGCGTAATCGGTCAGAACAGGTTGCGGCGGTCGGGGTCGTGCAGCGGGTCGGGCGTTTTCTGCGTGATACGCAGGATGCCCTGCGGATCGAAGTAGAAGCTGTACATCATGTACCAGACGTTGTCCTCGAGATACCGGTAGGTCCACACCTCGCGCTTCATCAGCGGGAAGTAGGACGTCTCGACGGGGCGTCCGAAGTTGACGAGGACGTCGGTCTTCGTCCATTTGCCGATCTCTGCGCGATAGAACTCGTTCGGCTGCAGGACCTGGCGCACGTTGACGATCTTGTGGGCCGCGTCGACGTCGGCCGCGATGGTGATTTCTCCCATCGGCTGGGTCGGCCACATCAGGCGCTTGCCGCCGCCGGGCAGGTCGTAGATCTCGCGCGGCGGGCCCATGCGTGCGACGATCGCCGACTCGTCCTGGCCGGCCTGGTATTGCTGCCACGGTTGCGCGCAACCGGCCAGCAGCGCGGCGGCGCTGGCGAGCAGTACCGGCAGGCGCGCGGAAATGCGAATGCGCATGGGGATTCTCCAGAACACGGAAACAAGTCCCGTTTTATCACGGACGGCGCGCGACCGCGCATCGCACGGAAAAAATCGGTACGGATCGCCGGGCGCGTCGCGCTTGCGGGCGGCGGGGGCGTCGGCCTATGATCCGCGCTTCTCGGGCAGATTGAAGGGCAGGTGGCCGATGCAGGGGTGGAAGCGGTGTGCGCTCGCATTGAGCGCGGGGTGGATGCTGGCGTCGTCCGCGTTTGCCGGCGGCGAGCCGGTGCGGATCGCGCTGATCGAGGGGATGTCGGGCCCGTTCGCGAATGCGGGCGCGGCGGTCGAGCGCAACCTGCGCTTCGGCGTCGAGCAGGTCAACGCGGCGGGCGGCGTGAAGTTGCGCGACGGCGCCCATCCGCTCGAACTCGTCGTGCTCGACAGCAAGGGCAGCCCCGAGGAAGCGCTCGTGCAGTTGCGCGCGGCCGCGGACCGCCATATCGGGTTCGTCGCGCAGGGCAACAGTTCGGCCGTCGCAGCCGCGCTGGTCGCGGCGCTCGACAAGCTGAACGCGCGCGATCCGGACAGCCGGACGCTGTTCCTCAACTATTCGGCCGACGATCCGGCGCTGACCGGGGCGCGCTGCAGTTTCTGGCATTTCCGCTTCGATGCGCACGCGGGCATGCGGATGGCCGCGCTCGCGGACGTGATGGCGCGCGACCGCGCGCTCCACAAGGTCTACCTGCTGAATCAGGACTACAGTTTCGGCCACGACGTCAGCGCGCTTGCACGGCAGGCGCTGGCCGCGCGGCGCCCGGACGTGGCGATCGCCGGCAACGAATTCCACCCGATCGGGCGAATCAAGGATTTCTCGCCGTACATCGCGAAGATCCGCGCGAGCGGCGCCGACGCCGTCGTCACCGGGAACTGGGGCAACGACCTCACGCTGCTCGTGAAGGCGGCGCGCGAGCAGGGGTTGAATGCGAAGTTCTATACCTTCTACGGCAACAGCCTGGGCGCGCCGGCCGCACTCGGCGATGCCGGCGTCGGGCGGGTCGTGGCCGTGGCGGACTGGCACCCGAACGCGGGCGGCGCGAAATCCGACGCGTTCTACCGCGCGTTCCGGAACCGCTTTCCGGCCGCCCAGGACGACTACCCGGTGCGACGGATGAGCCTGATGATCGAGATGCTGGCCGCCGCGATGAACCGCGCGGGTTCGGCCGACCCCGTCGCGGTCGCGCGCGCGCTGGAGGGCCTGTCGTTCGACGACGGCTTCCACGCGTCGCGGATGCGGGCGCAGGATCATCAATTGATCCAGCCCCTTTACGTGATGGAGATGGACAAGGTCGGCACGCCGGGCGTGCGCTTCGACAACGAGGGTTCGGGCTACGGCTTCCGGACGGTGCTTGCGGTGCCGGCGCAGCGCACCGAGATGCCGTCCGCCTGCTCGATGACGCGCCCGTGACAGGAGGCGGTAAGAACGGCGCGGAGTTGTGCTACAATGCGCGCCGGTTGTAAGTCACGGCACGGCCATTCTTCCGTGTCCGCCTGTTCAGTTAGAAAGGAAATCACATGTCTGTTGCAGATATCAAGAAGTCGGAAGTTGTTGCTCAGTTCGCCCGCGGTACCAACGACACGGGGTCGCCCGAAGTCCAGGTCGCACTGCTGACCGCACGTATCGTCGAACTGACGGGTCACTTCAAGACCCACGCGAAGGATCACCACAGCCGCCGCGGCCTGCTGCGCATGGTGAGCCGCCGCCGCAAGCTGCTCGACTACCTCAAGGGCAAGGATGCCGACCGTTACCGCGCACTGATCGAGAAGCTGGGTCTGCGTAAGTAATCGAGGCGATTGCCGCCAGCAAGATGCCTGTGTCAGTCCGCTGATACAGGCATTTTGTTTTTGCGCGGTGCGTAGCGTCACGCGCACCGCAGGCTGTCCGGCACGCAGGTGCGGGGCCGCCGCAACGACCGATACCGGGGCAGGATTTGTGTCATTCCAGCGCGTTGCTGCACGAGCGCCGCGCTGGAATGGCATAAAAAACACACCTTGCTCCGGGTGATTCGGTCGGGACGCCGCCGCGCGGGATGGCCGGCGCGGCGAATGAAATGCATGAATTCAAAGGAGCAACCATGTCCATGTTCAACAAGGTCGTGAAGGAATTCCAGTGGGGCCAGCACAAGGTGCGCCTCGAAACCGGTGAAGTCGCTCGCCAGGCAAGTGGCGCCGTGATCGTCGACGTCGAAGACACCGTCGTGCTGGCAACCGTCGTCGGCGCGAAGTCGGCGAAGCCGGGCCAGGATTTCTTCCCGCTGACCGTCGACTACCTCGAGAAGACCTACTCGGCCGGCAAGATCCCGGGCGGCTTCTTCCGTCGCGAAGGCCGTCCGTCGGAGCACGAGACGCTGACGTCGCGCCTGATCGACCGTCCGCTGCGCCCGCTGTTCCCGGAAGGCTTCTACAACGAAGTCCAGGTCGTGATCCACGTGCTGTCCGTGAATCCGGAAATCCCGGCGGACATCCCCGCGCTGATCGGCGCATCGGCTGCGCTCGCCGTGTCGGGCCTGCCGTTCAACGGCCCGGTCGGCGCCGCACGCGTTGCCTACATCGACGACGCATACGTGCTGAACCCGACGCGTGACCAGATCAAGGCATCGAGCCTCGACCTCGTCGTCGCGGGCACGGAACGTGCCGTGCTGATGGTCGAATCGGAAGCCGATCAACTGTCGGAAGACGTGATGCTGGGCGCCGTGGTGTTCGGCCACGAGCAGATGCAGGTCGCGATCGACGCGATCCACGAACTGGTGCGCGAAGGCGGCAAGCCCGAGTGGGACTGGCAGCCGGCACCGAAGAACGAAGCGCTGATCGCGCGCGTGACCGAGCTGGCACAGAACGACCTGCTCGCTGCCTACCAGCTCCGCGACAAGCAGGCACGCTCGGCGAAGCTGAAGGAAGTCTACGCAGCAACCTCGGCGAAGCTCGAGGAAGACGCACAGGCGGCCGGTACGGTCGCGGCGGACAAGGCAACCGTCGGCAACGTGCTGTTCGACATCGAAGCCAAGATCGTCCGTTCGCAGATCCTGAACGGCGAGCCGCGCATCGACGGCCGCGACACGCGCACCGTGCGCCCGATCGAAATCCGCACCGGCGTGCTGCCGCGTACCCACGGCTCGGCGCTGTTCACGCGCGGCGAGACGCAGGCGCTGGTCGTCGCGACGCTCGGCACGAAGGGCGACGAGCAGATCATCGATGCGCTCGAAGGCGAGTACCGCGAGCGCTTCATGCTCCACTACAACATGCCCCCGTTCGCGACCGGCGAAACGGGCCGCGTCGGCTCGCCGAAGCGCCGCGAAATCGGTCACGGCCGTCTCGCGAAGCGTGCGCTGGTCAAGTGCCTGCCGAGCGCCGATGAATTCGGCTACTCGATTCGCGTCGTGTCGGAAATCACCGAATCGAACGGTTCGTCGTCGATGGCATCGGTGTGCGGCGGCTGTCTCGCGCTGATGGACGCCGGCGTGCCGATGAAGGCGCACGTCGCGGGTATCGCGATGGGCCTGATCCTCGAAGGCAACAAGTTCGCGGTGCTGACCGACATCCTCGGCGACGAAGATCACCTCGGTGACATGGACTTCAAGGTGGCCGGTACGGAGCAAGGCGTGACGGCGCTGCAGATGGACATCAAGATCCAGGGCATCACGAAGGAAATCATGCAGGTTGCGCTCGCGCAGGCGAAGGAAGGCCGCATGCACATCCTCGGCAAGATGACGCAAGCCGTTTCCGGCGCGAACACGCAACTGTCGGAATTCGCTCCGCGCATGATCACGATCAAGATCAACCCGGAAAAGATCCGCGACGTGATCGGCAAGGGCGGTTCGGTGATCCGTGCGCTGACGGAAGAAACCGGCACGACCATCGACATCTCCGACGACGGCGTCGTGACGATCGCAAGCACGAACAGCGACGGCATGGCCGAAGCGAAGAAGCGCATCGAGAACATCACGGCCGAAATCGAAGTCGGCCAGGTGTACGAAGGCACGGTTCTGAAGCTGCTCGATTTCGGCGCGATCGTGAACCTGCTGCCGGGCAAGGATGGTCTGCTGCACATCTCGGAAATCGTCAACGAGCGTGTGAAGGACATCAACGACTACCTGAAGGAAGGCCAGCAAGTGAAGGTCAAGGTCATCCAGACGGACGAAAAGGGTCGCGTGCGTCTGTCGGCGAAGGCGCTGCTGAATGAAGCAGCGGCGGCGCCGCAGTCGGACACGCCGCCGCAGCAGTAAGCGGGCAGGCGGATCAACGGCCGGCAGTGCGAAAGCGTGCCGGCCGTTTTTTCTGTAGCATCGTTGTGCGGCGCAGCAGCGCCGGCCGGGCGCCCGTGCCGCGTGCGGGCGCGTCATCCGATTCCGACCTGATCCTGGAGCGACCACCACCATGAAAGCCATCGAAATCACCGAATTCGGTGCCCCCGACGTGCTGAAGCTTGCGGAGCGTTCGCGCCCCGAACCGAAGCGCGGCGAAGTGCTGATCAAGGTGGCGGCTTCCGGTGTGAACCGGCCCGACGTGTTCCAGCGCAAGGGCGCGTATGCGCCGCCGCCGGGTGCATCGGATCTGCCGGGCCTCGAGGTCGCGGGCGAGATCGTCGGCGGCGATCTGTCGGACGCCGCGCTGAATCCGTTCGGCCTGAAGCTCGGCGATCGCGTGTGCGCGTTGCTCGCGGGCGGCGGCTATGCCGAGTATGCGGTCGCACCGCTGCCGCAATGCCTGCCGGTGCCCGGCGGGCTCACCGATATCGAGGCCGCGTCGCTGCCCGAAACGTTTTTCACGGTGTGGAGCAACGTGTTCGACCGCGCGCAGCTCGGCGCGGGAGAGGGGGGCGAGCAGGAAACGCTGCTCGTGCAGGGCGGCTCGAGCGGCATCGGCGTGACGGCAATCCAGATCGCGCATGCGCTCGGTTTTCGCGTGTTCGCGACGGCCGGCACCGCCGACAAATGCCGCGCGTGCGAGGCGCTCGGCGCCGAACGCGCGATCAACTACAAGACCGAAGACTTCGTCGAGGTCGTGAAGTCGCTGACGCACGATCGCGGCGTCGACGTGATCCTCGACATGGTGGCGGGCTCGTACGTGCCGCGCGAACTGTCCGCGCTCGCGGATGGCGGCCGTCTCGTGCTGATCGCGCTGCTCGGCGGCGCGAAGGCCGATGTCAACCTGGGCGAGATCCTGCGTCGCCGGCTGACGATCACGGGTTCGACGCTGCGCCCGCGTCCGGTCGAGTTCAAGGCGCAGATCGCCGCGCAACTGAAGGCGCGCGTGTGGCCGCTGCTTGCCGACGGCCGCATCAAGCCGGTGATCTATCGCGTATTGCCGGCTGCGGACGCCGCGCAGGCGCACGCGCTGATGGAAAGCAGCGAGCACACCGGCAAGATCGTGCTCGATTGGGGTACGAACGCCTGACGGCCCGTGCGGCCGGGCTTGACATGCGCGGTTTGACCGGTTCAAGCCGCGCGCAGTAAAATCGCGGGTTTGCTTCGCCAGATCAAACCTGACGGCCGGATTCCGGCGCGTTAATGACCAAGCGGTGACGAGACAGACACGATGTCGAAACAGAGAACTAAGCGTGTGATCGGCAACTGGAAGATGCACGGCCGGCTGGCCGGCAACCAGGCGTTGCTGAACGAAGTGGTGCAGGGCGCGGGCGCGGTGGCGGCCGAAACGTCGGTCGGCGTGTGCGTGCCGTTCCCGTATCTCGCGCAGGTTCAGGCGCAACTCGACGGCGGCCGTGTCGCGTGGGGTGTGCAGGACGTGTCGGCGCACGAGCAGGGCGCGTTCACCGGTGAAGTGGCGGCCGCGATGGTCGCGGAGTTCGGCGCACGCTATGCGATCGTCGGTCACTCGGAGCGCCGCGCGTATCACGGCGAACGCAACGAGACGGTTGCGGCGAAGACGCAGCGCGCGCTCGCTGCGGGGCTCACGCCGGTCGTGTGCGTTGGCGAGACGCTCGACGAGCGCGAGTCGGGTGCGACCGAGCAGGTGGTCGGTGCGCAGCTCGACGCGGTGCTGGCCGTGCTGACCGCGCAAGAGGCTGCGCGCATCGTCGTCGCGTACGAGCCGGTCTGGGCGATCGGCACGGGCAAGAGCGCGACGTCGGCGCAGGCGCAGGACGTACACGCGTTCCTGCGTGCGCGTCTCGCGGCAAAGGGTGCGGCGGACGTGTCCGTGCTGTACGGCGGCAGCGTGAAGCCGGACAACGCGGAAGAGCTGTTTGCGCAGCCGGACATCGACGGCGGCCTGATCGGCGGCGCGTCGCTGAAGGCGGAAGATTTCCTGGCGATCTGCCGGGCCGCACGTTGAGCGGTCTGCGATCGAATTGAACCATGACGGCGGCCGGTCGGTCCGGTCGCCTGATCCATTCGGGTGGGTGTGATGCTGTTATTCAAGACGCTGATTATTGTGGTGCAGGTGCTGTCTGCACTCGGTGTGATTGGTCTCGTGCTGTTGCAGCACGGCAAGGGGGCGGACATGGGCGCTGCGTTCGGCAGCGGCGCGTCGGGCAGCCTGTTCGGTGCAACGGGCTCGGCGAACTTCCTGTCGCGTACGACGGGCATTCTCGCGACGATCTTCTTTGTCGCGACGCTCGCGCTGACGTACCTCGGTTCGTACAAGTCGACGCCGTCGGCGGGCGTGCTGGGTGGGGTCGCGACCGCACCGGCATCCGCGCCTGCAGCATCGGCGCCGGCTGTTGCGGCATCCGCTGCGGCAGGTTCGGCTGCAAGCGCGCCGGGCCAGGACGTCCCGAAATAAAAAGTTAAAATTTTTGCGGTTGTGCGTTGAACAATTCCGGAAGTCAGGTTAGAATTTAATTCTTGAAGCGATTCGCGGGAAACAAGTAGTTACAACCCCGGTTGCATGCAGTGCCGACGTGGTGAAATTGGTAGACACGCTATCTTGAGGGGGTAGTGGCGAAAGCTGTGCGAGTTCGAGTCTCGCCGTCGGCACCAAAGTTACTCAATGCCAGCCGCTTCTAGTGGCTGGCATTTTTCATTTCTGGGGTGTGCTTGCGGTTGTCTTGCGATCGCATGCACTCCGAAATGATTCCTTCCGCCGGATGGTGGTATTCTCCGGACGCTCAGAACCAACCGATAGAGGATTGCCTTGAACCTCGCAGCCTATTACCCCGTCTTGTTGTTCCTTCTCGTGGGCACTGGTTTAGGTATAGCGCTGGTCAGCATCGGCAAGCTCCTTGGTCCCAACAAGCCGGACGTCGAGAAGAACGCACCGTACGAGTGCGGCTTCGAGGCCTTTGAAGACGCCCGGATGAAATTCGACGTCCGGTACTACCTCGTCGCTATCCTGTTCATCATCTTCGATCTCGAAACCGCATTCCTGTTTCCGTGGGGCGTCGCGCTCCGGGATATCGGCTGGCCGGGTTTCATCGCAATGATGATTTTTCTGCTCGAATTCCTGCTGGGCTTTGCCTATATCTGGAAGAAAGGCGGCCTCGACTGGGAGTGATGGGTTAATCGCCGGTTTGCATGGGCGGCCACGCTCGGTCGCTCGTCTGGAGTGGAAAGCAAATGAGTATCGAAGGGGTCTTGAAGGAAGGGTTTGTCACCACGACGGCTGACAAGCTGATCAACTGGACGCGTACCGGCTCGCTGTGGCCGATGACGTTCGGGCTCGCGTGTTGCGCCGTCGAAATGATGCATGCGGGCGCGGCCCGTTACGACCTGGACCGGTTCGGCGTCGTGTTCCGCCCGAGTCCGCGTCAGTCGGACGTGATGATCGTCGCTGGCACGCTCTGCAACAAGATGGCGCCCGCGCTGCGTCGCGTGTACGACCAGATGGCCGAGCCGCGCTGGGTGATCTCGATGGGATCGTGCGCGAACGGCGGCGGCTACTACCATTACTCGTACTCGGTGGTCCGTGGCTGCGACCGGATCGTGCCGGTCGACGTCTACGTGCCGGGCTGTCCGCCCACGGCCGAGGCGTTGGTCTACGGCGTGATCCAGCTTCAGGCGAAGATCCGCCGCACCAATACCATCGCCCGTCAATAAAGCCCCGAGCGTCCCCTCAATATGGCAAGCAAAATCGAGACCCTCAAGGCAAACCTCGAAGCCGCGCTCGGCGCGCGCGTGGTGAGCCTCACCGAAGCGATCGGTGAACTGACGCTCGTCGTGAAGGCGAGCGATTACCTCGAAGTCGCAAAGACACTGCGCGACGATCCGAAGCTCCGTTTCGAGCAGCTGATCGACCTGTGTGGCGTCGACTACCAGACCTTCGGCGACGGCGCCTACGACGGCCCGCGTTTCGCGGCCGTGTCGCACCTGCTGTCGGTCACGAACAACTGGCGCCTGCGCCTGCGCGCATTCGCGCCGGACGACGACCTGCCGATCGTGGCATCGCTGGTCGACATCTGGACCTCCGCGAACTGGTACGAGCGCGAAGCGTTCGACCTGTACGGCATCGTGTTCGAAGGCCACCCCGACCTGCGCCGCATCCTCACCGACTACGGCTTCATCGGCCACCCGTTCCGCAAGGACTTCCCGGTGTCGGGTTATGTCGAAATGCGTTACGACCCGGAAGAGAAGCGGGTCGTGTACCAGCCGGTGACGATCGAGCCGCGCGAAATCACGCCGCGCGTGATCCGCGAGGATCGCTATGGCGGTCTGAAACATTAAGGGGGCGTCATGGCAGAAATCAAGAACTACACGCTCAACTTCGGCCCGCAGCACCCGGCAGCGCACGGCGTGCTGCGCCTCGTGCTCGAGCTCGACGGCGAAGTCATCCAGCGCGCCGATCCGCACATCGGCCTGCTGCACCGCGCGACCGAAAAACTCGCGGAATCCAAGACGTTCATCCAGTCCGTGCCGTACATGGACCGTCTCGACTACGTGTCGATGATGGTCAACGAGCACGGCTACGTGCTCGCGATCGAAAAGCTGCTCGGCATCGACGTGCCGGAGCGTGCACAGTACATCCGCGTGCTGTTCGACGAAATCACGCGTGTGCTGAACCACCTGATGTGGATCGGTGCGCACGCGCTCGACGTCGGCGCGATGGCCGTGTTCCTGTACGCGTTCCGCGAACGCGAAGACCTGATGGACGTGTACGAAGCGGTGTCCGGCGCCCGGATGCACGCGGCGTACTATCGTCCGGGCGGCGTCTACCGCGACCTGCCTGACGCAATGCCGCAATACAAGGCGTCGAAGATTCGCAACGAGAAGGCGCTCGCGAAGATGAACGAAGCGCGCAGCGGCTCGGTGCTCGACTTCATCGACGACTTCTTCACGCGCTTCCCGAAGTGCGTCGACGAATACGAAACGCTGCTCACCGACAACCGGATCTGGAAACAGCGTCTGGTCGGGATCGGCGTTGTCAGCCCGGAACGTGCGCTGCAGATGGGCCTGACGGGCCCGATGCTGCGCGGCTCGGGCATCGCCTGGGATCTGCGCAAGAAGCAACCGTACGAAGTGTACGATCGCATGGATTTCGACGTGCCGGTCGGCGTGAACGGCGATTGCTACGACCGCTATCTGGTGCGCGTCGAAGAAATGCGCCAGTCGATCCGCATCGCGAAACAGTGTATTGAGTGGCTCCGCAAGAATCCGGGCCCGGTGATGACGGACAATCACAAGGTTGCACCGCCGTCGCGCGTCGGCATGAAGACCAACATGGAAGACTTGATTCACCACTTCAAGCTCTTCACCGAAGGTTTCCATGTGCCGGAAGGCGAAGCGTACGCGGCGGTCGAGCATCCGAAGGGTGAGTTCGGCATCTACCTCGTGTCGGATGGTGCGAACAAGCCGTATCGCCTCAAGATTCGCGCACCGGGTTTCGCTCACCTGGCGTCGCTCGACGAAATGGCGCGCGGTCACATGATCGCCGACGCCGTCACGATCATCGGTACGCAGGACATCGTGTTCGGCGAAATCGATCGCTAATGGTTGCGCTTGCCCGCGAGAGCGGGCGGCGAGCAGTAAGTCACACGCGATGCGCGCTGAACCGGCGCGGCTTCGCAAGCTGTCAACAGAGTGAGCGCCAGGTCTGCCGTCCATGCACCCCAGTGTGCGGCAGGTTGTTCGTTCGGTAGGAATTGAAAGAGTCGTGTCTGAAAATGATCTCAGCTGAAGGCCTGAAGGAAATCGATCGAGCGTTGACGAAGTATCCCGCCGATCAGAAACAGTCCGCCGTGATGTCGGCGTTGGCCGTTGCTCAGGAAGAGCACGGCTGGCTGTCGCCCGAACTGATGCAGTTCGTTGCGGACTATCTCGGCATGCCGGCCGTTGCCGTGCAGGAAGTCGCGACGTTCTACACGATGTACGAGCTCAACCCGGTCGGCAAGCACAAGATCACGCTCTGCACGAACCTGCCGTGCCAGCTGGGCCCGGACGGTGGCGCTGAAGCGACTGCCGACTACCTGAAACAGAAGCTGGGCATCGGCTTCGGCGAGACCACGCCCGACGGCAAGTTCACGCTGAAGGAAGGCGAATGCATGGGCTCGTGCGGCGATGCGCCGGTACTGCTGGTGAACAATCACAGAATGTGCAGCTTCATGAGCCGCGACAAGATCGACCAGCTGCTTGAGGAGCTCTCGAAATGACGTCCCTCCACGACCGTCACATCAAACCGCTGATCCTCGCTGGTCTGAACGGCGAGAACTGGCATCTCGAGGATTACGTTGCGCGCGGCGGCTACAAGCAGCTGCGCCGCATTCTCGACGAAAAGATTCCGCCCGAGCAGGTGATCGCCGACGTTAAGGCGTCGGGCCTGCGTGGCCGTGGCGGTGCAGGCTTCCCGACCGGCCTGAAGTGGAGCTTCATGCCGCGCCAGTTCCCGGGGCAGAAGTATCTCGTCTGCAACTCGGACGAAGGCGAGCCGGGCACGTTCAAGGATCGCGACATCCTGCGCTGGAACCCGCACGCGCTGATCGAAGGCATGGCCATCGGCGCGTACGCGATGGGCATCACCGTCGGGTACAACTACATCCACGGCGAAATCTTCGAAGTGTATCGGCGCTTCGAAGCCGCGCTCGATGAGGCGCGCGCTGCCGGGTTCCTCGGCGACAACATCATGGGCTCGGAATTCTCGTTCCAGCTGCACGCGCACCACGGTTACGGCGCGTACATCTGCGGCGAGGAAACGGCACTGCTCGAGTCGCTCGAAGGCAAGAAGGGCCAGCCGCGCTTCAAGCCGCCGTTCCCGGCGAGCTTCGGCGTGTACGGCAAGCCCACCACGATCAACAACACCGAGACGTTCGCGGCGGTGCCGTTCCTGCTGTCCATCGGGCCGCAGAATTACCTCGAGATCGGCAAGCCGAACAACGGCGGCACGAAGATTTTCTCGGTGTCGGGCGACGTCGAGCGTCCGGGCAACTATGAAGTGCCGCTCGGCACGCCGTTCGCGACGCTGATGGAGCTTGCCGGCGGGATGCGCGGCGGCAAGAAGATCAAGGCCGTGATTCCGGGCGGTTCGTCGGCGCCGGTGATCCCGGGCGACATCATGATGCAGACGGATCTCGACTACGATTCGATCGCGAAGGCGGGCTCGATGCTCGGTTCCGGCGCGGTGATCGTGATGGACGAGACGCGCTGCATGGTGCGCTCGCTGCTGCGCCTGTCGTACTTCTACTACGAGGAATCGTGCGGCCAGTGCACGCCGTGCCGCGAAGGCACCGGCTGGCTGTATCGCGTCGTGAACCGTATCGAGCACGGCGAAGGCCGCCAGGAAGATCTGGACCTGCTGAACTCGGTCGCCGAGAACATCATGGGCCGCACGATCTGTGCGCTCGGCGATGCGGCGGCGATGCCGGTACGCGGGATGCTCAAGCACTACTGGGACGAATTCGCGTACCACGTCGAGCACAAGCACTGCATGGTCGGCGGCCACGCGCACGCGGCGGCTGCCTGAAGCGAACCCGGTTGCGGAATTTGAGCGCACGGTCGGGCGAAGGCGCGAACGGGCGGAAATAGGTTAAGGACCATTCACCATCATGGTTGAACTTGAAATAGACGGCAAGAAGGTCGAGGTGCCCGAAGGCAGCATGGTGATCCAGGCTGCGCACAAGGCGGATACGTACATTCCTCACTTCTGCTATCACAAGAAACTGTCGGTTGCGGCCAACTGCCGGATGTGTCTCGTCGAAGTCGAGAAGATGCCGAAGGCCGTGCCTGCCTGCGCGACCCCCGTGTCGGCCGGCATGATCGTCCATACGCAATCCGACAAGGCCGTGAAGGCGCAGCAGTCGGTGATGGAATTCCTCCTCATCAACCACCCGCTCGACTGCCCGATCTGCGATCAGGGCGGCGAATGCCAGCTGCAGGATCTGGCGGTCGGTTACGGCAAGTCGTCGTCGCGCTACTCGGAAGAGAAGCGCGTGGTGTTCCACAAGAACGTGGGCCCGCTGATCTCGATGGAAGAAATGTCGCGCTGCATCCATTGCACGCGCTGCGTCCGCTTCGGTCAGGAAGTCGCCGGCGTGATGGAGTTCGGCATGCTGGGCCGCGGCGAGCACTCGGAAATCACGACGTTCGTCGGCAAGACGGTCGATTCCGAAATGTCGGGCAACATGATCGACCTGTGCCCGGTCGGCGCGCTGACCAGCAAGCCATTCCGCTACAGCGCCCGTACGTGGGAACTGTCGCGCCGCAAGTCGGTGAGCCCGCACGATTCCGTCGGCGCGAACCTCGTCGTCCAAGTGAAGAACAACCGCGTGATGCGCGTGCTGCCGTTCGAGAACGAAGCCATCAACGAATGCTGGATCTCGGACAAGGATCGCTTCTCGTATGAAGGCCTCAACAGCGAAGAGCGCCTGACGAAGCCGATGCTGAAGCAGGGCGGCCAGTGGATCGAAACCGATTGGCAGACCGCACTCGAATACGTCGCGAAGGGCCTGAAGGGCATCGCCGCGGATCACGGCGCGAACGCGCTGGCGATGCTCGCGAGCGCGCACAGCACCGCTGAAGAGCTGTTCCTCGTGAAGCAGCTCGCCAACGAACTGAAGACGCCGAACGTCGACTTCCGTCTGCGCCAGCAGGATTTCTCGGCGCCGGTCCAGGGCGCACCGTGGCTCGGCATGCCGATCGCCGACCTGTCGAACGTGGACGCCGCGTTCGTCGTCGGTTCGTTCCTGCGCCGCGACCACCCGCTGTTCGCCGCCCGCCTGCGTCAGGCCGCGAAGAACGGCGCGAAGCTGCATTTCCTGCACGCGACCGGTGACGACGCACTGATCCCGACCGCGCAGCGCATCGTTGCCGCACCGTCGGCATGGCTCGACCAGCTGGCCGGTATCGCAGCGGCCGTCGCGCAACTGCGCGGCGTCGCACTGCCCGACACGCTCGCGGGCGTCACCGCATCGCCGGCCGCGCAGGCTGTCGCCCAGTCGCTCGCGAACGGCGAACGCCGCGCGGTGCTGCTCGGCAACGTCGCGGTCCGCCATCCGGAATTCGCAAAGCTGCACGCCGTCGCCAAGTGGATCGCCGATAACACCGGCGCCACGTTCGGCTTCCTGACGGAAGCGGCGAACACGGTCGGCGCGCACGTCGTCGGCGCGCTGCCGGGCGAAGGCGGCCTGAATGCACGCGAAGCATTCGCGCAGCCGCGCAAGGGCTACGTGCTGCTGAACGTCGAACCGGAATTCGACACCGCAGATCCGGCACAGGCGCTTGCCGCGCTGAACCAGGCGGAAATGGTCGTCGTGATGTCGCCGTTCAAGCACGGCCTCGACTACGCGGACGTGCTGCTGCCGGTTGCGCCGTTCACGGAAACGGCCGGTACGTACGTGAATGCGGAAGGCACCGTGCAGAGCTTCAACGGCGTCGTGCGCCCGCTCGGCGACACGCGTCCGGGCTGGAAGGTGCTGCGCGTGCTCGGTAGCCTGCTCGGCCTGCCGAACTTCGAATACGAGACCGTGGAAGACGTGCGTCTCGCGGCACTCGGCGACGCCGGCGTCGCGAGCCGCCTGTCGAACCAGACGTCGGTCGCGCCGGTGCGCGTTGCGGCGAATGCCGCGAATGGCGGTTTCGAGCGCCTGGCCGATGTGCCGATCTATCACGCCGACGCACTTGTGCGCCGCGCAGGTGCGTTGCACCTGACGGCCGCCGCGAAGGCGGCGAATGCCGCAGCCCTGCCGGCCGCGCTGTTCGACAAGCTGGGCTTGAAGGAAGGCGACGCGGTGCGCGTGCGCCAGGGCGAGCGTGCGGTGCAGTTGCCGGCCGTGCGCGACGCGAATCTTGCGGAGACCGTCGTTCGCGTGTCGGCGGCGACGCCTGCCGGCGCAGCGCTCGGCAGCCTGTCCGGTGAACTGGTGGTGGAGAAGGCGTAAATGAGCTTGTTCGATACGATCAACGCGGGCGGGTCCCAGCTTCTCGGCTTCGCGTGGCCGACGGTGTGGGCAATCGTGCGCATCCTCGTCGTCTCCGTCGTCATCCTGCTGTGCGTCGCGTACCTGATTCTGTGGGAACGCAAGCTGATCGGCTGGATGCACGTGCGTCTCGGCCCGAACCGCGTCGGCCCCGGCGGCCTGCTGCAGCCGATCGCCGACGTGCTGAAGCTGCTGCTGAAGGAAGTCATTCAGCCGAGCGCCGCCAGCCGCTGGCTGTACCTGATCGCGCCGGTGATGACCGTCGTGCCGGCGTTTGCCGTGTGGGCCGTGATCCCGTTCCAGGCCGAAGCGGTCCTCGCGAACGTGAACGCGGGCCTGCTGTACGCGATGGCGATCTCGTCGATCGGCGTGTACGCGGTGATTCTCGCGGGCTGGGCGTCGAACTCGAAGTACGCGTTCCTCGGCGCGATGCGCGCCGCGGCGCAGATGGTCTCGTACGAAATCTCGATGGGCTTCGCGCTGGTGCTGGTGCTGATGACGGCCGGCAGCCTGAACCTGTCGGAAATCGTCGGTTCGCAGCAGCACGGCTTCTTCGCGGGCCACGGCGTGAACTTCCTGTCGTGGAACTGGCTGCCGCTCCTGCCCGCGTTCGTCGTGTACTTCATCTCGGGCATCGCCGAAACGAACCGCCACCCGTTCGACGTGGTGGAAGGGGAGTCGGAGATCGTTGCCGGTCACATGATCGATTACTCGGGTATGGCGTTCGCGCTGTTCTTCCTCGCCGAGTACATCAACATGATCGTGATCTCGGCGCTGGCCTCCACGCTGTTCCTCGGCGGCTGGGACGCACCGTTCGAATTCCTGTCGTTCATCCCGGGCATCTTCTGGCTGGTGCTGAAGATATTCGCGCTGCTGTCGGTGTTCATCTGGGTTCGCGCGACGTTCCCGCGTTTCCGTTACGACCAGATCATGCGCCTGGGCTGGAAGGTGTTCCTGCCCGTCACGGTGGTCTGGGTGGTCGTGGTCGGCTTCTGGATGATGTCGCCGCTCAACATCTGGGTGAAGTAATCGGACGAAATCATGAGCGCAATCCAACACTTCTTTAAGACCTTCTTCCTGACCGAGCTCCTGCAGGGGCTCGCGCTGACCGGCCGTTACACGTTCAAGCGCAAGGTCACCGTGCAGTTCCCGGAAGAGAAGACCCCGATTTCGCCGCGTTTCCGCGGGCTGCACGCACTGCGTCGCTACGAAAACGGCGAAGAGCGCTGCATCGCGTGCAAGTTGTGCGAGGCCGTGTGCCCCGCGATGGCGATCACGATCGAGTCGGAAACGCGCGCGGACAACACGCGCCGCACGACGCGCTACGACATCGACCTGACGAAGTGCATCTTCTGCGGTTTCTGCGAAGAGAGCTGCCCGGTCGATTCGATCGTCGAGACGCAGATTCTCGAGTACCACGGCGAGAAGCGCGGCGACCTGTATTTCACGAAGGAAATGCTGCTCGCGGTGGGCGACCGCTACGAGAAGGACATCGCCGCGGCGAAGGCTGCCGACGCGCCGTATCGTTGATTGTGTTTGAAGTGCCGGCCCGGCAGGATCGGGCCGCGCCGCCGCGACGGGTGCGGGCGTCCCGCAAGCCGCGCCTGACTATGGCCTAACGATGAACCGGTAATCATGGAATTCACGACCGTACTGTTCTACATCTTCGCGCTGCTCCTGGTGGTATCAGGGCTGAAGGTGATCACTTCGCGCAACCCGGTGGCGTCTGCGCTTTTCCTTGTGCTGGCGTTCTTCAACGCCGCCGCGATCTGGATGCTGCTGGAAGCGGAGTTCCTCGCGATCCTGCTGGTGCTGGTCTACGTGGGCGCCGTGATGGTGCTGTTCCTGTTCGTCGTGATGATGCTGGACATCAACATCGACTACCTGCGCCGCGACTTCAAGCGCTTCGTCCCGATGGCGACCGTGGTCGGCGCGATCATCGTGATCGAAACCGCGCTGATCCTGTGGCGCGGCTACGGCGACACGCAGACGGTGCACGCGATGGCGACGGGCGAGATGGCCAACTGGTCGAACACGCGCCTGATCGGCAAGGTGATCTACACCGACTACATCTTCGCGTTTGAAATCGCCGGCCTCGTGCTGCTGGTCGCGATCATTGCCGCGATCGGGCTGACCGAGCGCAAGGGCAAGGACAGCAAGCGCCAGCGCGTGTCGGATCAGGTCAAGGTGCGCCGCAACGATCGCGTGCGCCTCGTGAAGATGGACGCGGAAAAGCCGCAGCCGGAAACGGCGCAGAGCGAAGCCGGTTCGAGCACCAACGGCTAAGCGGAGGAAAGGAAAACCATGCTGACTCTTGCTCACTACCTCGTGCTCGGCGCGATCCTCTTTGCGATCGCGATCGTCGGGATCTTTCTGAACCGCCGCAACGTCATCATCATCCTGATGTCGATCGAGCTGATGCTGCTGGCGGTGAATACCAACTTCGTCGCGTTTTCGCACTACCTCGGCGATGTGCACGGCCAGATCTTCGTGTTCTTCGTGCTGACTGTCGCCGCAGCGGAAGCCGCGATCGGTCTTGCGATTCTGGTGACCCTGTTCCGTAAGCTCGACACGATCAATGTCGAGGATCTCGATCAGCTCAAAGGTTAATTTCAGGCAACGCTGTTATGTCAACGACACTCAATGAAAACCTGCTGCTGGCGATTCCGCTCGCTCCGCTGGCCGGCTCGCTGATTGCGGGGCTGTTCGGGAACGCAGTCGGGCGCAAGGGCGCACACCGGATCACGATCCTCGGCGTCATGATCGCGTTCCTCCTGTCGGCGAAAGTCTTCTTCGACGTGATGGGCGGCGCAAGCTTCAACGCGACCGTCTACGAATGGATGAACGTCGGCTCGCTGAAGCTCGAAGTCGGCTTCCTCGTCGATTCGCTGACCGCGATGATGATGGTCGTCGTGACCTTCGTCTCGCTGATGGTGCACGTGTACACGATCGGCTACATGGCGGAAGAAGACGGCTATCAACGCTTCTTCTCGTACATCTCGCTGTTCACGTTCTCGATGCTGATGCTCGTGATGAGCAACAACTTCCTGCAGCTGTTCTTCGGCTGGGAAGCGGTGGGTCTGGTGTCGTACCTGCTGATCGGCTTCTACTTCACGCGTGAGAGCGCGATCTACGCGAACATGAAGGCGTTCCTCGTGAACCGCGTGGGCGACTTCGGCTTCCTGCTCGGCATCGGCCTGCTGCTCGCATTCGCCGGCTCGATGAACTACGGCGAAGTGTTCGCGAAGCGCGCTGAGCTCGCGAGCCTGCACTTCCCGGGCACCGACTGGGGCCTGCTGACCGTCGCCTGTATCTGCCTGTTCATCGGCGCGATGGGTAAGTCGGCACAGTTCCCGCTGCACGTGTGGCTGCCGGACTCGATGGAAGGCCCGACCCCGATCTCCGCGCTGATTCACGCGGCGACGATGGTGACCGCCGGCATCTTCATGGTGTCGCGCATGTCGCCGCTGTTCGAGCTGTCGGATACCGCGCTGTCGTTCATCACGGTGATCGGCGCGATCACGGCGCTCTTCATGGGCTTCCTCGGTATTGTCCAGAACGACATCAAGCGCGTGGTCGCGTACTCGACGCTGTCGCAGCTCGGCTACATGACCGTCGCGCTCGGCGTATCCGCTTACCCGGTCGCCGTGTTCCACCTGATGACGCACGCGTTCTTCAAGGCGCTGCTGTTCCTTGGCGCAGGTTCGGTCATCATGGGCATGCACCACGACCAGGACATGCGCAACATGGGCGGCCTGCGCAAGTACATGCCGATCACGTGGATCACGTCGCTCGTCGGTTCGCTCGCGCTGATCGGCACGCCGTTCTTCTCGGGCTTCTACTCGAAGGACTCGATCATCGACGCGGTGAAGCTGTCGCACCTGCCGGGTTCGGGCTTCGCGTACTTCGCGGTCGTCGCGAGCGTGTTCGTCACCGCGCTGTACTCGTTCCGCATGTACTTCCTGGTGTTCCACGGCGAAGAGCGCTTCCGCAAGCCGAAGCATCCGGAATCGCCGATGGGCATGGCAGCCGCGCACGGTCATGACGACCACGGCCATGGCCACGGTCATGACGATCACGCGCACGAACCGCACGAGACCCCGTGGGTCGTGTGGGTGCCGCTGGTCCTGCTGGCGATCCCGTCGGTCATCATCGGCGCGCTCGCGATCAGCCCGATGCTGTTCGGTGACTTCTTCCAGCACGGCGTTGCGTTCGACAAGGTGATCTTCATCGGCGAAAACCATCCGGCGCTGGCCGAGATGGCCGAAGAGTTCCACGGCTGGGTAGGCATGGGCCTGCACTCGGTGTCGGGCCTGCCGGTCTGGCTCGCGCTCGCCGGTGTCGTTGTCGCCTGGTTCCTGTACCTGAAGCGTCCGGAGCTGCCGGCGTCGATCCGCCGCGCGTTCGGCCCGATCTACACGCTGCTGGACAACAAGTACTACATGGACAAGATCAACGAAGTGGTGTTCGCCCGAGGTTCGGTGGCGATCGGCCGCGGCCTGTGGAAGGAGGGTGACGTCGTGGTGATCGACGGCCTCGTCAACGGCAGCGCCCGGTTCATCGGCTGGTTCGCCGGCGTGATCCGCTTCCTCCAATCCGGTTACATCTATCACTACGCGTTCGCCATGATCATCGGCATGCTGGGGCTCCTGACCCTGTTTGTAACGCTCGGCGGCAAATAAGGCGGGGGGACAACTTAATGCACGCTTTTCCGATTCTCAGTACCGCGATCTGGCTGCCGATCGTTTTCGGCCTCCTCGTGCTTGCGGTGGGTAACGACAAAAATCCGGGGACGGCCCGCTGGATCGCGCTGATCGGTTCGCTGCTCGGCCTGGCGGTCACGATCCCGCTGATCACGGGCTTCGATTCGAGCACGGCTGCGCTGCAGTTCGTCGAGAAGTCGACCTGGATCGAGCGCTTCGACATTGCGTATCACCTCGGCGTCGACGGCATCTCGATGTGGTTCGTCGTGCTGACCGCGCTGATTACGGTGATCGTCGTGATCGCCGCATGGGAAGTGATCACCGAGAACGTCGCGCAGTACCTCGCGGCGTTCCTGATCCTGTCCGGGATCATGATCGGCGTATTCTCGGCGGCCGATGGCCTGCTGTTCTACGTGTTCTTCGAAGCGACCCTGATCCCGATGTACATCATCATCGGCGTATGGGGCGGCCCGAACCGCGTGTATGCGGCATTCAAGTTCTTCCTGTACACGCTGGCCGGCTCGCTGCTGATGCTGGTCGCGCTGATCTACCTGTATACGGAAACGCATTCGTTCGACCTCGCGACGTGGCAGAACGCCAAGATCGCGATGACGCCACAGATCCTGCTGTTCATCGCGTTCTTCCTCGCGTTTGCCGTGAAGGTGCCGATGTGGCCGGTCCACACCTGGCTGCCGGACGCGCACGTGGAAGCGCCGACGGGCGGCTCGGTCGTGCTGGCTGCGATCATGCTGAAGCTCGGCGCGTACGGTTTCCTGCGCTTCTCGCTGCCGATCACGCCTGACGCGAGCCACTTCCTGGCGCCCGTCGTGATCACGCTGTCGCTGATCGCGGTGATCTACATCGGCCTCGTCGCGATGGTGCAGGCCGACATGAAGAAGCTGGTCGCGTATTCGTCGATCGCGCACATGGGCTTCGTCACGCTCGGCTTCTTCATCTTCAACCAGCTCGGCGTCGAAGGCGCGATCATCCAGATGATCTCGCACGGCTTCGTGTCGGGCGCGATGTTCCTCTGCATCGGCGTGCTGTACGACCGCGTGCACTCGCGTCAGATCGCCGACTACGGTGGCGTCGTCAACGTGATGCCGAAGTTTGCGGCCTTCGCGATGCTGTTCTCGATGGCCAACTGCGGCCTGCCGGGTACGTCGGGTTTCGTCGGCGAGTTCATGGTGATTCTCGCGGCCGTCCAGTACAACTTCTGGATCGCATTCGGCGCGGCATTCACGTTGATCCTCGGCGCTGCCTACACGCTGTGGATGTACAAGCGCGTGTACTTCGGCGCCGTTGCGAACGATCACGTCGCCAAGCTGAAGGACATCGGCCGTCGCGAATTCCTGATGCTGGCCGTGCTCGCCGCGTTCACGCTGCTGATGGGCCTTTATCCGAAGCCTTTCACCGACGTGATGCACGTTTCCGTGGAAAACCTCCTCTCCCACGTCGCGCAGTCGAAGCTGCCGCTGGCCCAGTAATCGCGAGCGGAGGAACTCAAGATCATGAATGCTCCTATGAATGTCCTGTTGCCTGACGCGCTGGTGATGGCCGCCATCGTCGTCGCATGGCTGAACGACACCTTTACCGGCGCTTCCGGCCGCCGCCTGACCTATCTGATCGCGGTCGTATCGTCGGTCGTCGCCGGCGTGTGGTTCGCGGTGCAGGCGCTCGACCCGCAGCAGTACTACTTCTTCTCGAAGATGGTCGTCGTCGACTCGTTCGCGAGCATGATGAAGGCTGTCGTGTCGTTCGGTTTCGCGGTCTCGCTCGTCTATTCGCGCAAGTACCTCGAAGATCGCGACATGTTCCGCGGTGACGTGTTCCTGCTCGGCATGTTCTCGCTGCTCGGCCAGCTGGTCATGGTGTCGGGCAACAACTTCCTGACGCTGTACCTCGGTCTCGAACTGATGTCGCTGTCGCTGTACGCAGTCATCGCGCTGCGCCGTGACGCCGCGCAGTCGAGCGAAGCCGCGATGAAGTACTACGTGCTGGGTGCGCTCGCATCGGGCTTCGTGCTGTACGGCATCTCGATGCTGTACGGCGCGACCGGCTCGCTCGAGCTGGGCGAGGTGTACAAGGCGGTCGGCGGCAACACCGACGCAGCCGTGCTGATGTTCGGCGTGGTCTTCATCGTCGCGGGTATCGCGTTCAAGCTCGGCGCCGTGCCGTTCCACATGTGGGTGCCGGACGTCTACCAGGGCGCACCGACCGCGATGACGCTGTTCGTCGGCGGCGGCCCGAAGGTTGCCGCGTTCGCATGGGGCCTGCGCTTCCTGGTGATGGGCCTGCTGCCGCTCGCACAGAACTGGCAGACCGCGCTCGTGATCCTCGCCGCGCTGTCGCTGATCGTCGGCAACATCACCGGTATCGTCCAGCGCAACATCAAGCGGATGCTCGCGTACTCGGCGATCTCGAACATGGGCTTCGTGCTGCTCGGCCTGCTCGCGGGCATCGTGAAGGGCGACGCGACGGCGCCGGCGAACGCATACAGCTCGGCGATGTTCTACGCAATCGTCTACCTGATCACGACGCTCGGCTCGTTCGGCGTGGTGATGCTGCTCGCCCGCCGCGATTTCGAAGCCGAAACGATCGACGACTTCAAGGGCCTCAACAAGCGCAGCCCGGTGTTCGCGTTCGTGATGATGGTCATGATGTTCTCGCTGGCCGGTATTCCGCCGACCGTCGGCTTCTACGCGAAGCTCGCCGTGCTCGAGGCGACCGTCAACGCGGGCCTCACGTGGCTGGCCGTGCTGGCCGTGATCACGTCGCTGTTCGGCGCGTTCTACTACCTGCGCATCGTGAAGCTGATGTACTTCGATGCACCGCAGGATACGACGCCGATCTCGGGCGATTTCTGCAAGCGCACGATCCTCGTGCTGAACGGCCTGGCGGTCGTCGCGCTCGGCCTGATCCCGAGCCCGCTGCTGACGGCCTGCCTGCAGGCAATTCGTCACACGCTGCCGCTGTAATGTCGGCAGCCGGCTGGTTTATCGTGCTGTTGGCGCTCGTCTGCGCCAACCTGCCGTTCCTGAACCAACGCCTCTTCGCCGTCGTGCCGTTCGGCACGGCGAAGAAGAGCGGGTGGGTGCGGATCGGCGAGCTGATCGTGCTGTACTTCATCGTCGGCGCACTCGGCTTCTGGCTCGAGTCGCGCGCCGGCAACCGCTTCGAACAAGGCTGGCAGTTCTACGCGATCACGTTCAGTCTTTTCGTCGTGTTCGCGTTTCCCGGCTTCACGTTCCAGTATCTCGTCAAACGACGCTGACGGCTTCGGCCGTCGCGCTCATTCCCGGAGCCGCCGATGGCCGAACTACCCAATCACGACGCCGCACTGACCGAAACCTGCCTCGAAAGCGAGGCAATCTTCGAAGGCGCGTTCCTCAAGCTCAAGCGTGATACCGTCCGTCTTCCGGACGGCAAGAAGGCCACGCGCGAATACGTCCAGCATCCGGGCGCAGTGATGGTGATCCCGCTGTTCGACGACGGCCGCGTGCTGATGGAAAGCCAGTATCGCTACCCGATCGGCAAGGTGATGGCCGAATTCCCGGCCGGCAAGCTCGATCCTGACGAAGGCGCGCTCGCATGCGCGGTGCGCGAACTGCGCGAAGAAACCGGCTACACGGCGCGCGAGTACGTGTTCCTGGCCCGGATTCACCCGATCATTTCCTATTCGACCGAATTCATCGACCTGTACCTGGCGCGCGGGCTGACGGCCGGCGAGCGCAAGCTCGACGAAGGCGAATTCCTCGAGACCTTCATCGCGACGCAGGCCGATCTGCAGGAATGGGTGCGTACGGGCCAGATCTCCGATGTGAAGACGATCATCGGCGCGATGTGGCTCGACAAGGTGCTGTCCGGTACGTGGCCGCTCGGGCCGGTCCTGACGCCCTGAGCGCGGCGTCAGCGGCAGGTGGGGCACCGCGTTACAATCGGGTGACGCGGCGCCGCCGCGTCGCGCGACCGGTATTTAGCACGACCGTTCACAAAACTGCTTTTTGCGCTACACTCGCTACACGCCCTGATTCAGCATGAAGGTCCTCGATTTACAGTGCCCGCACGATCATCGGTTCGAAGGCTGGTTCGCTTCCGCCGATGAATTCGAAGCGCAGTTGTCCCGCAAGCTGGTCGAATGTCCGGTGTGCGGAACGACCGAGGTCAGCCGTCTGCCGTCGGCGCCGCGCCTGAACTTGTCGGGCGCGACGCAGGCACAGCCGGCCGATCCGCGTGCGCTGCAGGCGCAGGTGATGCGTGCGCTGCGCGAGGTGCTGGAGAAAACCGAGAACGTGGGCGAGCGCTTCGCCGAGGAAGCGCGGCGCATCCATTACAACGAGGCGCCGGCACGCAGCATTCGTGGCGTTACGACCGCCGAAGATGCGCAATCCTTGGCCGAAGAAGGCATCGACGTGATGCCGCTGCCGATTCCTGCCGCGCTTAAAGAACCGCTGCAATAACGTATGCAGTGATTCCTTGCCGGGCCGGACGGCTGCGGACAGCCTTGCACGGGACCGGACTAACCGCTGAAGCGCTAACTCCGGTCGACAGGAGACACTGCGCATGGATCTGGATTATTCCCCCTCGGACGACGCGTTCCGCGTCGTCGTTCGCGCCTGGCTCGAGGCCAACCTGCCTCACGCACTGCGCGCCAAAGTACTCGATCACAAACGACTCGGCCGCGAGGATTTCGCGAGCTGGCACCGGATTCTCGGCCAGCGCGGCTGGTCCGCGCCCGCGTGGCCGGTTGAATATGGCGGCCCGGGCTGGAACGCGACGCAACGGCACATATGGGACGAGGAGTGCGCGCGGATCGGCGCGCCGACCGTGCTGCCGTTCGGCGTATCGATGGTCGCGCCCGTGTTGATGAAATACGGCAGCGAAGCGCAGAAACGTCATTATCTGCCGCGCATTCTCGACGGCTCCGACTGGTGGTGCCAGGGCTACTCGGAGCCGGGTTCGGGATCCGACCTCGCGTCGTTGCGCACGCGTGCCGAGCGCCGGGGCGACCACTACGTCGTCAATGGCCAGAAGACCTGGACGACGCTCGGCCAGTACGCCGACATGATGTTCTGCCTCGTGCGTACCGATCCGGCCGCGAAGAAACAGGAGGGCATCTCGTTCCTGCTGATCGACATGAAGACGCCCGGTATCACGGTGCGCCCGATCGTCATGCTCGACGAGGACCACGAGGTCAACGAGGTGTTCTTCGAGGATGTGAAGGTGCCGGTCGACAATCTCGTCGGCGACGAGAACCGCGGCTGGACCTACGCGAAATACCTGCTTGGCCATGAGCGCACCGGCATCGCGCGAGTCGGTGCGTCGAAGCGCGAGCTCGCGTTCCTGAAGCGCGTGGCGTCGAACCAGCGCAAGAACGGCAAGCCGTTGCTCGCCGATCCCGTGTTTGCCGCGAAGGTCGCGGCGCTCGAGGTCGAACTGATGGCGCTCGAGGTGACGGTGCTGCGCGTCGTCAGCCGCGAGACGAGCGGGAAGGGGCCGGGCCCCGAGGCGTCGATGCTGAAGATCAAGGGCACGGAAGTGCAGCAGGCGCTCACCGAGTTGATGGTCGACGCGATCGGCCCGCTCGCCGCACCGTTCGACGTACCGTTCCTCGACGGCCAGCGCGAGCATAGCGCCGCGGGCGACGACGATGCGGCACCGCTTGCCGCGTACTACTTCAATTACCGGAAGACGTCGATCTACGGCGGTTCGAACGAGATCCAGAAGAACATCATCGCGCAGATGATTCTGGGGCTGTGATCAGGGAACGGAGACAACCATGGATTTCAGCTTTACCGATGAGCAGCAGCAGTTCGCCGACGCGCTACGTCGTTATCTCGGCGAGCAATACGGCTTCGAAGCGCGCCAGGCCATCGTGTGCAGCGACGCGGGCGTGTCGGACGCGCAATGGCGCGCGTTCACCGAACTGGGGTTGACCGCGCTGCCCGTGCCGGACGCGCAGGGTGGCTTTGGCGGCGGCCCGGTCGACATGCTGGTCGTAATGCAGGAGCTCGGCCGCGCGCTCGTGATCGAGCCGTACTGGGCAACGACGGTGGGCGTCGAGGCCTTGCGCATCGCCGGCGGCGGCGCCGGTGAGGATGCGGCGCTGCTGGAGGCGATCGCGCAGGGGCAGAAGCGCGTGGCGGTTGCGTTCCACGAACCGCATGCGCGCTACGACCTGTTCGAAATCGACACGCATGCGCGCGAGCAGGGCGGCACGTCGCGGCTGACCGGCACGAAGTCGGTCGTTCAGCATGGCGCGCAGGCGGATGTGTGGATCGTGCCCGCACGCGTCGACGGCGGCGGCATCGGCCTCTTCGTCGTCGAACGGAATGCCGCGAACGCGAAGGTGGTCGACTACCGGACGATCGACGGTCAGCGTGCTGCGACGATCGAGTTCGATGAAACGCCGGCGCGACTGCTGACGGGCGGTGCGCGCGATGCTGCGGCCCTCGAGCAGGTTGCCGATTATGCGACGTTCCTGCTGTGCGCGGAAGCGGTCGGCGCGCTCGACGAACTGAATCGCGCCACGGTCGAATACACGAAGACGCGCGAGCAGTTCGGCGTGCCGATCGCGCGTTTCCAGGCGCTGCAGCACCGGATGGTCGACATGCTGATCCACGCCGAGCAGGCACGTTCGCTGACCTACCTGGCGGCCGTACGCTACGCGAGCGGCGATGCCGATGCGCGGCGCAAGGCCGTGTCGGCCGCGAAAGCACGTGTCGGCGCCGCCGCTCGCTTCGTCGGCCAGCAGGCCGTTCAACTGCACGGCGGTATGGGCGTGACCAACGAGGTCGCCGCCGCGCACCTGTTCAAGCGGCTGACGATCATCGAGACGACGCTCGGCGACACCGATCATCATCTTGCCCGCATCGCGGCGCTGCCCGATTTCGCGCAGACCGACGCGGCATGACGGCGACGCGAGAGCGCGCCAGACAAGGAGACACCTAGTGGGCATCAGTTACGAAGACCTGGTGGTCGGCAGTACCACCGAAGTGGGCCGTTACACGTTCGAACCCGACGACATCAAGGCGTTCGCGCAACGCTATGATCCACAGCCGTTCCATCTCGACGAAGAGGCCGGGAAGGCATCGCATTTCGGCGGGCTCGTCGCGAGCGGCTGGCATACGTGTTCGGTGTTCATGAGCCTGCTCATCAGGAAGCTCGGGTCGGACTCGACGAGCATGGGCTCGCCCGGCATCGATTCGATCCGCTGGCTCAAGCCGGTGCGCGCCGGCGACACGATCACGATGTATCAGAAGGTCCACGACAAGCGCGTGTCGGAGAGCAAACCCGACCGCGGCATCGTGTCGACGGAGTGGGTCGGCGTGAACGGCGCCGGCGAGACGGTGATCACTGTGCATACCAAGGTGATCTTCGGGCTGCGCCATCCGGGAGGCACGCAAGCATGACCGACACGACCATGCCGCTGATCGCATCGGCACAAGCGCTGCAGGCACGTGTGGGCGCAGAGCCGCTTGCGAGCGGCTGGATCGCGATCGACCAGCGCCGTGTGGATGGCTTTGCCGATGCGACCGGCGATCATCAATGGATTCACGTCGATCCCGAACGCGCCCGGCGCGAATCTCCGTTCGGCGGCCCGATCGCGCACGGGTTCCTGACGCTGTCGCTGATTCCGGCGTTGATGGCCGATGCGATGCATTTCGAGCAGAAGATGGGCGTGAACTACGGACTGAACCGCGTGCGGTTCCTGAAGCCGGTGCCGGTCGGCGCGCGCGTGCGTGCGCTGTTTGCGGTAAAGGAAACCGCCGAGGCCGCGCGGGGCGGTGTGCAGGTGACGTGGTCGGTGACGATGCAGGTCGAGCGCCCCGACGCGCCACTGCCTGTTTGCGCGGCGGAATTCATCACGCTGCATTACTTCTGAAGCGCGGGGCGGCATGCACGGATGCCGCCCCGCTTTTCCCATGCGCGTCAGTGCTTCGCGTATTGCGTCGCGCCGAACAGCACCTCGCGCGCCTTGTCGCCCTGCAGCGCCGTGCGCAGCGATGCGAGCACTTCGACGCCGCGCTGCACGGCCGGTCGTGCGGCGATCGTGTCGTACCAGCGCTTCACGTTCGGCAATTCGTCGAGCACGATGCCTTGGTTCTGCCACGAGCGCGTCCACGGGAACGTCGCAACGTCCGCGATCGTGTACGCGTCGCCCGCGAGATATTCGGATTCGCCGAGACGCTTGTCCATCACGTTGTACAGGCGCTTCGCTTCGTTCGTGTAGCGGTTGACCGCATATTCGATCTTCTCGGGCGCGTACAGGCGGAAGTGGTGTGCCTGTCCGAGCATCGGGCCGACCCCGCCCATCTGGAACATCAGCCATTCGAGCGTCGCATAGCGTGCGGCTTGATCGGTCGGCAGGAACTTGCCGGTCTTCTCCGCGAGGTAGATCAGGATCGCGCCCGATTCGAACAGCGAGATCGGCTTGCCGCCGGGGCCGTCCGGATCGACGATCGCGGGGATCTTGTTGTTCGGGCTGATCTTCAGGAATTCCGGCTTGAACTGGTCGCCGGCGCCGATATCGACCGGGTGGGCACGATAAGCGAGGCCCGTTTCCTCGAGCATGATGTGCACCTTGTGGCCGTTCGGGGTCGCCCAGCTATAGACGTCGATCATCGTGAACTCCTTTGTTGCATGCGCGAAAACGGCGCAGGCAGCGCCGCGACAGGCGGTCATTAGAGCATGGATCGATGCGGGCTGCTGGCGACGGAAACGGACGCGCCGATGCGCGTGCGCGGGTGTCGGGCTACATCGCGTCGGGGGCACATGTCGTCCCGAGTCGTCGAGAGGGAGGTGTCGCCGTGCCGCATCGGGTCGATGCGGTGGCGACGTGTCAATTCGAAAGCAAGCGCGACGGTTCAGCGCTTGTAGCGGGGCGGGCGTTTCTCGAGAAATGCCGTGATGCCTTCGAGGCCGTCCGCATGATGCAGCGATGCGACGAAATGATCGCGCTCCGTCGCGAGATGCGCGTCGAGCGGTTGCAGCGTTGCGTCGTCGAGCAGTGACTTGATGCGCGTGAGTGCATTCGGCGAGATGCCGGCGAGCGCATCGGCCCATGCCAGCGCATCGGCCAGTGCCGCGCCGGGCACGGCGAGCCGGTTGACGACGCCAAGCGTGTACAGACGTTCGGCTGCGACGGGCTTGCCTTCGAACAGGATCTCGGCCGCGGTCGCGCGCGGCAGCGCGCGCGCGATGAACCAAGAACCGCCCCCGTCGGGCGTCAGGCCGACACGCGCGTACGACATCACGAACTTCGCATCTTGAGCGGCGACGATCAGGTCGCACGCGAGCGCGAGCGAGAAGCCCGCGCCGGCCGCGGCGCCTTCGACCGCTGCGATCACCGGCTTCGTCGAAGCGTGGATCGCCGTCACCCATGCGGCGAGCTGATCGATGCTGTCGGCCTGATAGGACGGATCCTTCGAGCGGTTGTCGAGCAGCCGGTTCAGGTTGCCGCCCGCGCAGAAGAAGCGATCGGCGCCGGTGAGCACGACCGCGCGAATCCCGGGATCGCGTTCGGCGGTGGCGAGCGCTTCGATGCCGGCCGCGTACATGTCGGGATGCAGCGCATTGCGTGCGCCGGGATTGGATAGCGTGAGGACGAGCGTCGATTCGCTCTCGGGCGGACGCGAGGCCAGCAGTTCAGCACTCATGCGAGTGTGTCTCCATCGAATGGCGGGGCTGCGGCAGCGGGCGCATAGCGCACGCTGATGCGGCCGATGCAGTAGCAGAGGTATTGTTGTCGTGACGAACGCAAAACTTGCTTTAGACTAGCACGAACGTGCTTTTCAGCGCGATGAATCCCGAAGCGGCCGGCATCGATGCGGCCGCGCTTCAGCAAGGAAGGAGACCCTGATGCTACAGCTGTGCGGTATTCCGTTGTCCAACTACTACAACAAGGTGAAGTTCGTCCTGCTCGAGCACGACATTCCGTTCGAGGAGTCGGTATGCGGATTGCCGATCAGCGATCCGGCGCAGCTCGCCGATTCGCCGCTCGGCAAGATTCCATTTCTGAAGACCGAAGAAGGCGCGCTGTTCGAGTCGCAGGTGATCATCGAATACCTAGCCGCGCGCTATCCCGAGAAAGGCATCTTTCCGGCAAGCCCGTTTGCAGGTGCGAAGGTGCGCGAACTGATCGAGACGCTCGAGCTGTATCTCGAATGGGTGGCGCGCGAGGTCTACACCGAAGCGTTTTTCGGGGGAAAGGTCAGCGACGGGATGAAGGCACACGTCGAGAAACGCCTGCCGCGCGCGATCGATGCGTTCAAGCAGATGACGCAGTTTTCGCCGTATGTGCTCGGCGAGTCGTTCGGACTCGCCGACATCGCCGCCTGGGTCCATCTGCCGGTCATCGGCATGGCGACGAAAGCCATATTCGGACGCGATTTCCTGCTCGATGCAGGCATCGACTGGAAGGCGCATGCGAAGAAGGTGGGCGAGCGGCCTGCCGCGCAGCGCGTGGCGGCCGAGCGCAAGGCGTATATCGACGCGACGAGCGTCGCGCGTTCGTAAGCGCGGTTCCCGCAGGGCGGCGTGCGACCGCCCGTGCGGGTCTTACAGGCGGGCGAGCCGTTCGAGCGCGGACGCGAGCGTGCTTTCCTGCTTCGCGAAGCAGAATCGGACGACGCCCGATTCGTGCGGCTCGTGATAGAACGCCGACACCGGAATGGCGGCCACGCCGATCTCCGATGTGAGCCACTTCGAGAATTCCGCTTCCGGCAGGTCGCTGATCGCCGAATAATCGACGCACTGAAAGTACGTGCCCGTGCAGGGCAGCAGCTTGAAGCGCGTGCGTTCGAGGCCGGCCCGGAAAAAGTCGCGCTTCTTCTGGTAGAAGTCGGCAAGCGTCAGGTACGGCGCCGGGTCTCGCAGGTAGTCGGCGAGCCCGATCTGCATCGGCGTGTTCACCGTGAACACGTTGAACTGGTGGACCTTGCGGAATTCCGCGGTCAGTGCGGCAGGCGCCGCGACATAGCCGACCTTCCAGCCCGTCACGTGATAGGTCTTGCCGAAGCTCGACACGATGAAGCTGCGCGCGGCGAGTTCCGGATAGCGCGCGACGCTTTCGTGGCGCGCGCCGTCATAGACCATGTGCTCGTAGACCTCGTCGGACAGGATCAGCACGTTGGTGCCACGCACGATCTCTTCGAGCTTGCGCATGTCCGCCTCGCGCCACACGGTACCCGTCGGGTTATGCGGCGTGTTGATCAGGATCATGCGTGTTTTCGGCGTGATCGAAGCCGCCAGACGGTCGAACGGGATTGCGTAGTCGGGCGCCTCCAGCGTGACGAACACGGGCTTGCCGCCCGCGAGTTCGATCGACGGCAGGTAGCTGTCGTAGGTCGGTTCGACGACGATCACTTCATCGCCGGGATGCACCGTGCACAGGATCGCCGTCAGCAGTGCCTGCGTCGCGCCGGCCGTGACGGTGATCTCGGTCGCCGGATCGTAACGCCGGCCATAGACCTGCGCGATCTTGTCTGCGATCGCGTCGCGCAGCGGCGCGACACCGGCCATCGGCGGATACTGGTTGTGCCCGTTGCGCATCGCGCCGGCAACCGCATCGACGATGCGCGGATCGCAGTCGAAATCCGGAAAGCCCTGGCCGAGGTTCACCGCGCCTTTTTCTGCGGCAAGCGCGCTCATGACCGTGAAGATCGTCGTGCCGACGTTCGGCAGGCGCGAGGGGAAAACGGGAGTCGTTGGCGTGTCTGAAGGAGCGTTCATCGATACGGTCGAAATCGGGTGGTGGTGCGTGCGTCAGGCCGGCGTGGCGTCGAGCGCGCAAGCCTCGGCAAAGGGCGCAGGCTGCGCGATCCTGAAGCCGAAGTCGCGTGCAGTGCGCTTCGCGAGCTTCAGCAGCGCGCGGTCTTTGGACACGAGCCAATCGGCCTGGGCGGCGCGGGCGAGTTCGAGAAACTTCTGGTCGTCGCGGTCCTTGCACTTCGGCAGCGGCGGCGCGTCGGCATCGACGGCCGGCGGCTCCACGAGGCTCGCCAGGCGGGCGACGGTCGCGAGCGCAGCCGCCTTGTCGACAGCGCGCGCCTGGAACTGCGGATAATCGAGCACATACTCGAGTTCGGTCAGGCAGCGGCCGTCGATCACGGCGGCAAGCGTGCCGCGTTCGAGCGCGGCACGGATCGGGCGCGTGGCAGGGTCGTCGAATACGAGGATGTCGATCCAGACGTTCGAGTCGAGCACGACGCGATGCGCGGCATGCGGGGCGAGAGAGCAGGTCATTCGTTACAATCGGTGGTTTTCGTCTGACCGCAAGGCACGGCGTGCCAGCGAGCCTCTATGATAATCGTTCTCTCTCCAGCCAAATCCCTCGACTACGATACGCCCGCGCACGTCCAGTCTTACACGAAGCCTGCATTCGTCGACGACGCGTCGGAGCTGATCGACGGCCTGCGCAAGCTGTCGCCGCAGGACATCGCGACGCTGATGGATATCTCCGATCCGCTCGCTCGCCTGAATTTCCAGCGTTACGCCGACTGGTCGCCGATCTTTACGCCGGCCAACGCGAAACAGGCCGTGCTCGCGTTCAACGGCGACGTATATGAAGGATTCGACGCCAAATCGCTGTCGCCTGCCGATCTCGACTATGCGCAGCAGCACGTGCGCGTGCTGTCGGGCCTGTACGGGCTGTTGCGTCCGCTCGACCTGCTGCAGCCGTACCGGCTCGAGATGGGCACGCGCTTCGCGAACGCGCGCGGCAAGGACCTGTACGCGTTCTGGGGCGACCGCATCACGCAGGCGCTGAACGAACAGCTCGAAACGCGCAGCGGCGCGGCGCGCGTGCTGGTCAACTGCGCATCGACCGAATACTTCAAGTCGGTCAAGCCGAAACTCCTTGCCGCGCCCGTCATCACGCCGGTTTTCGAGGACTGGAAGGGCGGCCGCTACAAGATCATCAGCTTCCATGCGAAGCGTGCGCGCGGCCTGATGGCGCGTTTTATCGTCGAGAACCGTATTACCGACCCGAAGGCGCTGAAGGATTTCGCGACGGAAGGCTATGCGTTCGATGCGGCAGCGTCGAATGATTCGACTTACGTATATCGCCGGCGAGTCGGCGAGTGACCCTGCCGGCCGTTCACGAGACGGCCGGCGCATGCATGAGGCCGGGCAAGCGCTACAGCGCCTGTTCCGGTCGTCCAAGGAGAGACAGATGGCCCTTTCGATCACCAGCAATTTCGACGCAGGCGCAATCGACGTCGTGTCGTGCGACAGTCCCGATGCGATTCGGCTGCGCGTGCGCGGCGACACCCGCTCGGAATTCGCGCAATGGTTTTACTACCGCTTGACCGGTGCGCGCGGTGAGCGCTGTGTGATGACGTTCGAGAATGCTGCCGAATGCGCGTATCCGTCGGGCTGGCGCAATTACAGCGCGGTGGCGAGCTATGACCGGGTCGACTGGTTTCGCGTGCCGACGACGTTCGACGGCAAGACGATGACCATCGACCATACGCCGGAATTCGACAGCATCTATTACGCGTATTTCGAACCGTACTCGGAAGAGCGTCACGCGGCATTTCTCGGCGCGGTCCAGCAGTTGCCGCAGGCGAGCGTCGTCGAACTCGGCCGCACGGTCGAAGGTCGACCGATGTCGCTGCTGACGCTCGGTACGCCGGAAACCGACGGCACGCCGAAGAAGAAGGTGTGGATCATCGCGCGCCAACATCCTGGTGAGTCGATGGCCGAATGGTTCGTCGAAGGCCTCGTCAAGCGACTGGCCGGATGGGGCGACTGGGCCGGCGATCCGGTCGCGCGCAAGCTGTACGATCGTGCGACGTTCCATATCGTCCCGAACATGAACCCGGACGGCAGCGTGCATGGCAACCTGCGCACCAATGCGGCAGGCGCGAACCTGAATCGCGAGTGGATGGCGCCCGATGCCGAGCGCAGCCCCGAGGTGCTGGCCGTGCGCGATGCAATCCACGCGATCGGCTGCGACATGTTCTTCGACATTCACGGCGACGAGGATCTGCCGTACGTGTTCGTTGCAGGGTCGGAGATGCTGCCGAGCTTTACCGAGCAGCAGGGTAAGGAGCAGACCGCGTTCATCGAAGCGTTCAAGGTCGCGAGCCCCGACTTCCAGACTGAGCACGGCTATGCCGCGAGCAAGTACAAGGAGGATGCACTCAAGCTCGCGTCGAAGTACATCGGCCATCAGTTCGGCTGCCTGTCGCTGACGCTCGAGATGCCGTTCAAGGACAACGCCAACCTGCCCGACGAACGAGTCGGCTGGAACGGCGAGCGCAGCGCGGCGCTTGGCGCGGCGATGCTGGCGGCGATCTTGGTGCACCTCGACACGTTCGCGTAAGCGTAGCGTCGCGACATGAGAAAAAAAGCCGGGGCATCTCAGGATGCCCCGGCTTTTTCGCTTCTGTCGATGTCGCTTCGTCGTATCAGGACTTCTTCGCGGTTTTCTTCTTCACGACCTTCTTCTGGCCGCTCGACTTTTTCGTTGCAACGGCCTTCTTGCTGCCGGTGCGGCTCGATGCCTTTGCCTTGCCCTTGCCTCGGTGCGTCTTGCCCTTGAATTTCTTCGTCGAGGACGAGGAGCGCTCGACGCGCGGCTTAAGCGGCGGAACCGGGTCGTTCCAGCTGAACGCGAGCATTTGCTGACCGACATAGCCGCATCGGAATTTCAGCGGCGTCGGGTCGCTGCCGTCGCTGTGGATGCCGAGGCCGTCGACCGTGACGATATTGTCGACCTTCACGCGCTGCTTGCCCTGGTCGAACGAGTCGTTCCATGGCGTGATCGTCGCGTTGCCGCTGTCAAATGCGTTCGGCGCGAAGTCGACGCGGTCGAAGGCAGACGACGTACTGGCAATGAAGCTGCCGTGCGCTGCACAATCGGCGGCGAGCGGATCGGCGTGCATTTCGTTGACGAATTTGTTGATCAGTTCGGAGCGCTGGTCGAGCAGATCGGCGAATGCCGGTGTCGGAAGCGCAAGCGACAGGCCCGCAATACAGGCTGCCAGCGTGCCGAGCGTCCGGAAAATCCGGAGCGACGCAGGAGAGCTGTCCATCTGGTTATTGGTGAGGAGCGAATGAGGCATCGGGCACGTATAGATGCCCGATGAAGAACCGGAGTTCAATCTTAGCGTAAAAAAGTTGTGCGGCAGTAGATGTCGCATTCTGCCGTACTGCGCGAGGGGCTGCCGGCACGTGACGACGGTGCCGCCGCCAGAGGGCAATTCAGGCGCGCGGGCCGCCGAGACGATAGCGCCGGACGTCGAACGTCGTGACCCATGCGGGGCGATAGACGGCGATGAGTGCCGTCGCCATGCCCGTGAACCACGCTTCGCCGAGTGCGAGCAGCGCGGTGTTCAGCAGATAGCCGGCGGGAATCACGACGGGCACGCCATCCGCGAGCGCGAGCTGGACCCCGGCCGCGGCAGCGGCGACCGCGACGATCGCGATGGCCGGCGACAGGAATCCCTGGCCGGTAATGAACGACGCGAGATTGTGCGGCAACCATGCGAGTGCGGCGCGCTGCAGCAATGCCGACACGGCGACCGGCAGCGCGCCGTAGATCAGATAGGTCAGGCCAATGCCCTGCCAGGGCGCGTCGAAGATGATCGCGGCGACCGCCGTGATGGCGCCCATCGCGATCAGTGCGAGTGTCCAGTCGAACAGTGTGACGAGCAGCGTCGCGCCAAGCAGATGCATGACGATGCCGTCTTCGAGCCACGCATTCGAGGCCCAGAGGACCGCGATGGCGGTGACGAGCGCGAGCCACACGTGCTGGAGCGTGGCGTCCTGCAGGCGCACGAAGGGACGATTCCAGATCGCGAGCGCGAGCAGGGCCACGGCGGCGATCCAGCCACCGATGCCAACCCAGAGCGGAAGCGGTGTGAAGAGAAAACCCATGCGTCCATATTACTCGTTGAGCATCAAAGGTGGGAATCCGGACACACCGACCGTCGCAATATCGAGACTGTTTGGCTAGCGTTCGCGCCGGAACCGCGCCGGCGGCTCGGCGGCGATCGGCAGGTCCTGCGCGCTGTCGATCGAGGACGGCAACGGGTACGGGCGGTCATTCCGTTGTGTACGCAGCGGAACCGGGCCGTGTTCACCGATGGGCGGCTTGCGCGTGCGACTGCGGTTCGCCAGAAGCACCTCGAGGTGGGGCGACAGCCAGCCGTTGTAGATCGCGACCGCGGCGGCGCGGTTGGCGGCGCCGAGCTGCTGGAAGATGCTGGCGAGGTGGATCTTGACGGTGCCTTCGCTGATGCCGAGTGTGCGGGCGATCATCTTGTTGGTGCTGCCCATGTGGACGAAGCGCATGATCTGCGCTTGCCGCGGTGACAAGAGGCCGCTCAGCGGCCGGCGGGGAAGCGATCCGGCGAGTGTCTGGAAATGGGCGTCGTAGCGCGCCGCAGCAGTAGACGGCAGCAGACGGAGCGCGATAGGCGGAATGTAGTGTCCGCCCAGCAGCACGATCTCGAGCGCACGTGCGATCAGGTGCGGCCGCGTGGAATGCGGGATCACGCCGGCGACTCCGTAGTTGAAGAAGCGCTGGATGGCTTCCGGCGATGTTTCGTCGACCAGGACGGCGACGGGTGCCGGCGAGCACGCGCTGCAAAGCGCCTGGAGGTCGCTGAGTCGGCCGACGTCGAGCCAGTCGATCGCGACGAGGTCGAATCGCTGGTTGCGCAGCAGCCTGCGCGCCTGGAAACTGTCGGGCGCATCGTTGATGCCGGCGTGACGGTCGATCTGTCGCAACAGGGCCTTCAGTCCGTCACGCCGCTCGGCGTCTGAATTGAGCATCAGGAACCGCATATTCAACCTCCGTAATGTGAGCCATTGATCTGCCGTCTGGCATGCCTTGGGTCTAATGATGACAAAGACCTTACATGATGTCTGCTTGGCTGAAAGGCTTAGGAAAAGTATGAAATTTCGGGCGGCGGGATGGCAGACAAGTAAAAAGCCGCTCCGGCGGGAACCGTGAGCGGCTTCGGGCGGGCAGGCCGTCAGGGCCTGCTGTGCTGCGGGTCAGTGAAAGTGCGGCTGGGCGGGTGACGCGTCTTCCGGCATTTCCGCGTGGACGATTTCACCGAGCGGATCTGCGTAGAGCGGCACGCCGCAGTCATCGCAATATTCCGGTTCGAAGCGGCCCGCGTGCCGCCGGACGTCGGTTACACCGCATTCCTTCAGCAGGCTCACGATTTCCTCGACCGGTCCTTCGATCGGTACTTCACCTTCGAGCGTTGTGCTGTCGATCGACATGTCACCGTTTTCGCGGCCGTAGAGCGGCCATACGACGCCGTAGATTACGTCGTTGCTGGCACGCCGCGTGAAGCCGACACGGTACTCGTCGATACGGCGTTCACCGAAGCCGGCGACCACCGCGCGCAGCTCTTGCGGTGCTGTACCAAGTGTGTCGAAAAGATAACGAATGGCAGTTTTCACCGTGTGCGGACGCACACGTTCGTCCGCATCGCGGCAAGCGGAATAGTACGCGTCCGGAAGTAGGCATTCGAACTCGCAGCCGGGCAGGGCGATCGACAGGTTCGGGCCGCCCTGGGCCGTCCATTGTTCGAGGCACTGGCCGCGTTCGATCCGGCTGCCGCTTTCTTCTTCTTGCCATCGGAACAGCGGTGCGCCGGCGGGGGCAGCGACGACGGCGAGCAGGAAGCGCGGGTCGGCCAGGATCGGCGAGGTTTCGGGCAGGTCGCCGAAGCTGAGCTTGGGCGGATGCTGGCTGATCGCCGCATGCGCGAGCTGCTGGGCGAGCCGGTAGGTCTCGACGTGGTGTCGCGGCAGCTGGTCGATGCTGTAGAGGAACGGTGCAAGCCCGACGAGGGTGCCGTTCGCAAGGACGTGTGCCTGCAGGTGGGTTCGCAGCGCGTCGGCAACGTCACCCTTGAGCGGGCCCGACGGAATCATGTAGCGCGTCCATGCGAGAACCGGGACGGCGACCAGCAGCGCATCGAACGGTTGGCCGTCGTGCTCGACCACCATCGACTCGCTGTGCGTCTCGGCCATGTCGGCGAGCGCGCCATAAGCGTCGGGATGATTCTGCTGCAGATGGTCGAGCGCTGCGTCGAGCGTGGTCTGGTTGCCGTTGCGGACAATCTTGGCGAGCAGCGCGTCGAGCTTCGCTTCCCAGAAGCGATCCTCGATGCGGCTGCCCGAGGCGAAGAGCGCAAGCGACAAACCGACCAGTTTGTCGGCATCGGGGGGGAGGCGTTTGGCGATTCGCTGGCGCATATTAAAGACGTATATAGAAAGAGGCGAAGAACCTCACATTCTAGTCCGTTCTTTGCGCCGTAAGCGGTCTCGTGCCGCGGCATGGCCGGCCGGCCGAATTGCAGCTTTTGTAAAAAAGTTGCTTCAAACCCCTTGCATGAATGCTGCGAGCTGCCTACAATCACGCCTCTTTCGCGCTAACGGAAACGCGGCGCGGAAGAGGGAAGCAGGGTTGGTGGTGTGCGGCAGTCTGGCGCGCGCTACTGGCCCGGAAGTTGAACCCCGCAGTCGCAACGCTGATGTTAAAAAGTTGTTGACGAGCTGCGAAACACGGTTCATAATCTCGCTTCTCTGCTGCTGAAAACGCAGTGCTG